>JAGNHS010000009.1 GCA_018001635.1 Pseudomonadota bacterium | reverse complement strand
AGCTTAGTCAGTACTTTTCAGAAGAAGTGAAAAGTATCTCTAAAAAACAAGGGCTTGAAATTGATCACCCCGTTAGCCTTTATTTAGCCGATCTTTTTAAGAGATTTATCCACACTCAGCATTACTTAGTAGAAGACACAGCAACTAATAAATTTAGCAAACCCACACTAGCCACTCTTTGGCTTGAGAGCCTTAAGCAAAACACTTTTGAGCAACGTTTAAAAATGCAATATTTGGGAGATTTTGCCCTTTTCACTACGAGTTTTTTTGGTGAGAACATCAAAAGCTCTTCACTAGATATGGATTATTTTATCGCCATGGGCGGCAAGGCCTACGCTAGAGCTGGCGCCATACAGAATTCCATTGCTGCTGAAAAACAACTCAATGTTTTTTTCGAACTCTCTTCGTCGTTTGTAAAATTCATGGAAGTCTTATCTGAGCTCGCTCTAAAAAGCCGCCTCCATGACAACAAGGAAATCATTAAACTCTACGAGAAATGGCTCGCCACTAAATCATTTAGATTAAAACGAATACTCAATGAAAAAGGTATCATTCCCCAGGGCCCTGATTGGGGTGACGAAAAATGTTAGTCCTCAAACAAATTCAAGAAAGTCTAGAAAAGCATTACGGACTTCAAATCGGAAGCGATGTTAGAGATTTTGTAAAATATGTTGAAACGGATCGCTCGCAACTCATCGTAAAACAAAATTCAGAGGACATCGATTTAGCCATTTTATTAGACCGAGATATTTTTGTGGACTGGAAAAACCAGCCCCAAAACATGGCTGAAACTTTTGAGGAAATTAGCCACTTTGTTTACTTAGCTTTTAATCACCTCCAAGGGCGCAATATCACCCCTTTAGAAATGGAACTCCAATCAGAGATTGATAGAGTGTTATTAGTATTTCACAGCGATGTGGCCACCTTTAATGAGCAAAAGGAATATATTCTCAGAAGTTTGCTTCAACGTCCCTATGCAGACCAGCAATATGAATTCTCCAGACAACTTGCTAGAAATTTTGTGGCCAATCTCTCAGGTGGAAATCCATCTGCCTGGACAAAAACTGAATTCGACAAACTTCGCCGCTTTTATCACAGCGACTTATCCGAAAAACTCTACCTTGCGCGAAAAGGCGTTTAGACGCCTAAATGATATTTTAAGAAATTTTGGAGGAGGAATTTTTGCTTTTTATTTAAATCAAAAAAGCGAAAACCCAATTGATCATTTCTCATCCAAACGGCTTCACCTTCTAAAGCCAAAAAAGGAAGACCCGTCACAAATTGACATTGAATTTTTAGTTTTGGATTTTTTTCTTTAGATTCAAAATCAGGGCAGTAGAGCTTTGCACCTGTTTCAGAAATATTCAGAACTAAAGCTGGAAGACTAGAGTGTTCCGAAATCAATTCAGCTTTCCAAAGCAACTCCGCTCTTCTTTGATCACGAAACTTTTCTGAATTCAAAAGCAAGCCTCAATTCCAGGTGATAGGCAAACCCTTATCGCCTTTGCTTGGATTATTATTTGTGATCACACTCAAACGTTGGCGAACTTCATCTTTACTCATACTTTTTTTACGTCCAAAGAAAGATCCGCCACCGCCTCGTCCATTTTTAGACCCAGAGATTTTCAAATAAATTAATCCAGTTATTAAACCACCTAAATGCACCAGGTGAGCCACACCCTCGTTCCCCGATCCAAAAGATGAAAAGAGCTCAATTGCGGCAATGATTAAAACAAAATATCGAGCTTTAATTGGAAAAACAAAAAAAGCTAAAAAATAACTGTCTCCATAAAGTAAACCATAGGCCATCAAAAGCCCGTAAAGCGCCCCCGACGAACCTACAATAGGAATTAAGCCTAGCTCTGCAGCTTGGGATGGGAAAAAAAATAAAGACAGCACCCAAATAAACGTGTGCAAAATGGCGCCACCAAAAGCTGTTACAAAAAAATATTTGAGAAATTTTTTGGAACCCCAAAGACTTTCCAACTGTGGGCCCAACATAAACAACGCCAAAGCATTAAAAAATAAATGAAAGGGACTTCCGTGTAAAAGTATATAAGTGGCTAACTGCCAAAATTTACCTTGTACAAACAAAAACGGCGTAAAAGCCAATTGCTGAGTAAAAGGCAATCCAAACAATCTATCCAAAATAAATTGAAGTACGAAAAAGGCAACTAAGACAATCAATAACGATTTAACAACAGGAGTTACTTTGGGTGTAAAAGGTCCTTGCTGATATGCGCTCATAAACTCCCTAGTCAGTTTAAATGTCAGGTGAACGTTGGATTAAACCAATAGTGCGTTCATCTAATTCTAACATCATCCAGGATCGCACAGAGCCGGGCAAGATACTAGGCTCCCAATCAAAGGGCTTATAACGGAGTGCATCGACGTCTTTTCTTTGCGGCTGAAGTTTTTCTGCTTGAGTAATTTGTTCGAGCAATTGAACTGCTGGAAATTCAATACGAGATTCTTTAGATCCAGCAAAAGACAAAGAAGAAATAAAAAAGGGCAGCACTCCAAAAAGGAATGCTGCCCTTATAAATGCTTTAAGCATTAGAACGAGTAACCAACTCCCATACCGTAGCGAATTTGCTCAGTTTGGAACATTTCTAAATCTTTATCTGTTCCGAAAGGAGCTTCTTCTTCATACCAAAGGCTTACAGAAAGACCTTCAATTGAAGAGATTTGCTTCGAAAGTTCTGGGTTGAAAAGAACTGCATTAGAAGATTTTTTGCTTCCATGCGGAGGTGCCATTACGTATCCGTATGATACAGCCACGTATGGAGTGAAAGTTAAACCTTCATCCAATACAAACTCAGGAATAACTTCTTGAGCAAGTACGAACAAACGTGTGCCTTTTGCAGGAACGCCTGAACCCACAGGATTCACTTGGTAGCCTTCACGTTGAAGATCTAAACCCACAATTGTGCGCAAACTAAGATTCAAGAATGAACCGAAAGATGCCGTGAAAGTTGGGCGAACAGAAACCGTTCCATAGCTACCATCAGCTTGAGCGCCAGCAGTAGTAGGAATTACGTAACGAAACTGCCAGTTAAATTTCCAAGTGCTGCCCAAATTATAAGTGACTGGGCTTTTAATACCAATTCTGCTGTAGGCATGAGTATAAGCAAGATGATCCGCACCATCGACATCTTGAACTTGCATTAAAGTATCAACGTTAATCGAATAGTCGCCTTTAGTTTTAAAACCATAGCTTACGAAAATGTCAGATCCTTTTTCAAGACCAGACCACGCTAAATAAGGTTGCGCTTGAATATTCCACTCGGCACATAGTGGTAGTGCCGCCGAAGCCAACACTAAGGGTAAAATTTTTGCAGTGAATTTCATACTTATAAAACCTCCAAAGTTTTTATCTTTTAGGCCACTTTGCCATCGAGCAATCAAGTCTTTCTTCTAAACGAAGAAGCTCGTTGTACTTAGCTAAGCGATCTGTTCGACTGGCAGATCCTGTTTTGACCTGTCCACATCCCGTGCCCACCGCTAGATGAGCCAAGCTCACATCTTCTGTTTCTCCAGAACGATGTGAAACAATCGACCTAAAAGTCTTCTCTGATGCATATTTCATTGTTTTTAATGTTTCAAGCAAAGAACCCACTTGATTGAGTTTGATAAGAATAGAGTTTCCAGCTTTTTTCTCAACGCCCATGGCCAATCTTTTTTCTTGGGTCACAAATAAATCATCACCAATAAGTTGAAGCTTGTTTCCAAGCTTAGACGTTAATAATTGCCATCCGCTCCAGTCATCTTCAGCCATAGCGTCCTCAATAGACACGATAGGAAAGCGTTCTATTAGTTGAGCGTAATGTTCAACAAGCTGTGCACTCGATACAGTTCCAATTTTTGAATCTCGAAACTTATAGCTCCCGGCGTCATAAAATTCAGAGGAAGCCACATCCAATGCCAAAGAAATTTGCTCCGAAGGTTTATAACCGGCTTTTTCAATAGCAGTTAACAAAACCTCTAATGCATTTTCATTGGATTTTAATTGCGGAGCAAAACCACCCTCATCACCTACGGCCACTGTTAAACCTTGTGATGAAAGTATTTTCTTTAAGTGATGAAATATTTCAGCGCCCGCTCTTAAAGTTTCTTTGAAAGAAGAAAAGCCGTGAGGCACTAACATAAATTCTTGGATATCGAGTCCATTATCAGCATGGGCGCCACCATTGATTACGTTCATCAAGGGTATGGGCATTTTCATTTCGCAAGGATATCCCATTTGAGAGGCTTGCTTATTGATCCAAGTTGCAAATGGAATTTTTTGCTCTTGAGCCGCCGCCTTTGCAGACGCTAGTGACACAGCCAAGATAGCATTGGCACCAAACTTAGATTTATTTTCAGTCGCATCGGCAGCAATCATCGCAGAATCCACTTCATTTAAATTTTGTGGATCTTTCCCGATTAACAATGGAGCTATGTGATCATTGATATTTTTTACGGCATTCAAAACACCTTTACCGAGAAAGCGAGAGTTGTTTCCATCTCTGAGTTCTAGTGCTTCATGTTTACCAGTAGAGGCGCCAGAGGGAGAATCAGCAATTGTAACAATTCCATTATCTAAATGAACTTCAGCTTCGACTGTAGGAAAGCCTCGTGAATCTAAAATTTCTCGACCAATAATTTTTGATATTTTTGCCATGCCCATGAACTAACACGCCCCAAAGGGAGTGCCAACGAGCTAGACTATTTTTGCTACGCAGCCTTTTTCTGAAACACACTCAATGGAAACGGAATTCCAGAAGTTAAAATGGCATCTTTAAAAATAGGCATATTTCCACAAGCCACATGTTGACCCATGATTTTTCCATCTTCGGCCACACCCGTTTGTTTAAAAACAAACAAATCTTGAATGATGTAAGTGTCACGCTCCGAAACTCCGACTATTTCACTGACAGATGTGATTTTTCGACTTCCATCGCGCAATCGATTGGCCTGAACAATGAGGTGAATGGCGTCGGCCACTTGCGATCTCACTACATGCGCAGGAACGCCGGTATCCACCAACATACAAAGAGTCTCTAATCGATTCATGGCTTGAGGAGGGTTGTTGGCATGCAAAGTTCCCATCGAACCGTCGTGACCCGTGTTCATGGCTTGCACCAACTCCATAGCCTCACCTCCTCGAACTTCACCGACAATAATTCTATCCGGACGTAGTCGCAAAGAAGCCTTCACCAAATCTCGAATGGTCACTTCACCCTTGCCGTCATACTCTTTATGTTTAGTTTCAAAGCGAACCACATGATTACTTTTAATTTGTAACTCAGACGTGTCTTCAATAATGAGCACGCGCTCATTTCCTGGAATTCGACTTCCCAAAACGTTGAGCAAAGTCGTTTTACCAGAACCTGTTCCACCACTGACTAGAATGTTTCGCTTGAGAATTGTGGCCACATCTAAAAATCGCGCCATATCGCCACTCATCGCACCAAAGTTAATGAGATCCTTAAGTCCTAATTTTTCTTTTGCAAACTTTCGAATGGCGATCGTTGTTCCGTTTTTTGCGCAGGGTGGTCCCACAACGCAAATACGACTTCCATCGGGTAAGCGAGCGTCTAATATAGGTTCTTTTTCTGAAATGGTTTTTCCAACAAATTGCGAAATATTCCGCGCCGCTGCCAACAAGGCTTCTTCACTACTAAAAGCACAATCACTTTTATGAATCTTACCTTTGACTTCATAAAAAATATCGCGACTTCCGTTAATCATGATTTCCGTAACACTCGGATCCACTAAAAGTTTTTCAACCGGTGCCAAAAGCGTTTTGAGTGTATCCTCAAATATACTGCTTCCCGTTCCTGATTGCGGAAGTGACGACATCTTTTAACTCTCCTTAAGCATGAGCCACAGGCCATGCACGAGCATTGTGAATCGCAGAATTTCCAGTTTCAACCCAACATTTCATTGAGCGACTGAGTTCCTTAAGCATACAAAAAACTCTAAAATCTCCTGCTTGATCTAAAAAGTTTCGAATTTTTTCTTTGTCACCATTTTTGATGGCTTTAAAAACTTGCTGCAAATCAGAAGGAGTATTCTTTCCATAAACCTTCATCACAGCTCGCATTTCATTTCTTGGTACTCTGTAATAACGACTGAGACGCCCTTTCTCCGATAAAATATCGAGTACGGCTTCCCATAAAGTTTCTTCAGTTTGAGTTATCTCATCCATAAGATTTCCCTCTCTTAAGAGCTCTTCGGTTAAGATTTCGTAAAACTTAAGATTGAAAACCCTAAACAATAGCGTCAAAAAACTTACACAAGTTTAGATTACGGCAATTCAAGACTTTGAATAAATTTTTGGCTGTATTGGTGATTATTAAACCAACTTGTCCACCGCAAACGTCGAAACGAAGCCTCTATAGTGAGTGGATAATTTGCTTCAACTCCAAAAACTCGCCGACCTTTGGCTTGACCAACAATTCGACTCACCATTGTGGCGCAATTGTTATTGAGCGGAAAATACTTAATTTCGTTTATGTGCGCGTGATACCGCTCAATTAGCTCAACAGCATTGGCTCGTTCTTTTTCACTCATTTTAATGGGTATAATTCTTATCCAATTTCTTTCTAATTTCAGCGCATCTTTAAATCGATCAAGCAAAGTGTTTTGCCAAACTATCATTTGATAGCCCGTAATATTTTTATCAAATTCACCAATGTCATCAGCCGAAGGACCAAATCCTACCAACACATCATTATACTGTGGCTTATCGCCGTAGCTGAGTACAAGATCAACATGACCAAAACTAGAATCAAAAGCATTTCCTGGAGCCAATACTAATAGACTAATTGTTTTAGGAATTTTGCTGGGTATAAAACTAGAATGGCTTTCAAACGCAAAAAAACTCCAGAATATAATTAATCCGAAAATGTAATTATATCTGAAGTTTTTCCCCGATCGCCCATTCACCAATTAGGGTTTTCATATAAAAACCCTCAAGAAACAAGGATGTAAGAGGATTTAGGGCAACCTAGAAAAACAAAGCTCGTGTTTATTGTAATAAAGGTGTTGAATTTTAGATCCCGGAATCCTTAAGAATTTTTCGACACTAGAGGGCTCCCAGGGTCCTAAAAACTTTAAAGTACAGAGCATTTTAATTTTTGGATTGATTTTTAAGACACTCTCAATCAATTCATAAAGACGCTCTGGAGCGCAAATCACATCAGAAAAGAGCCAATCTAATTCTTTTATAAGGCCCTCAGAAAGCTTAAAGGCATCGCCCTTTATAAATTCAACATTAGTTCTTTTCAAAACGACCGGCTCAAGGGGAGCTTTATCAACGCTGAAAACTTTCTTTGAAATATCTGACAAGGCCAAGGTCCACGATCCCGGAGCCGAGCCTACATCTAGCGAAACTTCCTCTTTCGTAGGCCAAACACCCAAACGAGTTAAGGCTTCCCAAAGTTTTAAATAAGCCTGACTAGGAGCCCCCTCTAACTCCTGAGCAAAACGAGGACAAGCCTGAAGAAAAGGAGAACGACTCTTCAAACTATAAATGAGATGTTCATTATCTATTAATGAAAAAACGCCCAAAGCAGCATCAGGAGCCCTGTCGGGAAAATTTATAGGCTTAGCACTTATCTTCGGAAGCTCTTGGGAAATCAGCGCCCCGCGCCTAACGCTAAACAAAGCTTGGTGAACCCAATTGCGCTGAAGAGACTTCAAAAACTTTGCAGCTTTAGTGATCGACTCGATTTCTACAAGTTGAATGGGACCCCATGAATTAATGGGCCATAAATAATTTGAATTGTGCTCACAAAAAACAAGTTCTGCAATTTGAGCCAAAGGAGCTTTACGATATTCTTTTAAAAAATCAGGGAGTCGCTCCTCCTGAACATGATTTACAAATATCGAATGATTTTTTTGAAATATCGCCAAGAGCTCATCAGAGGAGATGGCAGGGCGATTCTTTAAATTAGTATATTTTTTTTGCTGACGAAAACGCGCCAAAAAAAACTAGCTTTTTAAAGCTAAAGCTTTCTTCAATCCAACCTTAGTAATTGTACGAAGGGCAGAAGTTGAAAGTTTCACTGTAATCCAAGTGCCGGTGCTTTCATCAAACATACGACGCTTACGAATATTGGGAAGCTGTCGCATTTTTGTTTTTGTATTTGAATGCGATACGCGATGTCCAACAAGGGGTTTTTTTCCGGTTACTTTACAAACTCGAGCCATAGTGGAGCTAACATGCCCTTAAAGCTCCGACTTTTCAACTTCAAAGAGTATTTTCCGACTTAGAGTTGTTAAGGTCTCATGCTCTCCTAAATCAGACAGCCGAAGATGCCCCTCCGGAAGCTCTTTAGAAGCACCCCAAGCCCCCAGGTTGAGGCCCCAAGCCCAATAACGATGATTAGTAATGCTATGGCGGAGAGGGCCAAACGACTCAAAAACCCTCTGATATCGTGCTATTAACTCCTTTGGCTTATCGGTAATAATTTCGTATTGAGGTAACTCCCACTGCCCAGCCAATCGCCTACCTTTTGGAATTTTTCTTAGAATAGGGGAATTATCATCACCCCTATATATGAGATTTAAACTCAAAATATTCACCGCGGGTGGCTTCTTCTTAGGGATGGGGATCTTTGTTTGAGTTTTTAAGGAATAAGCACAGCACCCTTTATTTAAAGGACACATAGCACATTTTGGATCAGCCCCTGGCCGACAAATGAGCGCCCCTAACTCCATAAATGCTTGCGCTAAATCTCGATGATGGCCCTGAGCTAGTTTTTTCGCAAACAATTCAAAGTTATTTTTTATCAACTCAAGGTCCTTGGAATTATTTAAGGGGTTTTTTATATTCCAAAACCTTGAAAGAACTCTAATCACATTCCCATCCACGGGAAGCACTTTTTCGTTATAAACAATTGATGCTATCGCGGCCGCTGTGTAATCACCCACTCCCGGAAACGACCTCCACTCTTCGATGGATTTAGGCCATCTCTTAGTGGAATCAATAAATGATAAAATCTCCTGGGCCGCTCGATGAAGATTTCGTGCTCTTTGATAATATCCCAAACCTTGCCACAATTTAAGAACCTCGCCTTCTGAGGCTTTCGCTAAATCCTCAATGTTGGGGAATTGTTTGATCCAACGATCAAAATAAGGAAGCACACTCTGCATAGTCGACTGCTGCAACATGATTTCACTTATCCAAACGTGATAGGGACTTGGCTTATCTTTGCGCCAAGGCAAAACTCTTTGTTGATTTCTATACCAAGCCAAAAGAGACTTAACAGATTTCAATAATTCTAGAACCTGAAGGGACTTAACGTCCTTTGAATATGTTTTTAATTTGCTCGACGGCTTGGTCTTTAGCTTTTTTAATTTCAGGACTTTTCTTGATTTCACTTCGAACTTTCTCAACAAGCTTTTCTTTGGCTCCATCCTTTATGCAAAGTCCAATTTGCCGAGTCAAGCCAGCATAATCCAACTTCGCCTGAGCTTGAGATGCCGGCCCCTGAATATAGAAAGGAACCGCGGCTCCCTCCTTGTTTTTACTAAGGCATGCACGCAAATCACCATTCACACAGGAATCACCCGCAAAGAAATTTCCCTTCATATTAATATTGAGCTGACGATCGATATCACCCTTCATGTTGATTTTGGATTGAGTTTTTGTGAATAGAATTTTTGATTGAGACACCGATATAGCGCCATCCCTAATCTCAGCATCAAGATCGGCAACAAAATTGCTCTGCAAACAAGATTCTCTCTTGGCCTCTTGTGCGAGCCATTTATTCAATTCTCCTTGACGAACTTTGTCGTCGAGTTGTCCTTTAAGAATTTTGAAAGTTTCAAAATAACCATCGCTCAATCGACCCTGGAGTCTTCCTGAAGATTTTTTTATCAAATCATCAAACAATATTCCCTCGCCACTTAAAATAACACCGCCGTCCAAAGAGCCCCCCAAAAGACCCTTCATTTCAGGCTTAACATTTTCAATAAGATCTCCAATATTGAGATGATTCACTCTCAGAGTGCTAGAGAATGTTGGATCTTGATTGCGTAAATAAAAATCTTGCGCATTGATGTTGGCACTTCCTCGAAGTTCGCCGCGAAGAGCCCTGAGCTCTATGGGATTCATCACTAACTGTGCATCTTTCCAAGTGGCTTTGGCTTTCAACTTTTTAAAAGGCACTCCACCCAACTTGCCCTCTTCAATAATAATTCCTAAATCGTATACACTACCTTTAACGTACGGATTTCTGAGAATTTCTATCAAATCGAAAGGCTTTTCATTTTTGTTTTGAGATTCAGATTTCGAATTTTCAGAAGGAGTGAAATGGTGCATTTTAAAAATATATTTATGCTCCCAAGTCTTATTGGCTAAGATATCAGAAACGCTCAACCATCGACCCGTTGACTTTAAAGGAGTGGACGAACCTTGCAAATCTATTTGATTATCGTCAAATCTCACAGAAGCCCTATCCACAGAAACCCCTTGATCACTAAACTTTAGATTCGCATTGGCATCTCTAATCAAAACTTCAGAATCGGGGACTCTTCCTTTAATATGATTGAAGTTCAACGAACCCTTTAAAGCCACTTTTTTAAAATCAAAGTTATTTGAAAAACTCTTCTCCGAACCAGCAAATCCCAAAAGTCCGTTCCAAGCAATTTGTCCTTGAAGTGGAACTTTAGTTTGTGGAAAAAACTTTTTCCAATCACCAAGCTCAACAGGTTTCGCCATATTTAACATCACCGAACTTCGACCAGAGCCTTGGCGCAGTTTTCCAGTTAAACTCATAACTAGTGTATGAAATTGAAATTTCGCTTGCTGAATACTAATTTCATTTTGAAGAGCATCAATTGAAGCCGTTAACTTTAATGGCACACCCTGCTCTTTTTGAAATTTTTTCTTCCAAACAAAAGCAAGATCACTTAAATCGATTATAGCTCGCATATTTCCACGACTGAGAACTGAACCTTCTCCACGAGCTGAACAAAGAATATCTGCTGTAAAGACCCCATCCAACGACGAATCTTTATCAAGATAACCCGCCTTTGTGAGTTCCACAGGATTCAACAAGCCCCTCACTCCTGAAGCATAAGCTTTATCGATCTTCCAACTCATGGGTTTTTGAGTGTTCAAACCATTCTTAAATTCTGTATTGAGCTCACCCGCAAGTTCAAAGGCTCCCTCTAAGGGTGGAGACTGATTAATAAAGCGAAACACATTGGCCCAATCACGCAAATTCACACGATTCGTATAGAGAGAAAATTTCGCCGGAGCCACATCTCCCTTTAACCACTGTGAAACATTTTCCATTTTCCCAGCTCCATTGATTTCAAGAGTGTGTAACTTGGCTACGAGTCTGTCTAAAGTCACTTGATTATTTTCTGCGCGAATTTTTCCTTCAATCAAAAATCGCTCACCCTTTTGCTTCAATATTTGTTCATTATTAAAAGAAAGCTTTCCATCGGTCGCATTTATTAAAAACTCTGTGCGTGGTGATTTTAAATTTCCATTTTCCAAAGAGCCCTGACTCAATAATGAAAATTCAAAAGGGCCTTCTGAAAAACTATCAGAAACAGGGTTTAAATTCTTTAAATCAGCTTTTAAAGTATTAAAATCAATCTTCCACTTAACAAAGGGCTCTTTCCCCTTATGAGCTTCATAAACAATTCCGGACTCAATCACGCCATCCATTTCTAGATTTCGAAGATACTTAAAGGGTAATCGTAATTTTTTATAATGATCTCGAGCTAGAGAAAAATCAAAGCTAGAACCAATATCACTCTTATAATCGAAGTGAAGTTTTGAATAAAGTTCAGACAATTCAACCACTCCATCGCTCAGATAAAATGATTCCACAGAAAGATCTTTTTCTAAAACCAATGAAGATTTGGCCCGAAAATTAAATGGAACCCCTGGAACTTTTTCTAAAAAACCCCCTGCTAACAATAAGGAATCATCAAAATTAAACTCTATTTTATCAAAATCAATTCTCATCAACTTTCCAGCAAAATCAGACGTGTAGCCTTCTACATCTACGGACATAGATTTTGAGGCAATAAGCTTTAAAGAAGGTATGTTGAGGGCTGGATTAAATTCAGCTTGGAAAGAGAATGATCCCGGCACACCTGCCACGACACCATTCAAATTTAATTCTCTTAAATCATAAATTTCATTTTTAACCAAAGAGTTCCAAAGGAGTCTTCCTTCGTTTAAACGAATATTTAATCTTAAATGACTCAAGATCTCAGGAATCTCAATAGCCTCAACTTGCTTTTTATTTTCGGAAGTTTCTTGTCTCAATTCTATAAAAGGTTTTTTTAAATCGAGAAACATCGGAAATTTCAATAAAATCAATTTCCAAAAGGATACGGTCAAATCCATTTCTGGAATAATGATTTTATTAAAACCTTTACCATTTTCAAAAACAACAGATTCTCCATGAATACCTAAATTAAATTGTGTTGATTGAAATCCCCATCGCAAAGTTTTCCATGAAATTTTTTCTGCATGGGTATATTCTGTAAGTCTTTTCTTTATCTGAGACTCAAACTTACTAATAGGATTTAGGTATAGCCATAAAATACCCGCAACAATTAATCCGCAAAAACTAGCACCCGCAAAAATTAAAACCCACTTAACATAGCGGCCCAAAGAAAAAAGACCTTTAAATTTATCGCGGTTTATTCGAGATGCCATGTTCTCTTACATTGTAACGGGAATTAAAGATGAGCTAAATTTTGCGCGCGACAAAAATATGCTACGTAACAATAAGCGCGGGAAATTGACAGATCTTAGCCATGACCGGACATAAGCACCGGAGCCGCTTCTCTATGAGCGTCAGCTTTTTGCCCTAAAGACTTTATCTCTTCAAAATACTCAAAAGCACGAGCGACAACGAGCGAAAAATCTTGAGTCGTGAAAATAAATTTTCGAAATTGATGGGCCCCAGGATAACCAGCCGCATACCACGCTAAGAACTTTCTAAATGAAAATTCCACTCTTTCTTCATTATAAACTTCTCGCAAAAGTGAAAGGTGCAAATTTATAAGCGCCATCACATCACGATCGGCCCTTATTCTCACCCAATCAGCCACGAAATTTACAGGAATAGGCTGCATTCTTTTTACTTTACGATTGTAATATTCTTGCCCAGCACTGAGCTCACCTGCCGACGGCATTTGATATTCACTCAACACTGCTTCCGCATAAGCTTCTTTTTCTTCATTCTTAATTTCATCAAAACGCTTAAGTGCTTCTACAGCTTCCAAAAATATCCAAGGATTTTTCAGAGCCCCTCGACCAATCATAACGCCATGACAACCAGAAGAAACATATCGAGCAGCGGCTTGAGCACCATTGACGATATCTCCATTTCCAATGATGGGAATAGGACTCTCGCTGGCTAACTCAGAAAGAAAATTCCAATTAGCATTTCCAGAATAACCTTGAGCTCGAGTTCGACCATGAACAGCCACCCAATGCACTCCAGCCTCACTAGCTATTTTAACAATCTCTTTTGCATTTATAGAGTTCTCATCCCAACCCGTTCTAATTTTTATAGTTAAAGGAATTTTAATTGCAGCTTTAACTCTCTCTAATAGTTTTGAAAGTTCTATGGGATGACACAACCAAGCCGAACCGCCTCCACTTTTTGTAACCTTGGGTACAGGACATCCAAAATTAATATCAACGAAATCCACACCCAACTGCTCTAAAATTTTGGAAGCCTCAACCAACATGTCTTCATGACCACCAAAAAGCTGAATACCCACTGGGCGCTCATCTTGGTGAAAATTAAGATATCGACTTTTTTTCTTTTTTTGCTGAACCACGGCATGGGCCGAAACAAATTCAGAAATCACACAACCTGCACCCATTTTTTTCATCAATCGACGAAAGGGCATATCCGTTATACCGGCCATAGGTGCCAATACAAAAGGATTATCCAAAAGGGGGCTTTTCATTGAGCGCACTTATAGCAGTTTTCCGCTTGGCCGAGTATCAAATAGTGAGCTAAGGCCCCTTACAAACTACTTCTAAAACCAAAGAACATCGCAAAGGCTTTAGAGGGTAAGTATTGGACTTCAAAACAAATGTCTTCAAGATCTGAAATCGGATAATCTGTTCCCATAGCTAGTAAAAGATTAAACGCATAACTTCCATTGAGTTTACTCCTTGGACTGCCAGACGCCGCCCTAATACGAGTTGATGAAAATGCGTAATTCATTTGCCCACCCCAACCAAACCAAAGATGGCCCACGTCTTCGGCAGACAAATATCTCCAGCGATGAATGGCAGACAAATGAAATATATTCACACGATTTTCAAACGAAGCATTTGGGTATTGATTATTTATTGCCGATTGAGCCTGCACAGCGGACTTCATAAAACCCACTCGACCTCTTATGGCCTGATCACTTTCACCTTCTGCAGAAAAATCTAACTGGCCCCCAAAGCCCCAAGCCCTCTCGGTTGAATTATTCATAAGAACTTTATCTTGCGAAGCTTTAACGAGTGGTCTCGCGATCCCTTGGTTTGAATAATTTAACCAAAGGCCACCGGTAAATCGCGGCCAATGTTGTGCGCGCAGATTTCGAGGAATAGGAATTTCTTTTGGAGGTGGTTCAAATTCCCTTTTCACCTCATCGATGTTGATACGAGGCTTAGACCCCCCACCTTTTATTTCAATAGTCGATTTAGTATTCCCTTTATTCTTTGAAGAATCCAAACTTTTGGGATCCAAATCATCCTGCGAAAAAGAGGAAGATACGAAAAATAAGAAAAATAGACTTAATGTCGCTGTATTAAATGATCTCAATGAGAAAATACTAACGGAGAACCTGGATTGTTTACAAGTATTTCTCGAGGACGATTAAGGAATAATTCACCATGAACCTCATAGGGATGGTGATAAACGGGATCAATGTGATCGATAAATTCATGTTTCTGAAGCAAAGACTCTTGGCTTTGAACCGTATAATCACCCACCACAAAGGATTTTTCGCCTTTATTATGCTCCCTGGGATAATCAACTAGATCAACTGGCAAAGAAAATGGATAGTCCATGGCTCCTGGTGCGCTGAAGAGTGGATTAAGATGTTTTGTCGAAATCTCGCCTGAAGAATTGAGCTCTCCTAAAAAATGTATAACGCCCATCTGACTTTGTAGAGTTTTTACTAAGAAACCTTTTCGAACTTCGTTTAAAGCAAATGTGACCGAAAGATACGCTAATCCAATGGAAAACAAGAGAGCAATGGTCCACTCATAGAGTGAAAAGTAATATTTTTTTGATTTGGCTAATTGTACAGTGACCTTCTTTCGAGTGCTTTCTTCTTTCTTTTGCAAATCACTAACAATACTAAGTTCTAATTTGCTGGGCACGTCTATTTTTGGATAAAGGATAGCCGCCTGCTGAGGAGAAAATTTATCAGAAAATTCTTGTGTGGATGAAAACGATCTCCATTCATCGAAGCCCTGACGCCAACAAAAATCGCCAGAAGAAAGTTTTCCTTCACTTATAAAACTTTCAATTTCAGAATGAGAAAAGGGCCCATAAGAGGATTCATTTTTAACATAAAACCAAAAGCTTTCATGTTGTTGCTCAGCTTGATTTTTTAAAATCGACAAGGCGCCCATTACTCTTTAGATCGGGATTCTTCATGAAAACTTAAGCTTTTATAGACAAATCTCAAATTTAACATTGAGCGTTAATTTAAGTCTCGAAGCTTTCTTTCAAGATCCGCTTTTATTAATTTCTCAAATAGACTGAGTTTCTTCAGACATTATAGAAGCGGCCTCCGCAGCAGCCTTTTGAATTCGCTCTAAAGCGGGAGCCACACTTTGAGGTGTCGAAACTGCCTGGGGCGGATTCAATGCACTTTGATCAGATTTTAAAAAGACCAAAGCACGCTCAAGCTCTTGAATTATCTTATCTTTTACCTCTGGCAACACTTCAGCCATATTACAATGAAGAGAACGTAACTTTAAAAAACTGCCCTTTGATTCAAACAAACGAACATCTTCAAAGCTCAACTGCTCAGCCCCACTACGAGGATTTCTGGAAGCCTTTTTAACTCCCAAAGAATTCAAAGCTCGTTCAAGTTCAGCCACCGACAATTTTTCTTGGATAGTTTTTAAACACAAATCTGTTGCCACAGCCTGATCTTTAACTCTGGAGATGACCCTCCAATGGCGATGAGTAAAATGGCAATCCTTATTATAAAGCATTTTCTGAATGGGCTCAGGAACTTCGGTTAACTGAATTTTCTCACTTAATGTGCTCTTGTGCGATCCCAGCATTCGAGCCAGTTTATCTAAATTCAAATCGCCATGATCTTGTAAAACTCTTTTTAAAAAATGAGCCTCTTCGATAGGAAGCAAATCATCCCGTTGTAGATTTTCGACCAACGATAACAAGCGAGCGTCTTTATTATCCACTTCCTTCACTAAACAATGTAAATGTGGCAAACCCGCTAACTTCGCCGCACGATAACGGCGCTCTCCGGAGATAATTTCATATTTATCGCCAGCAGGTCTCACTGTAATGGCTTGTGCCTGCCCCATTTCTTTCATTGTCATTGATAATTGCTCTAAAGATTGAGCATCGAAGACTTGCCGTGGCTGAGTAGGACAAGGCACTATTTTTTCAATAGGAATAAGGCGAGTGCTTCCTTCACTTGAATTTGGATTGTCCTGAATAGCTTCTCCAACTTTTTGCTCTATAGAGGAAACAACATTTACAATTCCTTTAGCTATGTTGTTTGTAAGCAAACCTCTTAGTTCTGAAAGTGAACCCTTAAAAGAAAGCCCAGAAGAAGCATCGGAGTTGATTTCGCCCATACTTGAAGTGTAACGAATTTTTTACAGCAAGCAAATGCAAGATCTGATAGAAAACGCATGATATGCGTTGGGCAATCATACAATTGAACTCAAAATCCGCTGATATCAGACACAATGCGGAAAAAATTCAAAAAGCGCTCCATGATTGTGCCCAAAACAAAGTGGATTTGCTGATAACGCCTGAACTTCCCTTAATCGGCTATCCACCCAAAGACCTACTTTCTCTTTCAGACATACTTAATGAAGAACAAAACGCCCTCAAGGAACTTCAAGAAGCCTCGGCTCGCCTAAAAGTAGCTCTACTCATCTCACACACTGAAAAATCCTCTAAACCCAATGAAAAACTTTTTAATTCTGCAAGTCTTTTCGATGACGGGCACCGTTTAGGAACAATTCGGAAAGTCCGCCTACCCAATTACGACATTTTTGAAGAAACTCGCTTTTTCCAATCCTACAACGAATCGCAAGCCCCACTAGAGTGGCGCGGATTAAAACTCCACATTAGTATTTGCGAAGACGCTTGGAATTCACCTGAATTTTTTAACTTAAATCAGACCCTTGTTTATCCTGAAAAATTCAACCCCTTTAATAACGCAGAAAACTGCGATTGCCTCATTAACTTATCAGCTTCGCCTTTTTATATGGGAAAAATCTCTCGTCGCGAAAAACTTTTTTCCTCTTTGGCGCAGAAATACAAAAAACCCTTATTCTATGCCGATAGCGTCGGCGGACAAGACGATCTTCTTTTTGATGGAGGATCCTTTGCCATGGATGCCCTTGGACAATTCATAGCTCATGCTGAACATTTCCAAGAAGATCTTTTAATTTTTGATTGGTCACCCAAGGCTACTCCAGCCTTAAAGGCTTCTAAAAAAATTGAAGACATTGAATTTTTATTTCAGGCTTTAAGCTTAGGTCTACGAGATTATGTAGAAAAATCTGGCTATAGCAAAGTTCATCTTGGCCTTTCAGGGGGAATGGACTCAGCACTCGTCGCCGCTCTTTGCAAAGAAGCCCTCGGAGCCCAAAACGTCTTAGGACTTAGCCTCCCTTCCGAAATCACCTCCTCAGAATCAAAAGAACTAGCCTCTGAACTTGCTAAAAATCTCGATCTATCTATAAGAGAAATTCCTATTTCTGAAAGCGTTAAAACTCTCAGCAAGTCGCTTTCCTTAATCGAGAAGGGACTCAGCTATGAAAATCTCCAGGCCAGGGTTCGAGGAATTATCCTCATGGCTATTAGCAACCAAGAAAATTCTCTTTTAATAAGCACCGGAAACAAGAGTGAACTCGCTATGGGTTATTCAACTCTTTATGGCGACCTTTGCGGGGCTCTGAATCCTATAGGCGATCTCTACAAAAGCGATGTTTACGCTTTGGCTCGATATTTAAAAGACCATAAAGGAATTCCTATCCCTGAAAAAATATTCACGCGTCCACCCAGTGCTGAACTTTCGCCTGGTCAAAAAGATCAAGATTCACTCCCCTCCTATGAAATTTTAGATAGTTTGCTTTTCCTTTACCTCGAAGCAGGACTTTCAAAAAACGACAAAACGCTTCAAGAATTTATTGAGTTAAACGGAATAAGAAAAGATATATTTTCTTACATACACAGAATGGAATTTAAAAGATACCAATCGCCGCCAATCCTAAAGGCTCGTTTTAGGTCGTTCGGATCGGGCTGGCGCTTTCCTTTAGCCAAAAAACTTCATTAGAAAGACTTACTTAGTTCCACTTTTTTACTATCTTTGTGAACTCATTAGGCTGGGCCAAACTGGCGTCCATACTAAATGTTCTCGCTCTAAATGGAATGTAGTTTTCATTCTCCTTAGGTAATATTTTACTAAGTGTTTTAAAGTCAGCTTCATTTTTTTCAATTTCTTTTGATTTTTCTTCAGAATCTGGAAACTCTGAAAAATACTTTCTTTCTCTAACTAAATCATTCCAACGTGCAATATAAAGCTCTTTGGCTCCTTGATTAAACCAAGACTCTGCGTCGGACTTCCAAATAAGTTCCAGCATTCCTAGCTCTTGCCCCAATGGAAGACCCTGCAGCTGAATGCCGTTATGCTCTTGCAATGGAATTTTATAGGATTCAAAACCCGAAGATCCTATAATCACATGGGGTCTAAAAATTTCAGAGGCCAATTGCTGGTTCTCGAGAGTCGTTAAATCACTCAATACAAGTAAGAGGTGATCTTGAGGAATTTTATTCAATAGAAGTTTTAATTTTTCAACGGGAGTTTTAATGGCAAAACCATCATAGGAAAGATCGTCATGGGCCGGATTGGTAAAACCAACAACGCTCACATTAAGGCCATTATCTAAGACGTAATTTTTAAAAGGCAAAAATATAAAGTCATCCTTCTCGTCTACAATATTGCTTGAGATCAACTCTAACTTAGACTCAGAGGCGATTTTTTTTAGATTTTGAATTCCAGCCACTAAATCATAACGTCCAACATTTTGAAGACTCACTCCTAAACGAAGATGAGCTTTAGCAATTTCAACGGCTTTCTGAATCGACTTGGCCAAATCCTTCTTTTCAGGGTGAAGACTTCCAAAAAGACTATTTCCAGAATCTAAATATAAATAAGTGCCCTTTTGAGACTTTAGAAAATTCAATTTTCTATCGATTCCACCGGTTGGGTTAAAAGCACAACCGCAGGTTCCCAGCTCCCCCTTAACGTTTCCCTGAAAAACGAGTCTAAACTCTCGAGGACCCATTTGCTCACCCTGAGAAAAGCTTAAATCAGATAGATTTAAAAATGGGTTGGGCCCTTGTGACACTTCGTGGCTGCTGCAGGCAATCAAGAAAGTTAAGGAGACTAAGGAAAAATGAGCTAATTTCATGAATTTCATCGTATACCCAATGAAAAGTAAAAATAAGGCTTTTGCTATGGCCCATGGGGTTTTATGATCGAAGTGTGTCAGAAGCTTTGCGCCATAAAGTAACTTTTGTATTAGAGAATGGAAGCCGCGTAGAAACGACTGGGGCCCATGGCGAAAAGCTTAATCAAATTGCTCATCGTTGCGATGTCGTCATTCAACAAACCTGCGGAGGAAGCCCCTCTTGCGCCGACTGTAAAATCAAAGTTCTTGAAAATCATAATTCCGCGTTTCTAGCGCCAGAAGCTGCCGAAATTGCACTACTGGGAAACATCTACCATATCACCCATGAAAGATTATCTTGCCAAGCCTTGTTAGGTGACGATACATCTGTCTTTGTACCCGATGCGGGAAAGATAAGAGAAAAACACCTACAAAGGAGTCAAGTATGGCAACAAAAAAGAAAACAACAAAAAAATCAAAGAAAAAAGTGAAGGCAAAAAAAACAACTTCTAAGAAGACAAAGAAGCTTAGCAAAAAAGTTGTAAAAAAAGTCGCTATCAAAAAAGCTAAAAAACTTAAGAAAGCGGCGAAGAAAAAAGTCACTACTAAAAAAGTGCTAAAAAAAGCCAAAACTAAAGCAGTTTCTACTACTCCAAAAAAAATTAAAGCAAAAATTGTAAAAACTAATACAGAGAATGCTTCAAAAGAAGCGGCCGTATTAACTCCAGACAATCACCCTCTTCTTGATTCTCCAGTGCCTGACGTTGCTGTTGTTAATCAACGAGGTGAAAAAGTTAGCCTAAAAGAATTGGCTAGCGCCAAGAAAAATCTTCTTCTCTATTTTTACCCAAAAGACGACACACCTGGTTGCACTAAAGAAGCTTGCAACTTTCGCGATAACTTAAATCGCATTGTCGACAAAGACACAGTGGTTGTTGGCGTGAGCCCAGACTCTCCTGAAAGCCATCAAAAATTTATTGAAAAATATCAAATTAATTTTGATCTTTTATCAGACTCAGAAAAAACATTGGCAAACCATTTTAAAGTATGGAAAGAAAAAGAATTCATGGGCAATAAATACTGGGGCGTTGACCGCAGTACATTTCTTTTTTCTGACGGAGTTTTAAAACACGTATGGCAACCCGTAAAAGTTGAAGGCCATGTGGATGAGGTTTTAACTAAAATCTCTTAATGTCCAATTTTCTGGGACTCAGCGGTGATTTTAAACAATGTGAGCATCTCCCCGAGAGGTGCCCACATTGTTCTTGCAAAGAATTCTATAAGCAATCTGATTTTAAACGCTCGCTGGGAATCACATTAGTTTCAATTTCTTCTTTATTAACGTGTGTCTTATTTGCGATGGGTTACAACTGGTGGCTTGTTTGGAGTCCCATGTTTCTAACTCTAATCATTGACCGAAGTTTTCATGCGATTCGCCCTGTTGTAGCCATTTGTTACGACTGCTCCCTTATCTATAGAGGTCTCAATCCAAGTGATTTGGATAAAATTGCAGGATTCAGCTTAGACACCTACGACCGAATTCAATACCCTAAGCGAGAAGGCGCCTAGCGACTTTTTACCATCGCCCCCCACCCTTTTACATCACTTCACGTAAAAGGGTGGGGGGCGATGGTAAAAAGTCGCTAGGCGCCTTCACAACTCATCGGTGTATTGAAGTTTTAATTCGTATAAGGATTTTTGAATATGAGGACCACGATACCATTCGCGTGGAATAAAACTTTCAGCGCTCTCCACGTTCTCATTTGTTTTTTTATCAGCAGGCAACAACGACTCCTTAATCAAAAGAGTTGTTAATGTTTTAAGCGTTTCCTGAGAAAAATAGCCTCTCGACTCGGCCTCAACAAGGGATTGATAGAGCTCATTCACTTCAAAGTCATGATTATAAATCAAATCCTTAGCAATACTTTTCACAGCTCTAGCACGAATCAAACCATGTTCAAAAAGAACAAACGCTGTTTGAAGAGTGTTTTCGGTGGGATAAATATCCTGAGAAAGCTTTCGATAGTGATGAGGATTATTTCCGGAAACCATATTAATAAAAGTAGCGCAAATAGCTTCAGAATTTTTTCTCACATTTCGAGAAAACCATCCAATTTTTAGAGCGTCTTCTCTATAAACATTCAAATAGGACAGTAATTGATAAAGTTTTCGACCAAAAATGTTTTTAGATAAAATTTCGCTAAACAAGGAAAAAATCACCGGATCTTTTTCACTATCATCACCAAACAAAATTAATTTGGCTTTTGGAGGCAAATGTTCCCAAAGGGAAAGAAGGGCACTCAACTTATATCCTATCTGCTCCGTCAATCTTTTAAACTCTGCGTTTCTAACGTGCTGAAGTTGATTTTTAAGAATAATTCCATTGTGCTCAACCCCATCCAATTCCATTTTGGCAAGCAATTTTTCACGCATTTGCGGAGGCGATGCGCTTAGGAAAACTATAGGGGTTTTTGACGCCTCGAGCGCAGCCCCCCGCCTTAAGGCTCTCAACAAAATTCCAAACCCGGGAACATTTAACTTCCGCTCTGGCGCCTCAAGCGCAGCGCGAATTAAGCCACCCAAGGAATCTATTTGTGTTACTAAATAAGTTTTGTCGATATCAGAAATAACAACATAACCATCATAGTCCTTGGGCAAGAACTTCATCGATGGCGGAATATTGATCTTGAAGAGTCTTTCTGACATTCCGTTATCATGTTAACTTTAATTTAGATTATGTTCAGCATAAGAAAACTTACACCCACAATAATGATTTCATTTTTCTTGGCGACGAGCACCAAAGTTTTTTGCGGCGTTGGCACTTCTTTAATGCAAACTGCTGAAACGACTAAAACAGGTCATTTTGAAACCAAGGTGCAAAGCGATATCATTTTTAACAACGGTGGTGGTTTTAACGTTTCAGGTCACATTAAAACAGGAATTATCGACGATTTTCTAGACCTCGACCTTTTAGCGGCAACCGGGACCACCAATCTTCAAATCGGGGGACTAGCGAAGTACAATTTACTCCCGGATGTTGATGGTCAAATTGGCCTATCTTTCTTAGGCGGCTTCTCCTATCTTCGCGATGATGTGCGAAGCGCTAACTTTAACTTCTACTTAGGCCAACTTGGCGCCTTAGTGTCTAAAAAGGTTGAGCTCACCCAAGGCTTCTTCACTCCCTATACCGCCCTTCAATATGAGATGCTTTGGGCCAACAAACTGCCTGACAAGTACCCCTGGACCGTGCTCGTCGGTAGCAAATGGTCGCATAAAAATCTAGACCCCTGGGTTTTCTACTCTGAATTTTCATTCAGTATTCACAGAAGTGTTTATATGTTCTCTCTTGGAGCGGGCTATCCCTTTTAATTTTAAATATGCCATCTTCAAACGCAGATTTTTACTTATGGTCGGGCAGCTCACCCGAATCCCTTAGAAAATTAAAAAACTCTATACGGGGAATGAAAAGATGGCCCCTTCAATTACATTACACCCGTCAAGTTTTAGACTGGGCCAGCGAAGAGGAATCCGACGTCCGATTTTATCTAGCAGGAAGTGACGAACAAAGAGCTAAAACCTTAAGAATTCTGCTTGAAGACCCTAAAGTGGAAAATATTTTCTGCACACGCGGAGGTTACGGAGCCATTCGAGTTCTCGAAGTGCTCGATAAATGGAAGATCCACCCCAAAGGGAAAAAAGTCGTTTGGGGCTATTCTGACTCAACCATTATTCAAATGTATCTGTTTCAGAGATTTGGATGGACCTGGGTGCACGCTCCCATGCTTTGCTCTCAATCTTGGCAAGAGCCCGACTCTAGAGAGAATAAAGCCTTTAAAGATCTTTTTAAAAAAGATGGCTTTAGCTATCAGAAAAATTTAAAAATATGGAATTTAGGAAATAAAAGTATTCCTAAGAAAGTTCAAATACTCGGTGGAAACCTTATGTCGATAGTCTCAATGTTTGGCCGAGATTGGTTAAAAAAACCCAAACAACCCTACTTTCTATTTCTTGAAGACATTACTGAAGGTTATTATAAAATCGATCGATTGATTTCCATTCTTGGTCAATCCAAATTTTTTGAGAATTGCCAAGGCATCCTGCTCGGACACTTCACTGATTGCCCCGGATATCGAGACATCTTAAAAACGTGGGCCAAAGAGCGCGGCTTATTTTTAGCAAGTCGAATAGACGCTGGCCACGAAAGTCCCAACATTCCCCTTTACATGGGTGATAAAATTGAAATTCGTAAAATTTCTTCAAAAGAAGTTAAAGTCATTTTTCCCTCTATAAAACTTGAAGCTGGTGAAGATTGATGAAAGTAGTTTTTTACGGCTCCAGGGGGAGTTACAGCACTAGCACCTCTCCCAAAAGAATCGAAGAAATCGCTAAATTCACTTTCAGTCTTATAAAAAAAAACCCTAAGGCAAATTGGACGAAAATAAAAAAACTATTTTCTGAACTCGATTTTGGGATGTCTTCATCCTTCAGCCAACATACAACATGTGTAGAACTACGTTCTGCATCAGCCCCCTTTCCAATTTTCTTAGATTTGGGCACGGGCTTGAGCGCTGCCGCAAGCGACCACAAATCAGGTATTAACAATAAGTTATTTCAAAAAGAAAAAGGAGAAGTTGCCTTTTTCTTAAGTCACACACATTGGGATCACATCATTGCTCTACCAACCCTAAACCATATTTATAAAGGAGAAAATAAATTTCACTTTTATGGATGTCACCCCAATCTTGAACGAAGAGTTTCTAAACTTTTTGATAGGGATTTTTTTCCAGTTCCGTACTCATTCGTGAGCCCAAGATTTGAATTTCACACCATAAAAAAACATGAGGTTTTTAAAGTTGGCGATTTAAGAGTCGCTGCCGCCCCCCAATCTCACCCAGGAACAAGTTATGTCTATCGTTTTGAAGAAACCACTAAAAGTTTTGTATTCGCAACAGACACCGATCTAGCCAACACCTTCAGAACCAATTACCCAAAAGATTTCAACATATATTCGTCGGCTGATTTATTGGCCCTCGACGCCCATTATACGCACGAAGACTTTGTTAAAGCTCAAGACTATGGTCACCCCAGCATCGATATGGGAGTGGATTTTGCAGTTCGGCACAAGGTGAAACACCTGATTCTCATTCATCACAACCCCAACTATAATGATCGAAAATTGGATCAAGTTTTAAATCGAGCCTACAAATATCTCCACAAAAAGCATGGTCAGCGCCATCCATTAATGATTAGCCTTCCATTTGAAGGAAAAATCTACACTTTATAAATAGTTAAGACCGTTTAGAAACTTCAAATAGACAAAGCGTATTTAATTCTCTTTTGAGTCAAGGGAATATAGGTTTTAAAACTCTGTTTTAAGCAATCAGTAAACTGTTGAGTATACACATTGCTATTTTCTTTAACCTCAAAACTTTCAAATTTCCCATCTAAAAAACTAGCTTCAAATTTATAATTTCCAAAATGTAGAGGATTTCTTAAATCTTCATCATTTGCGCATTTTTTGACCGAGGCATTGAGGCGCATTTTATCTTCTTGTGATTTTGCCCCAGGAACTTCAGCCTTAAAATCGACACCTCGCTTTTCAGGTGCGGCGTTTATCAATTCAGCCGTTAAAGCTTTACCAGAATATGGACTTACAAGGTTATCTTTATCTGTTGCTGTGACTTGTTCGTAGTTGTTTTTTAAAAAACGCTTAGACTCACTGGCTTTAACATAAAAACTAAATCCACCATCTTCAAGAAAATATAAAACAATCATTCCTAAATAATGAGTTTTATTTTTTTGAATATTAATTTTAGTAACTTCTGGATTGAAAGCACTTTTTAAAACACTTTTTTTTCCGTTGCAGTAAATTTGAGTCAGTTTAATATCTTCATTGGGAACTTTCCCTACAGTTATCCTGCTTTGATCGCTTGATTTAACCACATTGAGTTTCGGCGGAAAGCCAAGAGTAGAAAATACAAGACTACATGTTCCAGTGCCTGTATCTTTTTTTAATTTTTCTGGAACATCAAGTTCAAATAAAACGTTAGTTCCGCCCAAATTGGGATTGGCATTTTTGTCAGCATTCGAAGCACATTTTAAAAGTAAAACAAAAGAAGCCACTATAAATAATAGTTTTTGAAATATATTCACTTATCTATATATTAGGCATTTTTATAATTATTGTAAGAGCTAAAAATGACTTGTTGCTAAAATCTTGAGCCCCTCAGAATCAATCCACGCTAATATTTCAGGTTTAAAATCTTCTTGAGTATTAACCCCGAGTTTTTGATTTTTCTTATGAAAGTTTTGAAAATAGACTCCAAGACCATAGGCCGCTCCTAATGTTGCCCCAGCCGTGACATCATGTAAGTAATGTCGATTCCGATTAAGTCTGCTCATTGCCGTTATCGTTGCCAAAGTATAAGCTCCAGCGCCCCACCAAATAGAATGTCTTGCACCCACATAGCTAGCAAAGGAAAAGGATAAAGCACTACTTCCTGAAGGAAATGAATCCATCTCTTTCGGCCTATCAGGACGCGGTTCATGTGTTGTTTCTTTTAATCCATAAGCCAAGGCTGCAGAATAAAAGGTGGCTTCACTCATAAGCGTAGCATTGCCTAAACTTTTACGAGAACCTCGAATAAAATAATCACCCAACATCCCTACAGCATAGGCTGCGTTGGCAATGCCGCTTCCACCAAAAGCTCCCAGAGGTCTAAGCTGTGTAGCAATTGAATTTTTCCTTAAATCATCTCGAAAGGGCTCTGCCACATTTTTTTTAGTTATGGCCAGAAAGATTGTAAGACCTGCTCCACTTAGCAAAACTGTTCTAGGTATAGAATTAGTGACAGGTGAAGAAAAATCACTTGCCATCCGAGAAGCTTTAAAAATTTCATCGGCTTGAGACGAGCTAAATGAAATAAAAAGAATAAAGCCTAAAAGGCTACGAGTTTTAGGCATTAAATGCAGAATACATTGTTTTAATTCGAAATATAAAAAAATATAAAATATACAAAAATCAAAATGGTCAATTTCGCCATTTAATTGCTTTTGAAATATTTGGAATAAACTCTAGTTCTTGAGATACTTTAGGCTATGCTCAAACTTTATCCTAAATCAATTTCGAGCAAATTTTTTAAAAGCAATTTTTTTAAAAAAAAAACACTAATTTTAATGATTCTGTTTTCTTACACAGGTTTTTCAGCTCCAAAAGAAGACTACCCTCCACTCAGCGAAGAAAAGCTCGCACATTTTAATGAGGCCAAGGCAGCCCTAAAGGAGTTATTTCAAAAAGAGCTCAAAGAAAAAATTAAAAGAAATCCCGCCAACAAAGCTCAATACAAAAAGGATTACGAACAATCCTATAACGAAACTCTCGCCGACTTAAAAAGAAACTACACCCTAGGAAATATTGAAATTTATAGAGAATGGATGTTCCCTGGAATTTCGGGAACCTCTCCAACAGGCTCAGGCATGGAATGGGGTCAAGTTGCACTCTGGGGTGTTTATACATTTAAAGATATGTACTCTAACAAGAATGATGCTGGCGCTGGATTTTCATTTGGATTAGGTAATCCAGATAAATATATAGGAATTCAAAATACTTTTGATTTTCAAGACCTTTATACGGCAAAAAACGGAAAACGTTACGACCTTACAAAAGCACCAGACTTTTCAATAGGGGCCTATCACGTATCTTTACATAGAAATTTGCCCGGTAATTTTGCGTTGGGACTAGGTGAAAGTTATGTAGCAAGCTACGGCTATGAAAGCCAAATTGATCTTCGTAGATCTGAGCACTTAGTTTTAACTCACTATTATGTTAAGGGCTTACCCCACGAATACTTCAGCGTATTTCAATTTAGCTTTGGTTTAGGTAGAGGTGGAGGATTCGTAGATGATGATACTCGTGTGAACAAGAACGGTAAAATTAGAAGTATAATCGCTCCATTTTTTAGCGTAGGAACTCGAGTCGCCCCACCCCTAGGGCTAGGCATAGAATATGAGGCCAAAAGAATAAACGCCTTCATCAACATCACACCATTTCGTAGCTTTCCCTTAGCATTTTCTTTACTTGCAATTAACTTGAATAAAGCCGGTGGATTGAACAAAATGATAAGTGTTTCTGGTTCATTTTTCTACGACTTTATAAGTCGATAACTATACAGGAGGCCCTATGAAAAATTATAAAATGCTTAGTCTAAAAACTGCAACTTTTGCGGTCTCTTTAAGTATATTTTCAACATTTGCAGGAAGTGGAATACCTTCAAAAGATACCTTTGTTTTACCACCAGGCAAGAAATCAAATAGCCTACCTTCCGTTGATACAGGAGCTGGTGCTTCTGCTGGCGCCGCAGCCGCTGGTACCGCTATTGCTGGAGCTGTTAGAAGTGCAATGGCTGGTACTAACGGCCAAGCCTCAAAAATTGGTGGTGACGTTTATGTTGTCACAAAAAAGCCTGGCCGCTAAAAAAAGTCTCAAATCTTAAACGCAGCTCTGTTGATACTTGGGTCTTTTGAATCGTGCTCTTGAAGCTTTGATTTTACGCAGTCTTGGAATTCTTTAGAGTAGGTGCCCTGATCTTGAACCTTTTCAAATTGCTCAAATTTTCCATTTGAGAATTTTACCTGCATTGCTAAATAACCTACAACTATGGGATTACGAAAATTTTCATCGAGCATACAGGATTGAATTAGTTTCTCTAAACCTCGCTTTTCTCTATCAATGAGCGCAATGTTTTTCGTTTTGGATCCACTAGTTTTCACCACTATTACAGGACTTGAAATAGACTTTGGAATCATTCCAGCTTGGATTTGCTTAGAGGAATAAGCACTATACAAACGCCCTCCCCATGAGGCGCCCGACTCAAAAGCAACTCTTCGCAAAAAATCTAAAGACCATTGTTTACGTAATTGTACACTCAACGCCCCATTCCGAGTCGTTAATTCATAAAGCCCCGCAAACTGCACTCTGTCGGACTCCATTTTTATTAGAGGATTTTCGGGATTAAAAATGTCCTTAGTTAGACTTCCATAATCACCACAATCTATGCCCGACAACTTAAATTGAGGAAAAGCCACTGGAGCTAATACCGTTTTCTGACCAACTTTAGCCCTAACAATAAACTTTTTAGGCGGAAAGCCATCCGTTTTAAATTCGAATTTACATTCAGCATAGCCAGGCAGCTCTTCAAGCTTATTAATAAAATTAAAACCAAAAAGCAGTTGAGAGTTTTTTACAGAAAGATCCCCTCCCACAATAGAGCTCGTAGATTTAGTTTCTGAATCCGAAGAACATTGAATAAGCGTCAAAAAACAGGCACTGATAAATATTCTTTTTAAGCCATGTTTTTTATCCATAATTATAGAATATCCGAATAGACTCACTAAGAGAAGTTTCTGAAATTTTGAACTATTAAGATTTTGTAAAAATTCCATTTAGAATCAAACAAAATAATTTACTTAAGATATTCTAATGATGATGAATACTTACGATATAAAAAAAAATTTACTCTTAACTAGCTTAGTTTTATCTACTCTGAATTCAATGGCCCAAAATATTGTCTCAAAATCTAAAATTCCCACAGATACAAGCTTCCCTACTGATGCTGATCTTAAAAGAGAAGAGGATCGTCTTACTCAAGAACAAAAAGAAATTTTTAAGGATTTTAAAGAAGATTATAAAGTTATCATTCAGACTGAGTTAAAAAACAAAATAAAAGAAAATCCAAAGAAAAAGGATGAGCTAAGTCGTCATTATCACGAATTCTATAACACAACCTTAATTGACTTGATGCGTAATTTCAGAAGAGATAAAATAGAAATCATGAAAGAATGGCCTAATCCCGGTTCGTCCGGCTCAGCTCCTTCTGGTTTTGGGGGTTCGTGGGGAACACTTTTTGGATATGGTGTTTACTCTCCCTCTAAAAGAACAGCCTCAATTAACGATGCAGCCATTGGTGGTGGTTTTGGATTTGGAAATCCTGCCAAATATATAGGCGGGTCAGTTTCAATAGTGGCCGATAGTATTTATAAAACGAGAAAAGGTAAAAGTTTAGAAATTGGTCGAATACCTGATTTTGATTTAGGAGGAGTCCATCTAAAGTTTTCAAGAATGCTTCCATTTATTGCAGGTGCCTCAATTGCTTACGG
The DNA here is from genome assembly GCA_018001635.1 of Pseudomonadota bacterium. Taxonomy (GTDB): domain Bacteria; phylum Bdellovibrionota; class UBA2428; order UBA2428; family UBA2428; genus JAGNHS01. The sequence continues at coordinate 38,323 of JAGNHS010000009.1, read as the reverse complement.
TATGAGTCATGTATTGAAGTGGGGCTATAAAAAAGAAGACAATCAATTTTTAGGTTCAAGATATTTAAGTATTTCTCAAAAAATACAACTTAGATTGCCCGTCTATTCTTTTAGTGAAATTCAGTACACTTTTGGATATGGAAATAAAAATTTTACTGATTTTGTAGATTCAAGAAATGGCAAAGGTGGTATTGCTCCATTTTTTGGAATAGGAACTCGAGTTATTCCTCAAGTAGGTTTTGCAGTTGATTATGTTAGAAAGGAACTTTGCTCAACTTTAAGTTATGCTCCCTTCGAAAAGCTTCCATTTATTGTTTCTTTAACGGCAACCAACATTCTATGGAGAAAACATCAAAGAAGTACTTATTCATTAGTGGGAAGTACCTCTTTGAGTTTTCTTTGAAAGTAGGTGTAATTTATGTCTCTTCCAATTAACATTCTTAAACCAACTTGGTTTCGTTGTATTAGCCTTATATTGTTTGGATTTCTCTCTTCTAATGCTTACCCAAATAGTGACGTTCACTCTAAAGACGACACAAATACGGAACCACCTCCAATTGAATTAGTCGGCGTAATTCCTCCTCCATGGCTTCCTCCTCCTCCAGTTATGCCTCCTCCACCTCCTCCGCCAGTACAACCACCTCCTCCTCCGAATAAACCGAAGGATCCCTGTAAGTACGGTCGAGGTAAAAGTGGTAACTGCATAGTAGCAATCACACATCCATGCAGAAATTGTGGTGGTGGTGGCGGCGGTAGTGGAGGCGGTAGCGTTTGGATATCTAGCTCTAGCTCATCTTTATTTGGAACATTTCTTAATGGTGGTTGGGGGGGCTTATCTAATCCACTCTTTAATAATAATGGAGGTTTTATTGGCACCACCTCAACATCTAATGACGCTAACTTAACTACCTTTGGAGGCTTAGGAGATGACATGATCAATGGCACATCATTTTCTACAGGTGGTAATGGAACAACTGGAACAAGCGGTACTCTAGGAAGCGGCACTGGTTCAACAAATACAAATTTATTAACAGGGAAAACTCAAAACTCGACTAATATAGGAAGCAATATTGGTTCTAGTCTTGGTGCAGGGGGAGCTGGCGCTTCCTCATTATCTAGCATCACTTCAAGTGATTCAAAAATAAAGGAAGAAACAAAGCTTCTACTTATGAAAGGTAAACATACCTGGATAATTGTTCCCAAAAATCAACTTACAGGAGAATTAGAGAAATAAACAACTACCCTAACTTCGCTCGAAGGTTCTTATCGATCGCTCCGATAAAGGTCTCAGTGCTGAGATACTGATCGGGGCGAACGTCGTTACCGTGAATACAAACCGCTAAGTCTTTAGTCATTTGTCCTGCTTCAACCGTAGACACGCAAACTTCTTCAAGAGTTTTGCAGAATTTCGCAAGCTCCTGATTAGCATCAAGCTTTGCTCTAAACGCAAGACCCTGAGTCCACGCAAATATAGACGCTATTGGATTAGTCGAAGTTGGCTTTCCTTGCTGATGCAAACGAAAGTGACGAGTTACTGTTCCGTGCGCAGCCTCAGCTTCCATAGTTTTTCCATCTGGGGTGATCAAAGTCGAAGTCATAAGTCCCAAGGAACCAAAACCTTGAGCCACGGTATCTGACTGCACATCGCCATCATAGTTTTTACAAGCCCAAACAAAGGCCCCATTCCACTTCAAACAAGCGGCCACCATATCGTCAATCAAACGATGCTCATAAGTGATGTCTGCTTTTTCAAATTGTGATTTAAATTCACCTTCATATATTTTTTGAAAAATATCCTTAAAGCGTCCGTCGTATTTTTTTAAGATTGTATTTTTTGTAGACAAATAAAGCGGCCACTTTTTCATGAGCGCCTGATTAAAACAACTTCTTGCAAATCCTTCGATAGATTCATCGGTGTTAAACATAGCGAGAGCCACACCATCGCCATCAAAATGATGTACTTCAATCTTCTCAGAAGGACCGCCATTATCAGGTTGGAATTCTAAAAAAAGTTTGCCCTTCCCCTTGGGAAGCATTTCCGTGGCGCGATATTGATCACCATAAGCATGACGACCAATACATATAGGCTTAGTCCAATTTGGAACTAAGCGAGGCACGTTTCGACAAATAATGGGCTCACGAAAAACTGTACCGCCCAAAATATTTCGAATCGTTCCATTAGGAGAACGCCACATTTTCTTTAATTTAAATTCTTCTACGCGCTTTTCATCGGGAGTGATGGTGGCGCATTTTATTCCAACGTTATATTTTTTAATAGCATTTGCGGAATCAATTGTGACTTGATCATCAGTCTTATCGCGATTTTCAATACCTAAATCAAAGTACTCTATCGGAAGCTCTAAATAAGGACTTACAAAACGATCCTTAATCATAGTCCAAATGATTCGGGTCATTTCGTCGCCATCGATTTCAACGATAGGGTTTTTAACTTTAATTTTAGTCATAAAACCCTTTTAGGCAGACGCCATCCAAGAGTCAATTTAGGTCCATTAAAATTACGCACAGTACTTAGTTCCAAAGGAGTATTTAATTTTAAATTTCCATATCTACACACGGCAGGGCACCCCCTCCTCAGGTCTTCGCCAAAAGGCTCGACCTTCGGGAACCCCGAGTGTGTAGATATGGAAATTTAAAATTAAATACTCCTTTGGAACTAAGGACTTGTGCATTCATTATTCACAATCTAGAAATAACTGATGAAAAGCTTCATGATTTTATTGAGCTCCTTATTCGTTTTATCTTATTGCACAACCACATCTCAAAAAGGCAAAGGCGGCTCGGCTCTATCACCAGCCCCAAAAGATAGAGGAACTATTTCATACAACCCCAATGGTCTCAAAGAAATGGTAGAAATTCGCCATCAAAATGCGCTCACAAAAATTGCCGAAGCCTGCGGCGGCAAAAGCAAATACGTAATTCTCAAAGAAAGCGTCCACGACAAAGACCCCACCGATGGCGACATTGCTTTATTCGGGTCCTCAAAAGTTAAAAGTATTGATTACAAATGTAAGTAACTCCCGATTTATTTTAATAGAGCCCCGCGAACACAGAAATCCATTTCACCGCAACGGGCTAATTTAAAATTTCGATTAAGGGCTCAAGCTTTTCAGAGAATCGACGATACACTACTTACGGCGTTTCAACCGTTTTCGTTGTCCCAATAGCTTCCTGATCGCGCTAACGGTCAGGAATATTCTTAAGACCAATAAGAGCAGCTCAAGGTGTCCCATCGGCACCTCCAATCTGCTGCGAAGTCATATCCGTATAAAAAACTTTGTATTCGCAGGGCTACTTTCCCTTGCGAAACTCAAGCCAAATTTAAATTCAAACTTTAAACTTACGAAGACATTCTTCTTCAGAACCAGAAAGCAAATCTCTTGTATCGCCTTCTTCAAAAACTTTACCTTCTTTTACGAAGATCATTTTTCCGCCCATGACACGTGCAAATGATATGTTATGGGTCACCAAAACTACAGGCGTGTTTTTTTCTTGTATGAGGAGCGATACAAAATCGATAACCTCTTGGCTCATAAAAGGATCGAGCGCAGAAGTGGGTTCATCTAACAATAATAATTCAGGATCAGTTATAACGGCTCTTATTAAAGCCACCCGTTGCTTTTGCCCACCAGAAAGTTGCGCCGGATACTTGTAAATTTGTTCTGAAAGCCCAAATTTATTCAAATATTCCTTAGCTTTATTAATAGCATTTTCACGAGTGAATCTATGAACCAAAAAAAGCGGTAACGCCACATTTGTGCAAACATCAAAATGAGGAAATAAATTATAAGCCTGAAAAACTATACCCATTTTTTTTCTATAATGAATGAGCTCAGATTCCGAATGAGGAAGTGCTTTTCCATCGATTTTAATATTCCCCTCTGTGGGGAGCGAGAGCCCAGCAAGCAATCTTAAAAACGTAGACTTACCACATCCAGATGGGCCCATTAATACTAAAGATTTGAAATCAATCTTCAAATTCCAGTTAGAAAGTATTTTTTTCTCCGAATATGAAAAATTAAGATTTTCAATTTCAATTTTCATATCTCAAGCTTCTTTCTAATTTCTTAGCCACATAAGCAATCGGCAAAGTTAAAGACAAATAACCAAGAGCTAAGGGAAGATATATCTCTAGTGTGCTGTAGGTGACGGAATTAATTTCCTGAGAATTTAAAGTCAGCTCACTCACTGCAATCACCGATAGCAACGAAGAATCCTTTATTATAGATGAGAACTGGCCCGCCAAAGCAGGAAGTGAAGCCTTTATCATCTGAGGAAAAATAACCCAGCGAAAAATTTGATATCGGCTCAGCCCCATAGCGCGCGCCGCATCTTTCTGCGACATCGGAATTCCATTTATCGCGGCTCTTAAAATTTCCGAAACATAGGCCGCACTAAAATTAGACAAAATTAAAACCGCTAAAAACCATCGATTTTCAAAACCAAAAGCATTGGCAATAACATAATAAAAAATGAGTAATTGAACTAAAAGAGGAGTACCTCGTATTAAACCCACCCATTGTTCAGAAGCAATTTTTAATAAATTAAAAGTAGACTTCTGTCCCAGAGCCAGCAAAAGTCCCAACGCAAAACTAAGAACTAATGCCACTATAGATATCAACAAAGTATTGAACCAACCCTCTACGAAACGACCCCAATAAGGAGCCAAGGCCACCCAATTCCACTGATAACCCACCTTTAAAAGGGCAAAAAACAATACTGCTAGCAACAAAGTCCAAAATGCTAGCTGATAAAATTTATCCTTCACAAAAGGAACTCAACACCAAGCTCTTGAAATACTTTTTTCTCTTCTCCGAAATATTTAGTCGCCAAAGTATCAAAACCCTTCTTAGACTTAAACTCTTTTAAGAATTTATTCACCGACTGAATCATCTGCTGATTTCCCTTTTTAACACCCACAGCCCAAGACTCAGCCTGAAATGGTTTTAAAATGGCGCGAAGTTTATCTTTATGCTTTTGCCAGTTTTGATAAACCGAAAGCTGATCGTAAATAAAGGCGTCAGATTTTGCTTGCAAGACCTCAACGATAGCCGCGCTCTCTTTATCAAAGACTAAAAGTTTAGCCTTTTTCAAATTATTCAGAGCCCAACTATGTCCGGTTGTCCCTTTTTTAACCGCTACACTGATTCCCTCTTTATCAAGATCAGCCGCGTTTTGGATTTTAGAATTTTTTGAAACAATTAATGCCAATCCCGTGCTCACATAAGGTTCAGAAAAATCTATTGATTTTTTTCGTTCTTCGTTCACAGTTAATGAAGAAATAACAACATCAATTGCGCCCGTTTTAAGCGCTGGTATAAGACCATCAAAACTCATATTTACAATTTTCAGCGGTCGCGCCAAAGAATCTGCCAAGGCTTTTGCCAAATCGACACTGACTCCACTCGGTTCTCCAGACTTGTCTGTCATTTCAAAAGGAGGATAACTAAGCTCCATGCCCACCCTAAGAGTCTCGGCCGCAGCAGTTTGAAATGAAAATAAAAGAAAAAAAGAGAACAAATAAAAAGATTTCATAGATCTAAGAATCTATACGAATAAAGCTTAGGAATCTATGGGACTAATAATGAACAAGGACGCCACGCCCCCTTTTTCGGCCCGGCGTCCTTGTTAAAACAAAGCCAGAATTAATTTCTGGCTTCTATTTTCGGAAGAAGTCTAAGCTCACAAGTAGCAGTAGAAAGTTGAGCAAGGTTTAGTTGCACAGAAGGTGCTCCATTTAAGCGAGCTACATCTTTAGACTTAGTTGTGTCTACTACTACTGGAGTCAAAGTGTCCAAAGAAGGAATGGTGGCTCCATCTAAAACCTTAGCAGCGACATCTCCAACACTTGGCTCATCATTCACTACAATACTGAAATTACCCGCAATATCCTTTAAAGGAGTGAGTATTCCCTGACCAGCAAAGGCTTCAACTAATAGTATTTTAGCAAGTCCCAAGAAATCCCCTTGAGTTAAACTGTTTTGGTTCCAATAAGCTGTCACACGAGCTTCATCTCCAGCAAACTTAGGCAATAAGTTTTGATTATAAAATTTTTCAACAACAGCAACTGATTTCAAAATCAATTCATCCAAAGCCTCAGCACTCAATCTCACTTTAGAGAGATTCACCTGACTCACTCCAGAAACCTTATTTAAAAATTCCTGACTATTATTTACAGCATCTCCAACAGCCTTTTCTGCATCGACCACAGATTTCAAAATTTCTTCATGAAAACCACGAGAATTAAGTGGTCCCACGTCCGCGAATGAACCAAAAATAGCTGCTAATTCTTTCTCAGCAACTCGATGGGGTTCCAAAGCTTTATAAGTAGATTCATTATAAAACAATCTAAGTTCGGTCTGCTCAAGCTGTAACTGCAATACTATCAACGCTAAATCAGGTTTAATTTGATAGTAGTAATTGCTTTCAAGTCCAGGACCCGAAATTCTACGAGCTAACCAAGTATCATCAGTAGGAACTTTCAAAAACGAACTATTTAAAAGAGCACCACGTATCACAACATCTTTTGCTTTTAATCCAGCCCATTGAGCAGCAGCCCAAGTTTCAATTCCAGCAGAAGCCAAAGCGTGCCACATAATCCTGAACACACTCAGCACACTCTGACCCACACCAAAAATTCCAACATTGGCTATTAAACCTTGTGCAAGAGGCGAAATTAAAGGTGCACTGTAACGACTTCGAGACTGACTTGCGTTGTCTCTATCATAAAGGACCAAGTTAAAGGCCCATTGAAGAGTCGCCAACACAGGCGACCACGCCGGTGCTGTTACACAGAGTCCAGCCGATACAACAACGTTACAAGTAGTTAGAACAGGCTGGCCTAGAAGCAAGCCACCCTTCAAAAATAATTGTTTAATATATTTATATCTTAAATTTGTTAATTTCTTATACGCTCCTTCGGACAATAGGCTACTACTTTTCTTTTCCATAGCGCGCTCAATATCACGTTTAACTTGAGCATCAATGGCAGCCCAACGAGAAGCCATTGTTTGAGTCAAACTACTTTTTTGATCAATAATTTTTCCTGTATCAGGATCGATTGTTTTAGTGGCATAGAAAGGATCTTTACCAAACAATGAACGAAGTCCCATCGGACCGTTAACAATGTTTAGATAAGCCAAGGCGTAAACACCATCGGCCATATACTTGCGAGTTCTAGCGGCAATTAACCACAAACGCCAACCTGGAACATCAGTTGTAACCTTTGATACACGTTCATCATCCAATGAATAATGTGTGCGACCATCACGAGCAAGGTCTTCAATAATGCCCCAATTTTTAGAACGCCATATTTGACGGCTCACTTCGAAAGTTCTGGCTGGACTTAAAGCGTTTCGTAATTGAGAGTCATGCTCGTCCGCTTTTTCACTGAGAAATTTAAGTAAATTGGCAACTCGAGTAGATTCATTTGTGTAACCAGAAAGCCTAAGTGTGCTGACGAGTTCATCGTATTGAGAAAATCTTCTTTTCGAATAAATTTCTGCGTATCTGCGCTCAACTTCTTTATCAAACCAACTTTGTATTTTTGACAAATAAGGTCGTTCTTTTGCGACTATTGCTTGAATTTGAGAACGCACTATTTCAAGTTCAGACTGAATATTAGCTTCATAACGCTCAATGATTTTATTAGCCTTAAGGCGACTAACCAAGGCGGGAGCCAACTCAGTAGAGATTTTTGCTAGATCTTGTGACTCCGACAATCTGATATCAAAAAGTTTTATGAGTTCAGACTCTAAACCTTCCTTTATATATGCGTTCGCTAAAGCGGAATCATTTAAATAGTAACCAAGCTTTTCAGCCTGAGCGACCAATTCAGCTTTCTTTTCCTCTTGAACTTTTTCTTCCCATTCCTGACTTACTTGCGCAGCAATTCTTTCAACAATAGGTGCATAAAGCTCAATATTTGTAGGAATGTCTAAAATATTTGCTGAAGGATTTAGTTTTACAAAAGCATTTCTAAGAAGCTCAGCCACTTCGTATTCATTAAAAGTATTTTTTTTGTGAATTTTTCCAAGCAAGGCATCAAACAATCCACTAAGTCCCATTCCAATTCTTCTAATTCCCTTACGAAGAGTCGCCCCATCACTCACATCTCCACCGATTACAGATTGGGGAATTTTTACCAAAAGTTGCGTAGCCGCTTTAGTTTGAAGATTTGTAAACTTTACGTTTAAAGTTTTAGTTCCGTGCTGAAACCAAGCACTCATTTTCCACACATGATTTTGACCAGGGTATTTCACAGAAGGAACAACAAACATTCCCTCTTCTTTTAACTGAGCTACTTGATCTGCACTTAATTTTCCGCCACCCAAGCTTAGCACTTCAGAATTATCGGGCTGAATGATTAAATCAGATAAACTCACGAATTCAGAATTTTCAAAAACCGACGAGGGTGCGCTTACTGAAAATTTTTCCCAAGCAAAAAGTTTAGCTTCCAATGCAGCCTTTAAAGACTCAACCAGAGCTCTATCGGAGGCATCTAATTGATTGGCCGAACTTATATCAATCGTTACGGATTTCTTAATGGCCTCATCGGCAAGAACAAAATTGTTGAAAATTAATATACTTAAAACGAGTAGAGCTAACTTCTTCATAAAAAAATCCCTTTCTTAAAAAAGTAGGTAGGGGGCAGACTCATTGCATTGTAAGAATCATGAGTTGTGTCAACTCTATAAAGTCCTAGCTTCAATTAAAGATTCATTGAAACGTCTCTAGTCTCCACTGTTAAGAAAAGGTTAAGAAGCGCTATGCACCTGAAAACATTGCATAATTTTTTAGCTATTCAGTCACACTTATGCCACAATGAAATCGTATTCTAGTATTCGTAAGGGGGATACTTACTCATGAACAAAAAAATTTTTATCATAACAAGCCTCCTTTTAGCAGCTGTCGTTTTTGCTAGAGGTCCTAAACAAGGCAGAAACGAATCAGAAGCTGATGAGGCCCTTGGCCAACAAAGAGGAAGAGCAAATTCTGAACGCGGTGAAGGAATGGGCCGACAAAGAGGCCGCCGCGGTGAAAGAAAAAGACCCGCACCCATGTTTCTCATTGAAGCTTGTAGAGGCCGACAATTAGGCGATTCCTGTATAGCAACTCCGCCCAAGAATCCGGACACATCTAGACCCACACCACCAAGTTTTAAAAGCACTTGTTTATCTATTCCCGAAAAACTGAAATCTAATCCAGAAATATTAGAGCAACTAAAAGCCAGCGATAAATATTTCTGCAAGCCCTTAAATCAGCCGCCAAGACCCGAGGACGCTTAAAAAACGTAATTGGGGTCTATCCCTGGCACCAAATGAGTGGACCCATCCCACTCATTTGGTGCCAATCTTTATTTATCATAAACTAAAAAATTATTTCAATTCCTACGCCTGACGATTGATTGCTCAAAACTACATTTTCAATTTTAAATTGAGCTCCCAATAGTTTAGCAGATCTTACAATAATAATGGAACCTAAACCCAATGACGTCGGCAACTTCTCCGACTTAGAATCACCACGCGCTTTTCTCTGTTGTCCGAAATTACTCATTTGTTCTTCGCTCATATTAGCGCCATCATTTTTAATAGAAAAAATGAGGGATTGCCTAGCTTCATTTTCCTTTAAAGAAATTTCAATTCGTGAATAAGAATAAGCTATAGCATTATCAATACAATTCTTTATAAGCCTTGTTAGAAGAGATCTATTTGAAGTTATTTTCTTTTCTAAAAATACTGTTTTATCAAAAGTTAGTATTAATTCTTTAGATAAACTTTTTGCTCTCTCAGGATATCCCATTAAAACACTCTCAAACAAATCGATGAGAACAATATTTTCTCGACTTGAAAAATAAGAAGAATCTTCTAATAAAGATAATGTCATCATATCTTCTACTAAAACTCTCAAATGATGGGTCTCATTAACAGTGTCGTCTATAAGCCCTAATTTTTGTTCTTCACTCAACTTATTTCCAGATTTTTTTAAAGCTGTTTGAGCCAATTCGATAGAGGCCAAAGGAGTCCTTAAATCATGAGCCAATTCCTGAAGCCATTGTGTTTTAGAGCGTTCTAACATTTTATTTTTAGCCACTAATGATTCTAATTCTTCAGCCACTTCATTGATGAGTTGTAAAAATCGACCCTCTGAATCTAAACTCTTAACCTGAGCACGAGTTTTAAGATTTCCTGAACGTAAAGAGCTTAAAACTTCAACGGCTTCCTTCTGAGATCCCGTCGATGCCACTGGACGAGTGTCATTATAAAAAGCAATACTAAGAGCCAATAATGAAACTAAAACAACCGAAATTAAACTTGTTGTTGAGAACAAAGACAAAATGAGAACGACGATTCCCATCACAAGTATCGAAAGGGGCCATTTATTAAAAAAACCTCGAATCACTTTTTAGCTTTAGAGATTTTCTTTAATCGATATCCCTCTCCATAGACTGATTCAATTTCTAAATCTTTTACACCTGCAGAACTTAATGATTTTCTAAGCCTTGAAACATGCGTATCTACCGCACGGTCAAAAATCCCCTCTTCAGTTGAATCGATAACCTTTAAAACGCTTTCGCGAGAAACCACCTCATCCGAATGCGCTACTAAAAGTTCTAACAATGCAAACTCCTTGCGCCTTAACTCAATTTCATTTCCTGAATAAGAAGCCATTTTTGAAGCTAAATTTAAAAGCAATTTATCAAATCGAATTTCTTTTTTTGGATTGCTAGCCTCACCCAGAGCTTTTTTAATTTTTACGATGAGCTCACCTTGGCCAAAGGGTTTCCGTAGATAATCATTGGCACCATAAGTTAATGCTTCAATGGCTGATTCCTCATCCTCGCGCGAGGTCAGAAAAAAGCAAGGCAGTTTAATAGACTTATTAAATTTTTTATAAAATTCTAAACCCGTTCCATCGGGCAAGCTCCAGTCCAAAAGCAAAAGATCGGGTTTTGCATTTGAAAATGCCAATCTTGCGCCCTTGAGATCGCGCACCCACGTCACGACAAAATCATTGGTCTCAAGATAAAGTTTAAGATTCTTTCCAAATACAGGGTCATCCTCAAGTAAAAATAAATGACTCATCAAACAAGCATCCCCAATATTATTAAATCAGCTTGGAAGGGATAATAGAAGAGGCAGAAGATCCCTAACTCAAAATCTTGAATAGCTCCATTTCTCAGTTAGAGTAATAATATGGATAAATTTCCCGTGCGCTGGGGTAAATATGTGCTTTTGGAGCACTTAGCCTCAGGTGGGATGGCCGAAATCTACCTGGCTCTTCAATATATTGGAACCGGAGGACACAGACTCGTAATTATTAAGCGAGCCCGAGGTGGAAGAGAAAATCAAAAAGAACTTCGAGAACTCTTTAAAATTGAAGCCCAAGCCCTCATTTCGTTACAATCTCCCCATATTGTTCAAACTTATGACGTTGAGATTGGGAGCGATGCAGAACCTTATCTCATTATGGAGTACTTAGATGGTTTAAGTCTTAAAAAGTCTTCCGAAGCCCTAGAGGCTCAGGCCCTTCAAAAACTGCCTCTAGCTCCTACTATGGAAATTGCTAGACAAATTGCCCTTGGATTAAGTGCTGCTCACGAATGCGTTGACCCCATCAGTGGAAAAATTGAGCCCATACTTCATAGAGACGTTTCTCCACACAACATCATTTTAACTTCAGCAGGATATGTAAAATTAATTGATTTTGGAGTGGCTAAAGCTAAGCATCTTGGATCGGCTACGGTTTTCAGTGGTCAAGTAAAAGGAAAATTTACTTACATGGCTCCTGAGCAATTTCAGGCCAGTCACAAACTAGATGCTCGAGCTGATATTTTTTGTTTAGGGGTCATATTATGGGAACTCGCAAGTGGGAAAAGATTATTTAGTGGAATAGACGACAATAAAACTCTCGCTATTGAAAAATACATTGAAGGTACATTTAAAATCGAAGATCTTTCCACAATAGATAAAAATATCGATCACGAACTTTCAGAGTTTGTATTTAAAATGCTTTCAATAAACCCAGAAAGTCGACCCAAGAACGCAAAAGAAATTTCAAAGTGGATAGAAAACTATCAAAGAAGCCACAATCTTTCCTCAGGGACTGAATTTCTAAAAACTTTTGTTTCTGGTGCCTTTGGAGATCTTTTTTTTACTGAAAAACAAAGAATACAAACGTTAATTGAAAACACTAAAAAAGTGAAATTAAACGATGATTATCCAACTGTACTATCAAACAACAATCCTTTAACTACAAAAAAATTCACCAGAAAAGATCAACTAGCTTATATAGGACTTGGTTTTTTATTATTGAGCCTTGCTCTTATACCAATAAAATTTTTTATTAATAAAAATAAAAACTTAACAAACAGCATTTCTTCAAACGATTCCGAAGAACAAAACATTCAAAACAATGAAATCAATCGTGGCCAATTACCTGCCGAAGACCGAAATCTACTAAGAGAAATTATGGGTGAGGTGCAAAACACAAGCGAGACACGAAGTGAATCTTTAAAAAAGGCATGGGAAGAAGCCACCCACCTTAGTGAAAAACTTCAGCGTCCCAAAATCTATCGTGATGAATTTTTAAAAATTCCCCAAGAAGAGCGAAGCTTACTGATAAAAAAAATTCATTCTTTGATTCTTGAATATCAACGATCCTCAAATGAAATTGAAAAAATTAAAATTCTTAAAAATAACTCTGAAGATTTTTTAAAACTTCCGCCACCTCGACCTAAAAACATGAGAAGTCGCCCCGAAAATGATTTTGTCCCAGACAGAATGGCTCCTGACCAGAATTAGTAAACGAAATAAATTAATCATCAAAAATAAGGTTGAATACCTGCTCCGACCCCAAAGGAAATCGTATTGACTGAGGAGACTTTTTGAAATCGAGCCAAAATGTCGATTCGAATGGCTGTACTTGATTTTCTGAGTATAAAATACTTAGAAGTAAAGCCACCTTCAACACCATAAGCCGTATAGCTATAATCTCCAAATCCTTTAGTGATTAACGGAAGCCCATAAACTCCAAAAATCTTTTTTTCAGGGCTCTTATTTTTTGTAAAATTGAAATCTAACTCACAACCCAACTCAATCACATTTGTTGAGGTTCCTGGAATCCACGAAAACCTAGGAACGATCTCAAAAACTCCAAAGTTTTTTCCAAAAGATGCTGATATAAGCTTGTCATAAGTATTTTTACTCGCCCCAGAAACTTTCGAAGCAATAAAATGAGAATTTAGTCCCAAAGTATAAAGCCGATCGTGATTTGATCCTGAGGACACCGTGCCTTCAAAATCTTCTTCATTGCCCGAAGCCTCATTATCTTCGTCTAAAGTAGAATTATTTTTAGCTTTCTTTTTACCTCTAGCCGAAGATTTAGCTGCCGTAGCTACTGAAGCTGGGACCCAACCTTTTATACCAGTATAAATCACTTTAACGTTTAGCCACCTGCCATCCGGAGAATTTCCCAAAATCTGCAATTCATCATCGGGCTCAACCTCTCCAACTTCTTTTGGATTCTTAGTATTAGGCCCTTCATAAAGACGACTTCCACGATAAGCCAATACTTTAGAGTCAATTTCTGGAAGTTCAGGTTTTGAATTATCGGTTACTTTTGTTTTTGATGACGGAGAACTAACGCGCTTTAATAAATTCCGCTCTACCCAACCCTCATTAGCCAAATCAGTACGAATATATATCCAATTACCATCTTTAGATTTTTTTAACGCTTCAACCTTCTGATTTCCCTCAACGGCCGTGCCTCCAACGGCAGCATCAGGCTTATCTCTAAGCGTAGTGGATTCACTCAACAAAGCATCAACCGCCCAAAGATTAGTAAAACTAAAAGTCATTAGAAAAAATAAAACTAAACGTAATCGCATAGGAACCCCACTTAAAAAAATTATAACCTAAGGATTCTACATTTTAATCACTGGACTTAAATAATAATTGAATGCAAAACATTATTTATGAGCGATTCTCCCCAATGTCCAAAGTGTCAGTCTAATCACGTTTATCCTGATAGAGAGCTATTTATTTGCCCAGAATGTGCCCACGAATGGAATCCAGCACTTCAAAATGAAAAGATAGACAATCAAGAACTCAACGTGCGCGACGCCTTTGGAAACATTCTAAAAGACGGAGATTCGGTTAGTGTCATAAAAGACCTCAAAGTAAAGGGCTCTTCATCTTCCGTTAAAATTGGTACAAAGGTAAGAAACATTCGCCTTGTTGAAAGCAGCGACGGGCATAACATCGACTGCAAAATTGAAGGCTTTGGAAATATGAGTCTAAAATCTGAATTCGTTAAAAAAACTTAACGATTAACTAAAGGCCTATTCTTTTAAAAAATGTTTCCACATCAAAAGGGCGGCCTGAAAATTTTTCAAACTGTTCGCCCTCTGGGACCAAAGCACCTTGCCTTAAGATATCATCTCCCATATCGGCCCCAACCTTTGGATTCAAAGCTCCTTCTTTAGCAAAACGCAAATCATACGCGATGTCTGCATAAGCCTGAGAATATAAATAACTGTAAAAAAGCGCAGCATACTCTGAACTCGAAAATATATGAGTGAATGTAGATGAAAAAGTAGAATTTTCAAAAGGGGTATGCATTAGCGTACCGCCAATAACTTCTTTTTCAAAATCTTGAACAGAAATATCTTGCCCCGGAGCTTTTGAATGCCATGCAAGATCAATCAAACTATAAATGGCTTTCGACAAGTAAAGGACTCCTGGCATAAAGTTTTGAGACTGCGCCAATCTTTGTAAAACCTCCTTGGGCAAACTTTGAGCAGGGTCATCATTCAAATAGGCTACTTGATTCATAAAATCAGGGTCCGTTATAAAATTTTCAAACAATTTTGAAGGGAATTCAACAAAATCCCAAGCCACGGCATCGGGACTAGCTAATGTTCCAAAAACAGTATCCGATTTCACAGCATGACAAACGTGTCCAAGCTCATGAAGTAAAGTTCTTAATTGCTCAAAACTAATAAAGTTAGATTCATCTTTGGGGGCTCTAGAAAAATTATAACTCACGACAACTGAAGCAGGAGAATTTTGATTTCCCGACACTCTTCTTCGCTTCACGGTGCTTATAAAAGCTCCACCCTTTGAAGCTCTTCCATACAAATCAAGATACACATAAGCTGCAACTTCTCCCGAACGACGATGATCAACAACTTTATAGGCTTTAACATCTTGAGAATTATAAAGTTCTAAAGATTCATCAGGAATAAACTCTAAACCAAAGGTGGTGTTTATATTTTTTAAAACTCGTGAAATGACTAAATTTAAATCAAAATAAGAATTTAGCTTACTCGTGTCCATTTGAAGAAAGCGACTCAAAGCTAAATTGCGATAATACATAAGATCCCAAGCCTGAAGTTCATTAACTCCATCGGCAGCAGCTAGTTGAGAAAGCTCTTTCCATTCGGCCTCAGCTTTAACTCGAGATCGCTTTAATAATTCTTTTAAAAAATCTTCAACCTTTCTTAAGCTTCCTGCCGATTGCGAGGACACAACCCAAGAAGCATAATTATCAAAGCCTAGAATTTTAGCCTTTTCATCTCTTAGCTTAGCCAAGGCTCTTACTGCTTTTAAACTTTCACTATTGGCTTCATCACTGAGTAGCGTAGTCTCTGTTGAATAAGCTCCAATGTTTGGACTCACTCTTCTAGCTTTAGTAAAAATTTCTTTCCTTAGATCTCGATCAGTCGCCGATCCAATAATTGTAATATAAGTACTACCAGAAATAGCAAAGCTGTAGGCTTCGGGCGTTCCCTCTTTTTGCGCCCTCTCAAAAGCTTCTGAAATGAGAGAAGCTGGCAAACCAGCCAATCTTTTTTTATCTTTAATTATAATTCTAATTTTTGAGGTTTCGCCAACCACAGCATCATTAAACGCCGTTTGTTGTCGTAAACTTTCAATTTTATTTTTTTCTAATCTTTGCTTGTCAGCGTCGGATAATTCTATTCCCTCTTGAAGAAACTTTTTATCTATAAATTCGATGAGCTTTTTTTCAAAACTAAGTTGAGTCGCAGTTCCACTAAGTTGTTTTGCCTTTTGCATTCTTTCCCAAAGATTTTTATTGAGTAAATATTTAGATTCTAAACGAAGCTTCTCTTCACCAAAATTGGCATAGGCCTGCTCAGTGACTGGACTCATCATAAGTGAATAAAAAACAGATCCAAATAATGACTCAAATGTAGCCATATCAGTAAAGAGTGAGTCCAAAGCCGCATAGGTATTTTGAAAAGTTGGAGCTGAATTATCTTCTACAATTATTGCAATTTTTGATTCTAAATATTGAAGTGCTTCAGTGACCAACGAAGAAGCTTGAGATTCCTGTAATTTTGCAAAAGGGAGAACTTTTGTTGGGTGAAGAATTTCTTTCACCAAATCTGATTCTATTAAAAGTGGAGCGTCGCAAGCAGCTCTGGCTCCTTGAATTTGAGAAAGCGATGCTAATAAAAAAAATGATAAAAATATGAAGTTTTTCAAGATTGCGCAGAGCATAATCGCGAGGATGGCTAATTTCAAGAAATCTTCGCGCGCCTCAAGGGCAATCTTTGCCACATAAAAAGGAAAGTCCCCCTGAGAACACTGCCCAATCAAGGATTTTGGCTCATATCACTGTGGCAAAATTGAGAGAAGGAAGGAGTGTATCCATAAAATACATGACTAACTGAGCGAAAATTTTGATACAGTGAGATGAACAAAAGCCGAAGATTGGTGGGCCCAGAGGGACTTGAACCCCCGACAAAGTGGTTATGAGCCACCTGCTCTAACCGACTGAGCTATGGGCCCACTTCAAAACTGCAATCCCATCGGTAAAGAATTGCATTAAGGAGACTCCTATATTTTCAGTATTTTATCAATTCAAGATTTTGCCTTAATTGTTAAGGGAGTTAAACTTATAAGGTGATTCAAGCTTTAGTATTTTTAATCAGCCTTTCAGCCATTGCCTACGAAATAAATCCATTAGAGTTACTTTCAAGAGAATATCCCAAAGACCAAAAGAGCTTATTTCGTAATCTAAAAGCGGGCCAAGCACTTAACACATCTTATGATTTTGATGCCAATAGAGAGCCTCAAATCGCGCTCCAAGAAGGCCTAGGGGGTCAATGCAATACACACGCGAGAGTGGCCGCACTCACTCTAATGAAAAATGGAATCTCTCCTGAAGACATAAGAATTGTCAGCGCTATTAACAATCTCTCACTTGATAAACTCTGCCTTGGATTAAAAGGAAAATCAGCCAATCCTACCGCTCCCAATGACGGCCTTGGAGGTCATGTGTTTCTATTAGTTAAATCTGAAGGAAAGTGGTTTTTAGTCAACACGACAACTATTCCCGGCACAGCAGCTTCTTCAAAACTTGGACCCCTCGGCCTTGAATACATTCCATACTTAAGTCCTGATGAATTAGGAAAATACATGAACGAAGGACCTGTTTTAATTCCCTCAACAGTAACGCAATCCATGCCCAAAGAATTTTCTGGACCCATGACAATATTTAGCTCAATTCAACCCGACAAATATCCATTAAACGATTTCAAAAGTCGTAGAAATTTCGTAGCTAGCGGAAACATTAACAGCGATATTTGCAAATATGATGGCGCAGGAGGAACAATGTCTAAGAACAATATTCCTCACTACGAAAATTAAAATTCGCTATCAATTCTCTACAAAGTTTTTGAGACGTTTCGCACGACTTGGATGTCGCAATTTTCTCAAAGCCTTTGCTTCAATCTGACGTATACGCTCTCGAGTTACGGAGAAATCTTGTCCCACTTCTTCCAAAGTATGGTCGGACTCTTCGCCAATACCGAATCGCATACGAAGAACTTTTTCTTCTCTTGGAGTCAGAGTTGCTAAGACTTTTCGAGTTTGCTCAGAAAGATTTAGATTAATCACAGCTTCGCTTGGATTAATGATGCTCTTATCTTCAATGAAATCTCCAAGATGCGAATCATCTTCTTCACCAATTGGTGTTTCCAAAGAAATAGGTTCTTTTGCAATCTTTAGAACTTTGCGCACTTTATCTACGGGAAGCTCCATTTTAGCAGCAATTTCTTCAGGAGTTGGTTCGCGACCAATTTCTTGCATCAAATATCGGCTCGTACGAACCAATTTATTGATGGTTTCAATCATGTGAACCGGAATACGAATTGTTCGGGCTTGATCGGCAATGGCC
This sequence comes from Pseudomonadota bacterium, assembly GCA_018001635.1. Classification (GTDB taxonomy): domain Bacteria; phylum Bdellovibrionota; class UBA2428; order UBA2428; family UBA2428; genus JAGNHS01. The sequence goes on along the minus strand of JAGNHS010000009.1, from coordinate 20,098 downwards.
CGTGTGATCGCTTGGCGAATCCACCAAGTCGCGTAAGTAGAAAATTTATATCCACGTCGATATTCAAATTTATCGACGGCCTTCATCAAACCGATGTTACCTTCTTGAATCAAATCCAAGAATTGTAAGCCGCGGTTTGTGTATTTTTTTGCAATACTCACTACGAGACGTAGATTGGCTTCAACAAGACGCGCTTTTGATTCGTCAGCCTTGCGCTCACCTTCAACGATTTGCTCATACATGAGTTTCAATTTGTCGACAGGAAGACCTGATTGCATTTCGACTTCTTCAAGTCGACGTGCTTGTTCTTTAATCACATTTTCCAAGGATGTGATGTCGTCCCACATGCGATTTCCAGCTTGCTTGAAAGCTTGTAGACGAGTTTTTTCGTCTTTAAACTTTTCTTCTAAAGCGCGGAAATCTTCAGGGCTCCGACAACCCACTTTTCCAAGTTCACGAGTGAGCGTGTACTCTACGTCGTCAATCGTTTGAACGTAGTTTTTCATTCTTCCAACGATACGGTTAATCGTTTTTCTGTTGAATGAAATTTCTTTAAACGCATCAAACATGGCGTCTCTGGCTTTAAGAATTTCTTTTTGTGCAGTTCTTGTAGAAATTAATCTTTCAAAATCTCTTACGCGGTCAATCGCTGTAAGAATCTTATCGCGATATTCATCTTCGTTAATGTCGGGATCTTCTTCATCAAGACCTCGAACAACATCTCTAACTCGAATTTTTCCGGCACGAATTCTCTCACCTACAGAAAGAACTTCTTGAATACCGATTTGGGAGTTGAGCACAACTTCCATAATTTCGGATTCGCCTTCTTCAATGGCTTTCGCAATTTCAACTTCACCCTCTTTTGTTAAAAGAGGAATGCTTCCCATTTTGCGCAAATACAAACGAACAGGATCGTTGGCCTTGAGCATATCGTCAGCAGCTTCATCTAAAGCCTTTTCGTCTTTTTCATCGCCAGGGCCTTTGCCACTTTTTTCGACAACAGAAATGCTCTTGCTATCTAAGAAAGTTAAAGTCTCTTCGAGATCTTCAGGCTGTGAAAATTCCGGTGGAAGCGCATTGTTAACATCGTCATAAGTAAGAAAGCCCTTTTTCTTGGCTCGCTTAAGCAAGTCGGTAAAAATTTCTTTTTTACGTTTTTCTTTTGGAGTGTCGTCTTTATTGGCCATGAGTTCGGGCGGAGCTACATCAATGGCTTTTTTGGCGGCCTCTTCTTTGGCTTTACCCTTAAGGGCCTTTGGAGCCTTAACTGCTACAGGAGTCGCCTTGATAGAAGCCTTCACTTCAACCTTGAGACTTTCCTTAACCTTAACGGTCACCTTTTCTGTTTTTACTGCAGCTGTTTTTAAAACTGCTTTTTTAACTTCAGTTTTTTTAACATTTTTTGCTGGAGGAGTTTTTTTTGAATTAGTTTTTGCTTTGCTTTTCGCCATAATAAAGAAAGATCCCATTCGCCTTTTGTTAAGAGACAGACTTTAGTCTGAAATAGGTTACTTTTCCAAATAATTATTTAGTTTCTGAGTTAATTCAGTAATTTGTTGCAAGAGTTGGGCCGAAGTTTCGGGATTTTCGCTCTCTATTTTAACTTTTTGTTTAAGCACATTCACTTGGCCTCGAAGTTTCTCAACCTGCAAATGTCTCTCTAATTCATCCCAATCTCTTTGAACTTGATCCGAATCAAAGGCTTGGGATGACTCTATGCCGTCAACAAAACCTTTAATTATCCATTGTTTAACAACGGGCTCAAGAGACTCTGACTCTAGTGACGCCTTAATGGTTTCACGAGACAAGGCACCATGTGCATGAAAATAAGCCTGAGACCATGAATGAACCAAGTCCTCAGCTAAAGTTGATCGAAAAAGCTCTTCTCTATGATCCCACGCTGTATGACTCTTCGGCGTGAGCTGCTCCCAAAATCGGATCCACCATAAAAGTAGCGCTTCAGCAGATTTATCAACATTAGTTAGGCTTGGAGTGGCCATAAAATAACTCTCAGTAAAGCCTCGGCCAGCGCCAGAATTGGCCCCGTCCCTTTTAACTTTATAATTTTGAGGAGGGGTAATTCCATTCAAAGATTCTACAAAATCTTTTGGGCGCATCCCCAATCGAGGGGCCAATTGCATCGAAAGAAAATTTCGATGAGCTACGCTCGGGGTCCATTCCCAAACTTCTTGTAAACGATTGAGTATTTGCAGACGATTGAGTCGCTTTTCTTCACCTTCAACAATCAACAACAAAGCCCACCACTCGAGAGCCTCTGGGGCACGCCTCAATATATTTTCAGCATTTTCTACAGCTTTTGGATCCTGCAACCATTCATCGGGATCTTTACCAGAAGGCACTGAAAAAACTTTAGCTTCAAAATGTTTTCCAAGTAACAAAGGCAACGAGCGAAGCACCGATCTTTTACCAGCCTCGTCGGAATCCATCATGAGGACTAAATGCTTTGTCCAACGCTCCACTAATTTTAAGTGCTCTTCAGTGAGGGCCGTACCCATAACGGCCATAGCAGGAATTCCTACACGCGCTAAAGCCCATTGATCAAAAAAGCCCTCAACAAAAACGGCGTATTCCTTTTCTCGCAGCAAATCTTGAACTTGAGAATACCCATAGAGAACTTCTTTCTTTTTAAAAAGATAAGTTTCAGGTGAATTTTTATATTTTGGATTTTTATCGACAACCGGATCAAGGGTTCGTCCAGAAAAAGCCACAACACGCGCTCGATCATTATGCACTGGTATCATCAATCTATTTTGAAAAAAATCGTAATTCACACCGTTATAATTACGAAGTAAACCCACTTCTTGAGCCAAAACTATTTCAGATTTATCAGTAAGTTTTTTGGCTAGACTCTGCGGAGCTTCAGGCGCCCAACCTAATTGAAACTTTTCAATCCACTCAGCTCCAATGCCTCGAGTTTTTAAATAGGCTAAGGCTCGAGTAGCACCAGGTGTCGCTTCTTCGATTAAAACACGATTATAAAAAGAAGCCGCTCGATGCATCAACTCATAGCCTGCGCGAAAACGGTCTTTTTCTTTTGAATTTTTGTCGTCTTCACTAAAGCGAGGCAGCTCTAAGTTCATAGTCTCAGCAACGCGTTCTAAGGATTCCTTAAAATTCAAACCTTCCATCAACTGAAGAAATGTAAAGATATCGCCGCCACGATCACATCCAAAACAATGAAAAAAATTATGCCGTGTGTTTACATGAAACGAAGGAGTTTTTTCGGCGTGTCCCGGCAAAGGACAACGCCCCTTAAAACCATCACTGCTCTTTGCAAGCTTTGTGTGTCGAGACACCCAGGAAGCCAAATCAACGTTGTCTTTTATATAGGCTTTGGCTTCAGAAAGATTTCGAAACTTAGTCATAGACCCAAAGCGCTTTTTACAGCCGCTTGAATCACTCGCCCTTCTGCTTTTGAGCCCACAACGGCCATAGCTTCTTTCATCACCATGCCCATGGCTTTTGCACCTTCAGGCAAGCTCCCTTTTGCCTTGAGATCAGCCACTATATTTTTAATTTTATTAAGCACGTCAGCCTCAGACATTTGCTCTGGCAAAAATTCTTTAATGATAGAAATTTCTTTTTCAACTTCGGCCTGCAAATCGGCGCGCCCAGCCGATTTAGCTTGTTCTAAACTTTCAGTGCTTTGCTTAATCATGGTCAGCAAAATCTTTTCAATGTCTTGATCGCTTAAGTCTTTTCGATCGTCGATTTCTCTTTTTCTTAAGGCGTTCCACATCAAACGAATGCTTTGTAAACGAGAAGCATCTTTAGCTTTCATGGCTTCAGTCATGCTTTTTTGAAGTCGAGCTTTTAATTCCATATTCTGTTACCTCACAAACAGATACGGCGCCCGGCCTAAGGGGCCACGCGCCGTATACAAAATAACCTATTTATTAGGAAATTTATTTAGTGCCGCTATTACTGCTGCTGTTATTATTTTCTCTAGGGCCCCTAAATTGCTTACGCATTTTCTTCTCTAAACGTTTTTGAGCAGCGATGCTCTTTCGTTTTTTCTTAACGGAGGGCTTTTCATAATGCTCACGTTTACGAATTTCTGTAAGAATTCCAGCCTTTTCGCATTGTTTTTTGAAACGGCGGACCGCAGATTCAAAGGATTCACCTTCTTTTACTCTAACTAATGGCATATAAAAAAATCACCCCCTTTCAAAATTGAGGTAGCCTTATTGATAAAGCGTAAGGGCTAAAGGGTCAAGGCTGAATATTCTAAGAAATTAGGGTGCATTTTACTGCAAATTAGCCCGTTTTATTATTTAAAAATTCCTATTTTTAATTCGATAAACGAGCTCTTTTGACTCTCATTTCAAATAGAAGCTGAATGTAATTAGATAGAAATAGGACATAAAAGTCTTCTTTATCCTCTTTTGTGAGTTTCTTAATTGTTTTTGAATCAACAAAGCTTTCAATAGGCCAAATAGAGGCAATGAATATATCAGAATCAATTTTAGAAGATTCTAATAATAAATTTTGAGCTTCTTGTGGATATCTTATCAAGTAAGTTTCTACGGCTTTATCTGACTGAAGACTTTCTTCACTTTGTATTTTAAATACTTCTTCATAAAAAGCATCGGCGGCAGGGTTTTTTGATAGGAATTTTTTCACATTCTTCCATGATTGTGTTTTTTTAAATTCTTTAAATTTTAGCAAATTAGGGTCTTCAAAAGAAACACCCCTAAAAGAGGCGTAGAGCTTTAGTAGTAATTTTAAATCTATAATATTAAATTTTTCAATCGTATCTTTAGTATTCTCTGGTTCAATTAGAGCCAAAAGAATAATAGGCGCCGATGAGAATAGTAAAAATTTCTTATAAGCCCCAATTTCAAAAACATGACTCTTAAAAAGATTTTCAAAATTATAACCATGGACTCCCTGAAGCGCTCTTACAAATTCATCTTTGGGCAAATCTGCATTTTTTAAACTAAGAATTGAGATATTATTAGTCATGAATTCCAATCCATTAATGTCTCTACGGGGCACATATTTCAAATAATGAGCCACTAAATCGTCTAATTCATTAAGTTGCTCCCTATTAAATTCGAATTTTCTATCAGTATACAAATCGCGATTTTCCAACCATGACTTCATTTCTTTTTCAAAAAAATTTCTGAGCAACTTTTTTTGCTTATTATTTTTAATTTCTTTAGCTTCTCCAGCCGAGACATTTTCTAAATCTAAATAACTTGGTCCGCTTAAAAAATCTGGGGGCTTGGGAGGCATGGGCATTTGAGGAAGCGCATTTTTTTTCACGCCCTCTAAATCTTTAAAAGCTTTTAAATAGTCTTTATGCTTTCCACTTAAAACAATATCGGCCAAAAATTCTGCTTCAAATGAATCTAAGGTATTTCTCCTTTTAAAAAGCTCATTGTTATGCTTCTCCAATTCTTCTATGTACTGCTTTCTTACGGCTTTAGGAATTTTTTGCACCAACTCCCATTGAGATCCAATAGCTCTTCCTTCCGCCCAAGTTATAAATACAGGAGTTACTGGTGGTCTTATAATGGCAAAATTTATTAATTCAAAAACTCTGGCCTTAACTCCAAAATACCAATGAATAGGCCAAGCATTTCGATGATGAGCATGTTCTAACTCGTGCATTCTTACCAAAATTTCACGAATCCCATCATCGCCAACTTGTTTAGGTATGTTTATCCGATTGAAAACAGGATTGTAGTGAGGTCCCATAAAACTCAAAAGTTTTCCTAGAGTATAATTGTAAATGCTATCTTGTTTGGCCGCACTTCTGAGGGCGCCCCTAAAGAAAAAGGCTGAAAGAGGATTCATTCCACGCTCTCTATCTTTCAATAATAAATCTGAGGTTTTTCTAAGTTTTTCTCTTCGAATAAGGGATGAATCATTCCAAACGTCTTCTATAGCTTTTTCAGTTTCGGGAGTGATTTTCCATTCGGCGGGCGAAGCCAAATAACGATCAGCTTTTTGAGCAAGAATTTTGAAAAAACTTTTGCAATCATCTTTGGGCGCAGGAAGAGCCAAAATAGGCTTAGAAACTTCAGCGTGAGAAATCCTAAACAGCGCATGCAATAGAATCGCTAAAATTAGCCAACGCTTACGCAGGTAAAGCATAAGCTATGTTTCGAACTAGACTTAGACTTACTTTAGATTAGTAGATGTCAAAAATTCATCATACAGATATCATTTCTATAAACGTAAAATTTATACTTAATTAAAATATTGGCATAGAAAATGTAAGGACCGAACTAACCCTCAACGGATTGAGGTCGGTCCCATGGATGGACATCCCTAAAAAGGAGGTCCATATGCAAGATATCCACATTATCCTGCAATTGATCCGAGAGCTAACCGAAACGTTAGTTCTCCTATCGGCAATTGCCGATTGGGTCTTGAGCCGAAAAATCAAGAAAAGGAAGAAATCTTGAGATACTCTCACGAATGACCCTTTAATGAAGCTCAATCTCATATTCTTTTAATTTTTAAAACAAAATCAATTAAGACTTCACTCTTTTAACGTTAGCGCCCAAGGATTGAAGCTTGAGTTCCATAGCTTCATAACCACGATCCAAATGATATACGCGATTTATCGTGGTCTCACCTGGAGTTACTAAGCCCGCCAAAACCAGAGAAGCACTCGCACGTAAATCTGTGGCCATAACAGGAGCCGCATTGAGAGTCCCTCTTTTTCCATGAACCGTGGCCACTCGAGATTGAATTTCGATTTTAGCTCCCATTCGAGTCAACTCAGGAACATGCATAAAACGATTTTCAAATATTTTTTCTTCAATCGTAGAAACACCTTCGGCTTGAGTCATGAGTGTCATCCATTGCGCTTGAAGATCTGTCGCAAAGCCAGGATAGGGTGCTGTTTTGATACTCACCGGTTTAATAGTTTCACTAGCCTCACAACGAATTGAATTTCCGTTGATTGTAATTTTTGCCCCAGATTTTTCAAGCGCCTCAATCAGAGCCCCTAAATCACCCACGGGTGAATTCACAACTTCAATATCACCACCTGTGAGTTGTGCTGCGATCAAATAAGTCCCCACTTCAATTCGATCTGCTGGAATTTCATAATCTAAGGCGCCCAATTCGGAAACTCCCTCAATTTTTATTGTTGGAGTACCCACACCTGTGATTTTTGCTCCCATAGATAAAAGTGCGTTTGCTAAATATTGCACCTCAGGCTCGCAAGCTGCGTTTTCAATTATTGAAGTACCCATAGCAGTAGTCGCAGCCATCATCACATTTTCAGTGGCGCCCACTGAGACTAATGGAAAAACAACTTTTCCACCTTGTAGTCCTTTTGGGGGAGCCACTAATTCCACATATCCAGACTCTTGTTTAATTTCGGCACCTAATTTTTCTAGCGCCATCAAATGCAAGTCAACAGGACGAGCACCTATAGCGCAACCACCAGGCAACGACACTCGTGCGCGCCCCATACGAGCTAACAATGGTCCCAAGCAAAAAAAACTAGCTCGCATTTTTCGAACCAATTCATAAGGAGCCTCAGATTGATTTACGGGAGCACAATCCAGTTTCCACTCCTGACCGCCCTCTGCTTTTTCATTGCAATCAAGAAGAGCACCAAAATGCTTCATCATAAGAAGGGCCGAATACATGTCTTGTAAGTTAGGAACATTTTTTAAAATATGTTTTTTACCAGAAAGTAGCGTCGAAAATATAATAGGAAGAGCTGCATTTTTCGAACCACTACCCAATATTTTCCCCTTTAATCGAGTCGGTCCGTTAATTAAAAACTTATCCATGACTTATTCACCTTTTCTTTTAGCGCAAAAAATTCTGGGCTTTTTCGACATGTCTTTTAAAGTTCGAAGATCATTAAAGCTTTCTCTATCGGAAGCATAAGACTGAATCCAATCAGCCTGCAGAGGACTTAGTTCCATGAAGATCCAAGCTTCAGGCAATAAATGTTTTTCAGCAACTTCAAGGATTTCCCTATAAGCTTGTGTAGCAAAAACATCATTTTCATTAAATCTCTCGGGTATTAATGCAGATTTTGGCTCAAAATCTCTAACACTAGAATCTATATTTCTGTATTCATCTGAATTTAAATATGGCGGATTTGAAATAAATAAATTGAATTTATTTTTTGGATCCCAATTTATCCAATCATTATCCACAACTTCTACTTGAGTGTTAAGCAAATGAGGTCGCATTCTAGTAAGATTTTCTTTAAGATATTTTATAGCCTCTGGTGATTTTTCAACTAAGGTCAACGAAATATGTTTCGAAATTTCTTCAGCAGAAGATGTTTCAGTTTCAACGTCTTTGAGCAAATCTGCAACAAAACTTAAACCGATACATCCCGAACCGGCACCCAAATCAGCCACACGAAAACCTTTGTTTAAAATTAGGGCTGAAGATTTATTTGAATTCTCCAAACTCATAATGACAGATTCAACGAGCTCTTCAGTCTCTGGTCGAGGAATTAAAACTCCAGGTCCTACTTTGAAATCATAACCTCGAAACGACCACTCTCCCAAAATATATTGCAAAGGTTCTTTTCTTTTTTTTCTTTCAATAATGTCGTGCACTTTTTCAAGCATCTGACCATAATCATTTAAGGACAAAGATTTTATATGATCCAAAATCCAAGAAATTTCATGCACAGCCCCCTCGGTCATTAAAGGAGCTTCTAAGATGGCATATAATGCGCGACGTTCTTCAGGCTTCATTCTTCATTTGTAACATTTGGTAATGATCCGTAAGCGCTTGAGTGAACTCCAAAAAATCTCCATTCATAACACCTGCGATATTGTGACTCGTTAAACCAATTCTATGATCTGTGACTCGACCTTGCGGAAAATTGTAAGTTCTAATTCTTTCGTTTCTAAAGCCAGCACCCACCTGACTTCGTCTCTCGGCAGATAATTTGCTTTGTTGTTCTTCAATCGCTTTTTCCAACAATCTTGATCGAAGAACTTTCATGGCTTTATTTTTATTTTTCAATTGAGATTTTTCGTCTTGGCAAACAACAACTTCGTTGGTCGGCAAATAAGTGATTCGAACTGCAGAATCTGTAGTGTTAACGCTCTGACCGCCGTGTCCACCCGCACGATACACATCAATTCTCAAATCATTAGGATTAATATCGATATCAACTTCATCGGCTTCGGGAAGTACTGCCACAGTCACAGTGCTAGTATGAATACGTCCTGAAGCTTCAGTCTTAGGAACACGCTGAACTCTATGAACTCCAGATTCATATTTCAATTTTGAGTAAACTTTATCTCCCTCAATTAAACCAATAACTTCTTTGTACCCACCTGTAGCATTTTCAGAAATTGAGAGAAGTTCCCATTTCCAACCCTGCTTATCGCAATATCTTTGATAGGCACGAAATAATTCAAAAACAAACAATCCTGCCTCTTCCCCGCCCACACCGGCCCTGATTTCTAAAACAGAGTTCTTGGCATCGTTGGGATCCTGAGGCATGAGTAAAATTTGTAATTTTTTTTCAGTATCTAAAAGCTCCGGCTCGAGTTCAGCAATTTCGGTTTGAGCCAATTCTCTCATGTCTTTGTCGGAAGAATCAGAAAGCAAGGCTCTCGCATCTTGATAATTTTGAATATCACTTTTAAATTTTCTAAAAAGTCTTATGGTTTCTTCAAAAGAGGAATGTTCTCTAGAGAGTTTTGAGAACTCTTCTCTGTTTTGAACAACTTCAGGTTGAGAGAGTTGCTCATTCAACAAAAGATATCGACGCTCGATTTCATCGAGCCTTTTGATCATGACGTCTGAAGGTGAAAAGGCCATTGTCTTAGCAAATCCTTATTACAAAAAATAAAAAAGGCATTCTTCCCGTTGAGGAAGAATGCCTTTAAAAATATATACCGTGCGAATCTACTTCTTGCCGTATTTTCGCATGAATTTATCAACGCGACCTTCAGTATCTAGAAGTTTCATCTTTCCAGTAAAGAAAGGATGACAAACGTTGCAAATATCAATTTTAAGCTCGGGGAAAATAGCGCGAGTTGTGAAATTATTTCCACATGCACACATCACTTTGCATTCTTTAATTTTTGGGTGAATATCTGATTTCATAATCTTTATCCCTTTAACACAGATTTCTTAGCCATTCATGTTGCTAACGAATTCTGCGTTCGTTTTTGTTCTGTTCAGTTTGTCGAGCAAGAACTCCATACTGTCAATAGTATTCATAGGTTGTAAAACCTTACGGAGAATCCATAGACGCTTTAAAGTGTCCATATCGGTTAAAAGTTCTTCTTTTCGAGTCGCTGATTTGGAGATGTCCATACACGGAAATATGCGTTTTTCCATGAGTTTACGGTCCAAACAGATTTCCATATTGCCCGTTCCCTTGAACTCTTCAAAGATAACTTCGTCCATACGGCTTCCGGTATCTATTAGAGCGGTAGCCACAATTGTTAAGCTTCCACCCTGCTCAGTGTTACGCGCAGCGCCAAAGAATCTTTTGGGTCTTTGAAGGGCGTTTGAATCCACACCACCCGATAGAATCTTTCCAGACGGAGGAACAACCGAGTTATATGCTCGCCCTAATCGAGTGATTGAATCTAGAAGAATAACTACATCTTTACCGTGCTCAACTAAGCGTTTTGCCTTTTCAATAACCATTTCAGCAACTTGAACGTGACGCGAAGCTGGTTCATCGAAAGTTGAGCTAACAACTTCGCCTTTAACTGATCGCTTCATATCGGTCACTTCTTCAGGGCGCTCATCAATGAGCAAAACAATAAGCTTTGTATCAGGATTATTTGTAGTGATCGCATGTGCGATATCTTGAAGCATAACCGTTTTACCGGCTCTTGGAGGAGCTACAATTAAAGCTCGCTGACCCTTTCCAATTGGGCAGAAAAGATCGATTACCCGAGTTGTCATGTTTGTAGGGTCGTACTCCATCTTTAAACGTTCTTTTGGATAAAGAGGGGTGAGATTTTCAAAAAGTACTTTATCTCTAGCCTTTTCGGGCTCTTGGCCGTTTACTGTATCTACCTTTAATACCGCGAAGTAGCGCTCACCATGATTTGGAGGGCGAACCTGGCCAGTAATGGTGTCTCCAGTTCTCAAATGCCATTTACGAATTTGACTTGGACTCACGTAAATATCGTCGGGGCCTGCTAAATAGTTATAGTCGGGAGAGCGCAAAAACCCGAAACCGTCTTGCAAAATTTCTATAACCCCTTCAGTCCAAATTTCTCCGTTCGCACGTGCGTGCGCCTGGAGAATGGAGAAAGAAAGGTCTTGGCGACGCATTCCTTGGGCGTTTTCAATATTATAAAGACCCCCCAAAGAAATAAGCTCCTTAATATCAATCTTTTTCAATTCTCGAAGATCGAGCTTTTCTTTTGGAGGTTTGATTGGAGCCGGAGGAGCTACAGGCTCAGCCTGAACTTCTTCCGCTTGCGATTGTTGCGCTCGTGTTGATTCAACTTTGTTGCTTTGATTTTGATTAGTTTGATCAGGTGTCCGAGCCTCTTGAGTCTCTTGAGATTCAACACTAGTAGCTTGTTTCTCAGAAGCTTCATTCATTTCATTAGGTCGGCTTTCTTCAGGAGCGGCTTCATTTCTGTTATCGCGATGACCATTGGATTTATAATGATGGCCTCGTGCTGGTCGTCTGTGCTCAGACTTTACTTCAGTAGTTTTTTTGAGACGATTTTTACGTACTTCTGCTGATTTTGAGCCTTCGTCTGTCATGTGAGTAATTCCTCCGGGATATATTTATTGATTTTTTTTGGAATAGATTTCAATTTTTGGGATGACTCGTTCTTATGCGGGGCAAAAGAGGCTGTCAATAGTTCATTATATTCGAGGATGTAGAAAGATGTCATAGTACCTCTAGGGGGATCTTCATGGCTTCGTCATCAAAAGGAACAAGGAATTCGCCCGCTTGGGCAAGACCAGTTTTATTCTTTATCGGCGCTCTTTTTCTGGGCTTGAGTCTTTTTTCTTATAACCCCCAAGACCCAAGCCTCAATACACTTTCCAACCAATGGCAGGACCCTAAAAACTTATTAGGTATTGTTGGTTCGTGGACAGCAGACGCCTTTTTTCAACTCTTCGGACATCTCGCCTGGGTTTGGCCCATGCTATTAGCCACAGCAGTATTTAGAATTATAAAAAATCCCAGCGAACGTCTCTATGTTATGGGTGGAAGATTTTGGACGTCGCTTTCATTCCTAGTAGGAGCTCTGACACTTTTTGTAAGTCTTTTACATTTTTCAAATGAAAATAGAAGTTTTCCTGCCGAAGGATTGGTGGGCGTTACTCTTGCCGAACTCAGTCGCTCTGTTGTTGGTGTCGTCGGATCATACTTTTTTGTAGTTTTATTGTTATGGGCATTTTGTTTTGTTTGGTGGGAACAACTTCCGCAACTTGTTGCGGACACTTTGCTAAAGGGAATCGACTCAGCCCCTGATTTTATAAAAAAGATTATTGAACTCACACCTCTTCACAAGGGCGGAGATGGTAGTCCAAAAATTACAAGCTCTGAAATAAACACCAACACTCAAAACCAAGAAAAAAAATCTGTAGAAGTCATTAGCACAAATACAGAAAGTACATTCATCGAGGGCACACCTCTTATTCGACAAAAGCAACAAATTGCTCAAAAACAAAATCAAAGTGCGCTGCCCACAACTGTCACCTCAAGCAATAGACACTGGGACCTTCCACCCATTTCACTACTTGAGAAACCCACCAAAGTTGCACGCTCAGTAGACAAACAAGAACTTATCGAAACCGCAAAAAAGATTTCTTCAGCTTTGAAAAGTTTCGATATTCAAGGTGAAATTACAGAAATTTCACCAGGCCCCACTATCACGCTCTATGAATTTCAACCCGCTCCCGGCGTGAGAGTTCAAAAACTCATGTCGGTTTCCACCGATCTTGCCATGACCCTTGGCGCTCCCGCCATTCGCATAGTGGCGCCCATTCCAGGCAAATCCGTAGCGGGTATTGAAGTTCCTAACGACGACAAAGACGACATTGTATTACGTGATGTTTTTGAAACGACACTCGACAAATCTGCCCGACAAAAACTCCCTCTAGTGCTTGGAAAAGATATTGAAGGTCATCCTATTGTTGAAGATCTTTCTCGAATGCCCCACCTTTTAATTGGTGGTGCTACTAACATGGGTAAATCAGTATTGGTAAACTCGATTTTAACGGGTCTCCTTTGCCGTTACACTCCAGATTATTTAAGACTCATTATTGTCGATCCAAAACTTGTAGAATTTAAAATTTACGAAGACATTCCTCATTTGCTTCTACCCATCGTGAACGATTCAGGTGACGCCTCTCAAGCCTTAAAATGGGCCGTTAATGAAACAAAACGTCGATATTTAGAAATGCAAAAACTCTCTGCAAAAAATTTAGAAACCTATAATCAAAGAATTATAGAATTACAAAAATCAGGAAAAGCAGAAAACGAAAATCTACAGCCTTATCCTTATATTGTTATAATTATCGACGAACTTGCAGAACTCATGCTCACTGGAAAAAAAGATGTTGAGCAATCCATTGTTAGATTGAGCCAACTCGCAAGAGCCGCTGGAATACATTTGATCATGGCCACGCAAAGACCATCCGCTGATGTTGTGACCGGTTTAATTAAAAGTAACTGCCCAAGTCGCGCTGCACTCCGAGTGGCCTCAGCCAGCGATAGTCGTATTATTCTAGATAGCTCTGGCGCTGAACTTCTCTTAGGAAAAGGCGATATGTTTTTTACAAACACGGGCCCCATGGGCCTCAGAAGAATGCAAGGTTCCTTTGTGTCTGATACCGAAGTAGAAAAAGTCTGTGACTTCTGGCGCTCTCAAGGTGAGCCCGAATACAAAGAAGAAATTCTACAGGAACAAGACTCCGATGAACTATTGGCTGCCGATGAAGGACAACGCGATCCACTCTTTAAAGACGTTGTTCACTTCGCCAAAGAAAAAGGAAATATTTCAACTTCACTAATACAAAGACGCTTTCAAATTGGTTACACAAGAGCAGCAAGAATTATGGAACAACTTGAGAATGCAGGAATAGTGGGAGAATCAGCAGCCGCAGGGAAACCAAGAGAAGTTATAATTTAACTTTCTGTATAAAGTTTTAGAAGACTTTTAAAAGGACCAGCCCAAAGTAAACTCGATGGCTAGAGACATATTTTCATAAGTCTCAAGTGAAATCTTCTTGCCATTGACGGTCACATAATCTGGCCAATTCTGATAACTGCCTCCAGCACCCAAATTCAAATTGAATCCGCTATCCCAAAACCAATGATATCCGCCCACAGCTGTGAGCTGCCACACACTTAGAGAAGCTTCAACTTTATCTTGTTGAGCACTTACACCAATATAAGACAAGCTAGGGCCTATATAAAAACCACTATTAAAAACTCCATTCACAGGAAACCAATTAGCTCTTGCTCCCAAAACATAGGCAGAAGTTTGTACGCCAGAAGCTTTATGAATATAGTAAGCCACGCTAGGGCCCAATGTGAATTGATCTGAAACTTTAAAATCTGATTCGAGATTCCAAACCTGAGCCAAGACAGATATAGGGGCCACTCGAATATTATAACGATCGCCCTCTTTGGCAAACAATGGCGACGCACAGCCCATCAAAAGAACAGCACCTAGTAGCGATTTAAAATTCATAGAAAGCTCCTCATTTTCAACTTCAAAGAAATCAATTTAAACTTTGAAAGACTTTAAAATCAATAGTCGTTCTAACTAAATTCAAATTTAAAAATTTTATAAAGCGGCTGACCAAAATCAATCTTCATATTAATAATCATAAAACTTCAGAGTCATTGGGGTTGGGAGTACACTTTGAATAGAAAATTCTTTCTATTTTTCCTGTTAACAATCATTTACCATTTTCAAATTTCAGCATGTGAGTCAGTTTTAATATCTGAAGGCGATCCTTTCCCATCAGACATTAAAAGTGTGCATCAACCCTTTGCCGAAGACACTACAGATGCCGTAGTTATAGTTGTTGAAAGAAACGGACAATGGCTTTTTGGACAAAGAGGCGAAGAAAGTTCAGGCACTGACTCCTGGGGTCTCATTGGAGGAAAAATAGATCCGGGTGAAAGCCCCGAAGTTGCTGCGCATAGAGAAGTTTTTGAAGAGCTCGGAATCACGCTCCCTTCTTTTAAATGGATATTAACCACCTTAACCCTCGATGAAGGGGCCCCTAAGAATAAATTTTTTAGAGTTTTTGTTTTACATGCTTATTTTGATGGTGAACTTGAATCTCAAGAACCCACAAAAGTTAAAAATCTTTTTTGGTTTAATCTTGGTGAAATTCCTGAAAAACTATTTGAACCTTCGAAAGAATATATACAGGAACTAAAAGAAGCACTTCTAAATAGAAAATAAAATTTATTTTGATTTAATATTTAAAAATTAGAGTATTCTAAAGAAGGATGGGCATCAAAACTTTAATTCTTATTGCTATATTCGGATTTACAATTTCAAATGGAATTAAAGTTTACACAAAAAATTACCCCTTTTTTTTAAAACAAAAAATTATTGATGGCTGTTCAAATGTCACTAATATTTCTCAAGAAAAATTGGAGAAATATCGTCAAGCGGCAAACGAAGCTCCAGAAATTGCACTTAAAAAACAATGCACTTGCTATGCTAATGCTGCTGAAAAAATGAAATTAGGATTACCGGCCACCTACGTTTTTGGTTTTTTACTCTTTCCCCAAAATTTGATGACTGAAATCACTCAGTCAAAAAGCATCATGGACGAATGTGTTAATAAATTAATTCAAAAATAATGACTTTTACTTTATAACTAGGCTTCGCCTTCTGTTTTTTTACTAGGCTTCGCCTAGATAGGCTCGCCTAACTTCGTCAGAATTTAGTAAGTCTTTTGAATTGCCTTGCATAGCTAAATGGCCCGTCTCTAGAACTAAACCTCTATTGGAAATCTGCAAGGCTTGTAGAGCATTTTGTTCTACCAATAGTATAGTCACGCCTTGTTTATTGATGTCCTTAATAATTTCAAATATTTTTTCAATAATCTGCGGAGCTAAGCCTAGGCTGGGTTCATCGAGCAACAATAACTCCGGACTTCCCATAAGCGCTCTGGCAATGGCTAACATTTGTTGTTCTCCACCACTTAGAGTTCCAGCATTTTGATTTTGCCTTTCCTTTAAGCGAGGAAAAAGCTCAAAGGCTTTTTCTAGATTTTGATTATAAAGATTTTTATCTTTAATACACCAAGCCCCTAAATCAAGATTCTCACTGACCGACAAATTTAAAAAAATTCCTCGACCCTCAGGACTTTGATAAAGGCGACGCTGAACAATTTTATGAGCAGGAAGACCAGAAATTTTCTCACCTAAATAGTTGATGCTTCCGCCAGAAATTTTCACCAAACCTGAAATGCTTCTTAAACAAGTTGTTTTTCCTGCTCCATTAGACCCAATCAAGCTTAGTATTTCACCTTTTTGAACTTGAAAAGACAATTTATCAAGAGCCTGAATGGCCCCATAGTTTACTGATAGGTCTTTTACTTCCAACATGGGCGCGCTCATTTGCTGGCCTCCGCGGGACGACCTAAGTAGGCCTCAATCACTTTTGGGTTTTTTTGTATTTCACCAGGAGTTCCTTCGGCAATTTTTACTCCATAATCAAGAACGGCTATTCGCTCACAAATTCCCATCACAAATTTCATATCATGTTCAATTAATAAAATAGTCATATTATAGGAATCTCGAATTTCACGGATATTATCGAGCAATTTAGCAGTTTCCTTAGGATTCATTCCAGCAGCTGGCTCGTCTAAAAGTAAGACTTTAGCTCCAGTGGCCATAGCACGCACAATCTCAAGCCGACGTTGATCGCCATAAGATAAATTTGCAGCTCGTTCTTCGGCTTTACTTTGCAATTTAAAGATCCCTAAATACTCTTTGGCCTTTTCAACTTTTGCCGCTTCGGACTGAACAAATTTAGGCAATCGAAACACTGCCGAAAAAAGTGAGTGATGCTTTAAGGTGGGATTGTGATCAAGCGCAATTAAAACGTTTTCTAAAACAGTCAGATCTTTAAATAAGCGAATGTTTTGAAAGGTTCGAGCCAATCCATGCTTGGTGATTTCAAAAGTCTTTTTACCAACTAAAGATTTTCCAAAACTTAGAACATTTCCTGAACTTGGCGAATAAACGCTAGTTAATAAATTAAATACCGTAGTTTTACCTGCGCCATTGGGCCCAATGAGCCCATAGATTCCTCTTTCTGGAATACTATAGGAAAAATCGTTAACGGCCTTAAGTCCACCAAATTGAATACTCAAATTTTTAATTTCTAAAGCAGCGCTCATGCTTCAACGATCCTTCTCGGACTTTTGTCTTTTTTTTTTGAAAAAAAGTCAAAAATTTCCCTATGGCCAAAGAGCCCATTAGGTTTCGTTAACATTAAGATAATAAGCATAAGAGAATAAATAACCATTCTTAAATCTACCTGGGTAATTTCTTGCAACGGACGAAGTGCTTCTTTTAAAACTGTTAGAAGTATCGCGGCCACCACTGATCCAGACAATGAACCCATTCCACCCAACACAACCATAATAACAATTTCAAAACTTTTATTAAAATCAAAAGTCTGTGGATTGAGATATCTTAGGAAATGCGCATAGAGGCCGCCCGCTACGCCCGCAAAAAAAGATGCGAAAATAAAGGCTTTAACTTTAGCTTTGGTTGTATTCACTCCCATAGCCGTAGCAGCGATTTCATCTTCACGAACACTCAACAAAGATCTACCGTGAGATGACTTGAGCATTCTCCAAGCAAAAAACAAAACAAAGACAACCCATGAGTAAACCCAAGAAAAACTTGTTAAAGCGGGGATACCGAACATACCCCTAGCTCCGCCAACCGAATCAATATTCAAAATACAGACTCGAATTATTTCTCCAAAACCAAGAGTGACAATCGCCAAATAATCTCCCTTTAATTTTAAAGAGGGGAGACCCACTATGTATCCAATAGCCGCAGCCGCAACACCACCCAATATAAGCAAGCCGAAAAAAACTAAATGAGACCATGGGCCTGTCATTAATGCTAAATGATTTTGCATTAAAAGCATTGAAAGAAATGCACTGACATATCCTCCAACTGACATAAATCCTGCATGACCAATTGAGAATTGACCGGTGAATCCATTAACGAGATTTAAACTGACCGCAAGAACAATATTAACACCGGCATACATTACGATCGAAAAATAATAAGCATCAAGATTAGACGAAATTACTGGACCTAAAAAAATCAATACAAGAAAGGCACCCAACCAGACCCAGCTCTTATTATTTAAAAGCCCTTTCATATGATCACACTTTCTCCACTCGGCTACTTCCAAAAAGTCCTGTGGGTTTTAAAAGTAAAATCAATATTAAAACAGTAAAAGCCAGTGCATCTTTAAAAGTCGGTTTCCAATAGGCGACTAAAAATGTTTCTGCCATTCCCAAGGTGATGGCTCCCACAACAGCACCCATGACGTTACCGATTCCTCCAAGGACTGCCGCGACAAAACATTTTAAACCTGGGACAACTCCCATGAGGGGTTCGATTTTAGGATAAACCAATCCCACTAAGACTCCAGCAGCTCCCGCCAAAGCTGAACCCATCATAAAGGTCCAAGAAATTATAGAATTCGTAGGAATTCCCATCAGACTGGCGAGATCATGACTAAAACTTGCAGCCCGCATGGCACGGCCAATTCGAGTGTGAAAAATTATAAATTGCAAAATAGTCATTAAAACAATGGCGATTACGAAAACTATAATTTGCAATGAATTTAATCTAATTTCTCCAAAGGCCAATTCGCCAAAACCACTATAAATTTGAGGGAAAAATTTAGGATCTGCTCCAAATAAAATTTGTCCACCAAACTCTAAAAATAAAGACACTCCAACCGCCGTTATTAAGACATTTATCCTGGGGGCACTTCTTAAACGTCTATAGGCAAAACGTTCAATCACGTAGCCCACAAGAGCACAGCCCACCATAGAAACAGCAATGACAAATAATAAACTTCCTAACGAAGGATGCTCTGCTAAATTAAAATATCGAATTGTGTAAAATCCAATAAAAGCTCCAAGCATAAAAACATCGCCATGAGCAAAATTAATAAGCTGAAGGATACCGAAAACCATGGTGTATCCCAAGGCTATTAATGCGTAGATACTTCCTAGGGATACTCCATTAATTAAATGCTGTATCAGATCTGACATTAGGGATTAATGGTTGTTTGGTATTTATATTTTCCATCAGCCACTTTCAAAACTACAGCTGACTTAATGGCATTTCTTTCACCATCGATTGTAATTTTTCCAGTAACACCTTGGTAATCTTTAGTTTGAGCTAAAACTTCTCGAACAGATTTACGAGAAATTTCGGGTGCTCGATTTAAAGCATCTGCCAAAACCTTCATCGCATCATATCCCATGGCCGCTAAACCATCTGGAATTTCTCCATAGGCTTTTTTATAAGCTGCTATGAAAGTTTGAATATGTGGAGACTGATCTTCAGCAGAATAGTGATTTGAAAAATAGGAATTATCAATAGCTTTTCCACCGATTTCGGTGAGCTTTGGAGAATCCCAACCATCACCACCCATAAGCGGAACATTCAATCCAAGCTCTTTAGCTTGACGAGCAATCAAACCCACTTCGGTATAATAACCAGGGACAAAAATCGCTTCAGGTTTTGTTCCACGAATCGCAGTCAATTGAGATTTAAAATCAACGTCGCCAGCACTATAACTTTGATCGACAACAACTTCACCGCCACCCTTTTTAAATGTTTCAGTAAAGAAGTCTGCCAAGCCAACACTATAGTCATTTTTAACATCTCGAAGAACTGCAACTTTTTTAAATTTAAGAGTGTCGAGTGCAAATTTCGCCATAACAGTTCCTTGAAATGGGTCGATAAAACAAACTCGAAAAATAAAGTCGCCCACTTGAGTGACCTTAGGATTTGTCGATGATGGTGTGATCATGGGAATTTGATATTGCTGTGCAATTGGAGCCATCGCCAAACTTCTAGAACTTGCAACTTCTCCAAGTATTGCGA
>JAGNHS010000088.1 GCA_018001635.1 Pseudomonadota bacterium | reverse complement strand
TGTAATGACAGAATAGGAGTCTGGGTTTACAGACACCCAGAGCAATATTTATGGATGCATCGAAGATTCAAAAATTTTCACGATTATCGGCAAAACTTGCCCTGGTCGTAGTTCTTATTTACTCATGTGCTCGTGATTTAAAAAAGGAAAGTGATATTGTGGGTGGCCCACAAGATCTCACACAAAAAATTGAAGACGTGAGCCAAGATAAATTACAAAAACTCATTGAAAAAGAAAGAGCTGGAAAAGACTCAAAAGTAGAAGTCAAAACTAAAGATCTTTCTCAAAAAGACACGGCTCAAAAGAAACTCAAAAAAGCAAAGATTCCTTTTTGGACCCCTTCTCATTGGCCATTCGGGGTGGGAGAACGAATGGTTTTGGCCATGAGATATGGTCCCATTGAAGGAGGCTTGGCTACCATTGAAGTTAAAGAACCCAAGATTGTCGATGGAGAACCCGTTTTGCATTATCACGCTCAAGTGAGGAGTTCTAAAGTTCTAGAGTTTTTTTACAAAGTTGATGACAGTATGGACACCTGGGTTGGCGCTAATGATCATCTTCCTAGGCGTCAAGAAATTCAACAAAATGAATCGGCTCGATGGGGTCGAAGAGTGGTGGTTTTTGATCAAAAAGCTAAAGCGGCTCGTTATTATTCTCACTTAACGAAAAAAAATGGTGAAGTTCAAGAGATCAGAAGAGACGATCCGTTGGAGAATTATCCTCAAGATGTCTTTGGCGCACTTTTCTTTTATAGATTTGCAGATGATTTGAAAAAATTGAATTTTCCAGTTCACGATCGTTTTCGTCATTGGAATAATGAGTTGATATTCGAAGGACAAGAAAAAATTAAAGTTCCTGCGGGAGAATTTGATACACTTCGTTTTAAAATCAATCCGAGAATATCAGGAGATCTCAAACCGCAGGGTGATGTTTTGGTTTGGTTTAAAAATGATGAATCAAAAATTTTAATAAAGTTTAAGGCCAAAATTAAAGTGGGTGCTGTGACGGGTGAATTGCGAGAATATCAAGCCGGACAAAGTCCTCAGTTAAGTTTACCGAATTTAGTCACCCCAATGAGGCTCAATCAAATGGGTGTTGTGTCACAGTAGAGTGTTGAGAGTGGATTTGCCTCTATTAACTATTGTTATTCTTACTTCCAACGAAGAAAAGAGAATTTCTCGTTGTCTGAAATCTTTATCGGATAGAAAAATTAAAGTTGTCATTATAGATAGTTTTTCTAAAGATCAAACTAGACTTAAGGCTTTTAAAACCTGGGAAGATTCTGGGCAGTCACTCGAGAACTTGGCTTTTATTGAGAGAGAGTGGAAAGGTTTCACTGAAGCTCGAAATTTTAGTTTATCCTGGGTGAACACTCCTTGGGTTTTATGGCTTGATGCCGACGAATGGATTGAAGTGGATTTAAAAGAATCTTTAGATAAACTCAATGCGTTGGATTCTAATTTTGATGTTTTTAAAATTTCGCGCCAATCTTATTTTTTAGGTAAAGCCATTCGATTCGGTGGATGGTATCCCGATCGAAAGGCGAGATTGGGCAGGGTGGGCCACTGTGAATGGCGAAGGGGGCCTCGAGGTGCCGATGTTCATGAAGATTTATATTCTTTAAAAGATACGGAACGTCTTAGCCTAAGAGGACATATTGGACATGAGCCTTTTTTAGATCTTCAAGAGCAATATGATACCAATTGGAGGTATTCAACTTTACTGGCAGAAGCTTTAGCCGTGGACTATCGTGTGGGTAAGAAAAGACCCAAAACAAAAATTGAAATGTGGATAAAAGTTTTGATTAAATTTTTTGAAAATTATATTTTAAAAATGGGAATTCTCGATGGAAAGCCTGGTTATATTATCGCTCGAGGGTCTGCCCTGAGTCTTTGGTGGAGATTCAATAAAGCTAAACAACTTTATATGGAGACTCCAAAATCATGAGTATTGTCATTCAAACCTCTTTTTTGGGTGATGCTATTTTATCGCTTCCTTTTTTACATGAAATTTTGAGATTAGAGAGTGATCATCATGTTTGGATTGCAGCTCCAAGAAATAAAGCCATTATCGAGTTGGCTCTACAAAGAGGATTAAAAAACTTTGATCATAGAGTGACTCTTGTTGAATACGATAAAAAGAAATATTCAACACCTTGGTCGATGTATAACTACTCTCAAAATTTAATTAAAAAATTTCCCGATCAAAAAAGAATATATTGTTTACAGAGAAGTTTTCGAAATGGTCTTTTGTCATTTTTTACTGGATTATCTGAGCGAGTGGGCTTCTCTACTGGGTCTGCTAGTTATTTTTACACAGAGTGTGTTCGACGTGAATGGGATGGACCCATCGGAGAACTTGAAAAGAATCTTGAATTACTAAGACATCATTATGGTAATTTTCCAGCTTGGAGTCCCGATTCAGCGCCATCCTTGTTAAGAGAGATTGGAAAACAACGGGACTATCAAAAAGGAACTTTGGCTTTATCTTTAACGAGTCCTTGGCCCACTAAGCAGTGGGATCTTGTCGAGGCGCAAGAGCTCGTTAAAAATCTGATTAAAGAAGGTTGGGATATCTATTTATTAGGGGATGCCAAAAGCGCCGATTTTAATAAACAGATCTCTCAAAGTATTTCTTCGAAACTACTTCATGATTTGAGCGGTCAAACCCCTATTAAAGAATGGGTCGATAGAATTGACCAATGTGAAATTCTAGTGAGTGGAGATTCAGCTGCAGTCCATGTCGCTTCTGATTTAAAAGTTCCTGTGCTTTCAATATTTGGCCCTACACATCCATCCTTCGGTTTTGCTCCATGGAGAAAAAATGCCAAAGTAATCGGGGTAGAATTAGCTTGTAGACCTTGTCATATTCATGGCCCCAAACAATGCCCCTTAAAGCATCACAATTGTATGAAGCTAATAAAAGCGCAGGATATTTATCGCGCTATAGAAGAGCTCAGATCTTAATTGAGTTTACTTTTGTTGTTGCAGAGCGCTAAGTCCTAGTTTCAACTTGCCAAAGCTAAGACCAAGCTATTGTTTAGGGGGTAGTCATGCATTTAGAAGTTGTTGGAACATCTATCAAAAAGCGGCCTCTTCCAATTGTTGCCATTGATGGCCCAGCTGGAGCAGGTAAAAGCACAGTGGCTCGCCTTTTGGCCTATCAACTCAATTTTATATTAGTCGATACTGGAGCACTTTATCGATGTCTGGCCATGCAAGCCCTAGAAAGAAATATTTCTTTAAACGACGAAAAGGCTTTATCGGATCTGTGCTCAAATTTAAGTTTTCAATTTGCATCATTGGAAAAACATAGAGTCACACACACACAAGGGCTTTCTATTCCTAAACTTCAAGTTTATTGCAATGGAGTCGATGTGACGGATTCCATTCGTAGTCCAGAGTTGGGTATTGCAGCTTCTAACGTGTCGAAGCTTCCCCTAGTTCGAAAAGCCCTTTTAGAAGTTCAGCGATCTTTTGGCGACAAGGGTGGTATCGTTATGGAAGGTCGAGATATCGGAACTGTCATTTTCCCCGATGCGGAATTAAAATTCTTTCTTACAGCAAGTCTAGAGAGTCGAGGTTCTCGTCGTTTAGAGGAATTAAAAGGCTTAGGTATCGAAAAAGCTCTTGAGCAAGTTATGAAAGAAACTTCAATGAGAGATGAGCAAGATCGAAATCGTGCTATTGCTCCGCTCAAACAAGCTGAAAATGCTATTTTAATTGATTCCACCGATAAAACTCTTGAAGACGTGGTCTCCCAAATGTCAAAACTTGTGAGAGACTATCTCAAGAAATGAGTTCAAAGAAAAATTCTTATAAAGACCTTTCTCATTTTTGGAGAAATCCAGGGGTGGTGAAAAATTACAAATGGCAAATTATTTTTCGATCATTTTTTCCGGCAGCATTATTGGCGGCTGCTTTCCCAACTTTAAATTTTTGGCCATTATCTTTTGTAGCTTTTGCCGTTTTATCACATGAGCTGCTTAAAAATTATAGCGTAACTGAGTCGGCTCTTTATTTGGGGGGCTTTTCTTTTTTCTGTAATTTAATTGGCTTTTATTGGATATCCTATACTCTTAGAGAGTTTGGAAATTTTTCTTGGTTTTTATCGGTTCCAATCACATTAATATTTTTTCTCCTTTTAAGCTTTGTTTCCGCATTTTATGGTTTTCTCTGGGCTAAACTTCGTTCTCGTATTCAATCGCCTCAACTACTTCTTTTGGCTTTAGTTCTTTTTTATTGTTTTTGGGATTGCTTTGATTTGAGGCTGTTTCCGTGGTCGCCTTTTATGGCTTTAGGTTCCCAAAAATATTTATTGGCCTCAGTGGGAGTCTTGGGTAATTGGGGATGGCGGATATTATTCTTTACTTTGAGTCTTTTATTGTTTGGTGTTTGGAGGAATCGTAGCCATCGTTTGTTTTCTGCGCTGTCCTTAATTCTTTTCTTTTTGTTCTTATTGATACCTTTTATTTTAGGGTCGCAACAGGTGAATTCCTTAAAACAGAAATATTCGTTACGACAGCCTGTGGCCATTTTGCAGGGAAACATTGGCAACTTTGAAAAAAGAACTCAAATGGGTTTGGAGCCTACCACGCAAAATGTTTTGAGAATTTATGAAACTTTGCTTGAAGAAGCTTCAATTCGCTTAGCGCCTCTTTCAAAAAGTGATGAGAATCAGCAAGGTTTGGAACCGTGGTATTTTTGGCCCGAAACTGCACTGCCAGCTTATCCAATGGTGGAAAGAGATGTTCAGAAAAAATTAGATTATTGGGCCAATTTGTCTAGAGGCCTTCATCTTATAGGTTCTTATCATCAGGGACGTGAAAAGTTTCACTCCAAAGAAATCAATCTCGATTACAACATCACTTTGCTTTTGCATGAATCTGCTGGCTTTATGGGGTTTTATAAAAAGCAATTGCGCTTAGCTTTCGGAGAGTATTTTCCTGGTGATCAATATTTAGAGCACATCTATGAGTGGGTACCCGCTGTAAATCATTTTGGTAGAGGTTATAAAAACGAGGCTCTTTTGCATCCCGATCCTAGTGGCCCCGCTTTTGTGTCCTTAATTTGTTATGAAGTTTTATCGGACTCCTTAGTCACTGCATTTATTGATGAGGTTGAGAAGAAAAATCCCGGACGAGATATAATTCTTTATAATCCTACAAATGATTCTTGGTTTGGAGCAAGTTTAGAGCCCTTCATTCATGCGAGACTTTCTCAAT
>JAGNHS010000008.1 GCA_018001635.1 Pseudomonadota bacterium | reverse complement strand
TGCAACTTTTTTAAATTTAAGAGTGTCGAGTGCAAATTTCGCCATAACAGTTCCTTGAAATGGGTCGATAAAACAAACTCGAAAATTAAAGTCGCCCACTTGAGTGACCTTAGGATTTGTCGATGATGGTGTGATCATGGGAATTTGATATTGCTGTGCAATTGGAGCCATCGCCAAACTTCTAGAACTTGCAACTTCTCCAAGTATTGCGAACACATTATTTTGAGTAATAAGTTTGGTCACTGCTGTGGCCGCTTCGTCGGGCTTTCCCTGATCGTCTAAAGAAATCACTTTAATAGTTTTTCCTTTAACTCCACCAGCGGTATTAATTTCATTAATGGCTAATTCAATTCCACGATGAGTAGAAACTCCAAAGGTTGCTTCTGATCCTGTCATAGAACCAACTTCACCAATAACAATTTCATTTCCCGTAATAGGAGTCGCTGGATCATTCGCAGCTTGTTTACTTCCCACACAAGAAGCCAATAAAAAAACTAAAGCCAACGATAGCTGATTTAACCTTAAATATTTCATAGTTATCCTCTTTACCCTCAAAACTAGTGATTATGAAGATTCTATAAAAGCACACCTGGGTCAAGCCGAGGCTCACTCTCATTTAGGCTGCTTGCCCCTCTAAAAATGCGCTCCGAATCATTAGTAACTCCCTGGCCGAGTCCAAATGAGATTAAAGGCAAGAAAAGGCTTTAGAAACAAAAGTTTAACTCAATCTTCACGAGATTTAGCGTCTAAAAAACGCGAAAATATTAAGGAAGACTAGGCCTGGCCTAGGACTAAGGCTTTCACGGAAGAGCGCCGATAAGTTTAAAAAGGGGGACTCTTCTGTGTTGGGAATTGTCGGAATGGCTTTAGTCTTTGGGGCATTTTTCTATATTAGTTTTATTTTAAAAACGAGTGCCGAAGCTTCGCAGGCCGAAGATCGCCTGAGAGAAGAGTGGGGCACTAACGAAATTGTTCCCAAAACTCCCTTTTACATCGGACTCACTAAACCCCTCATCAAAGATGCCTACTTAGATATGGCTTTAGGATTTTTTAAAGAAGAATCTCTGGCTTCTTTTAAAACAAAAATCATTTCTGCCGGGCTTTATAAAATTATGAACGAAAAAGAATTTGCTGGTGCCAAATTCTGGCTCACGATGATGGTGGCCACCATATCACTTCTACTTAAACTTTTTGCGACGGAACCACCCCCCGTGATGTTTCTTGCAGGATTTATTGCCATGGCATTTTTTCTTCCTGATATTCACATCGGTTCCGCTAGACAATCTCGACAAATGGAAATTCGCTTCGCGATGCCTTACCTTGTCGATTTGCTAACACTCAGCATGGAAGCGGGTTTAGATTTTTTAGGCGCAATTGCTAAAGTTGTTGAGCGCGCAAAGCCCAGTCCACTCGTCGAAGAATTTTCTGTTCTTCTTAAAGACATTCAACTTGGTAAAACTCGCGGAGATGGTTTGAAGTCGATGGCCAAGCGAATCGACATGAAAGAAATGTCGAGCTTTGTCGCCGTCATTGTATCGGCAGACCAAATGGGAGCTAGCATTGGTACCGCACTTCGCGGTCAATCAGACTCCATGAGAAGTGAGCGATTGTCTCGCGCAGAAAAACTTGGAGCTCAGGCCAGCCAAAAAATTCTCTTTCCTCTCATTCTCTTCATTCTTCCCTCAGTAATGCTCATGGTGTTTGGTCCTATCATTCTGAGCATGATTGGAGTGAAATAATTATGCAACAAACTTTTTGCGTCACAAGCCAAGGACAAAAAATTATCCCTCGATGTCTTTACGCTAAAACATTTTCACAAAGACTTTTTGGATTAATCCCCAACAAAAAAATTGAAATGGATCAAGGCCTTTTATTTTCGGGTTCATGCCAACAACTGCACTCACTATTCATGAGCTTTCCTATAGAAGCGTTTTTTTTAGATGAGAATAAAAAAATTATTAAAATTGTTCACCTAAAACCATGGAGAGTGAGTCCCATTGTTAGAAAAGCTCGATACGTCATAGAAACCGCACCGGGGATTGAAAAGATCTACGATTTAAAAATTGGTCAGCAAATGGAGTTTACAATATGATTGCACTTAAAGTTGTCAAAGGAGCTTTTGCTCAACAAAAAGAATTTGATTTAGAGGTTGGAGAAAGCAAGGTTATCGGCCGCTCTAAAGCTGCCGACATTCAAATTCCTTCGAAAGACATTTCTAAAACACACTGTAAACTGACTGTACTTCCTGGAGGTCGCGCCGAAGTTGTAGACTTAGGGTCCTCAAATGGCACTTATGTTAATGGAGTTCTTGTTAAACGACATTCTGCCAAACCAGGCGATTACATTGGAGTGGGTGATTATTTATTTCAACTAGGAATTCGTCCTCCCAAATACACTCCTGGTACAAATACAAGCGCCCTAGATATTGAAACACCTAATTTTGGCGGAGCAGCCTCACCCGAAGACATTAAAGCCCTAGAAGCTCCCAAAAACCTTTCAGAAAAAATTAATGTTTGGCTAGAGGCCAACGTTTTTCCTTGGGCCGACAAACTCAGTAGAGATTACGACATTCGATTTCTTTTTGTAGGGACTCTCTTAATTTGGACAATTGCGATCATTGCTATAAGTGTTTTTCCATTTTACCAACAAGCCAATAAGAAAATTCAAGAAGAGTCCACTCAAGTGGCTCACCTCTTCGCTCGACAATTAGCCAGACTCAATCAACAAGCCGTTATTGACGAACGCTTTAGCGATCTCATTGCAACGATTGATGCCCGCTCAGGACAAACTCCTGGTGTTATTAATTCCTATATTTTCGATGCTGTAAAAGGTATCATTTTAGCTCCCGCCAACATTGCCGGGAATAATCTACCCAATCAATTTGCCGTTGAGTCCATTCAAAAAAATGGTGAATGGGCACAAATTGATACGGATGGAATGGCCTATGTATCCGCACCTATTAAAATTGCCACTAGCTCGGGCACCAGCGTCGCCGCAGTGGCCTTTGTTGAATACGATACACTTTCTGGAGTTTTCAAAATTCCTGCCATGCTCGACGCCCTCATCAACGCTTTAATGGTGGCCGCAATATTAAGCACAGTTATTCTTCTACTTTTCTATAGATGGATTGAAGGTCCGATCAGCGGAATTCGCCTTAAACTACAAGAAGCCACTCTAAAAAATGAGGCCGGAATTGAAAACATAGACATGAAATGGTCTGGAGTTCAAAAACTCATTACTGATCTTAATACATTTATCGGACGCGTGAGCGGTCAAGGAGTTCGTAACCCCAGAAATACCAACACCAAAACTTGGAGCAGCGGTCAGGTTGATTTTAATTTAATTCCTGCGGCGAGCTTTGATTCCTCGCTCGTTGTAACGGGTTGGAATAATAAAATTGAAAGCCTTTTAGGGATTCGCTCTCACATTGCCGTAGGTAACGATATTTCGGGCGCCAGTCGTGATCTCGCTTTTGAAAACGCAGTCAGATCTCTCGCCGAAGAATGTCTTCAAAAAGAATTTGTCCCTCTCTCTAAAAAAATTGAAATGAGCGGCAACCCCTATTCCATGATGATGATTTATGGGCAAGGGGAATTCTACATGACCGTCAATAAAGAGGAGGCTGGATGAAGACATACATTCTCGAAGACCAGCAAAAAAATCAAATTCGAATTGATTCTGAATTTGTTACGCTCGGTCGTTCTGAGAAGAATAAAATTGTCATTCGTGATCCTGCCATTTCTCGTCATCACTTAAATTTTTATATTCAAAATGATTATCTCCTTGTTGAGGATGCGGGCTCCCAAAATGGATTCCTCGTTAATGGAACTTTTCCTGGAAAAAACTCGAAGTTAAAACATGGAGATGAACTTAGCTTTGGTCAAAACTCCTATTATGTATGGGAATCTAACAACCCAGAAAGAAAAGTTTCCAAAAAGAACTCCGCCAATCATGCCTTTGCTTCATCAGCTAAAAAAATTGATTTTGGCGTTGATTTATCGGTAACCCCAAACAAACTCAATAAAAGATTTGTTATTTATGGAGTTCTAGGAATTCTTTTTGCGGTCCTTTTTCTTGGAAATAAAAAAACAGATCAAAGCAAAAGCACAGATGAAGCCAATAACGATGACCCCATAAAATCTCTCCCGACGGATGGCTTTAAAAGAGATGCCCCCTCCCTCAAGGGTCCCACAGAAGTTTTGGCAAGCTGTCGATTCCGAGAGGCCCTACGAGACTATTATCAAGGAAATTATTCAAGAGCCATTGTCGGTCTCCAAGACTCTTTAGCACTTGATCCAACCAACGAAGAAAGTAAAAGCTATTTAAGTAGAGCAGAAATACTTCTCAAAAACCAACTCGACGAACTACTCATAGAGTCTGCGAGTCTTTTTCAAGGACTCCATTATAAAAAAAGCAAATCATTATCACTGGAAGTTTTGACAATACTCAGCGAACAAACTCCAGGCTACGTCCGAAAACTGGCTCAAGACAACGAGCAATTGGCCACTCAAAACAACAATCTAAGCCATGAAGACATTATGCTTCGAACTAAATGTGAAGGAATGCAATATGAAAAACATTGCATCAAAGCTCTCGATATCATGAGTCGCTGCCGTAAGCATCTCGGCGAGGAGAACGTGCTCAAATGAAAAAGTTTCTTATTCTTATAACGGATGGGTCTAATAAAAAATATCCCATTGATAAAGATAGACTTATCATCGGTCGTGACAAGGCTTGCGACATAGTCCTTGAAGATGAAAATATTTCGCGTCAACACGTCGCCATTGTGAGTAGTTTTGGAAATTTCTACGTTGAAAATCTTTCTTCCTCTGCTCAAATATTCAAAAACGATGCACCAGTAGAGTATGTTCAGATCATTCCTGGAGACGTCATCAAACTAGAAAACTTTGAATTCAAGTTTATTGATGGCGATATGTCATATCTAGACTCTATGCCTAAGCAAAGTTCCTCTGAAAAGTCTGAGGCTAACGATGAAGCCGCTCAAATTTTAAGCGAAAGTGCCGCACCTCAATCAGATCTTCCTGCAGAAAATTTTGAATTTGCTTCGGCGCCAGGCGCTTTTGATTCGGAGCCCAAAGCCAACACCCCTGAAGAAGCCCCCCCCGCCAATCTAGACATCAACCCCATTGGAGCTACGGTTCCTTCTATAGATCAAGGATCGGAACTTCCAGTCGGGAATTCCGATTCCGAAAATGATTTTTCAAAAGCATTATCTACACAAATTTCAGAAAGCCCAACAAGGATTCAACAAGGTTCAGAAAAGGTTGGAGTTCTCAAAATTACAAAAGGTGAACAAATTGGACGAGAAATCAAACTCGATCAAGGATTACAATGGACCATAGGACGCGGTAATGATGTTGAGGTTCAAGTTGATAACCCCAAGCTTTCAAGAGCTCATTTTAAAATTGTAAAAATTGCTCAAGGATATAGAATTCAAGACTTAGGTTCTTCCAACGGTACACGTCTCAATGGAGTGGGAATTACTGATGCTCCATTGCAAGTTTTTGACTCTATAAAAGCTGGACCAGTAGAATTACAATTTCTAATAGTTGATCCCTCTCAACGTTCTGCCGCAAACAACTCTACAAACGGTGCTGCAGCAGGTGGCGCCACTCAAATAAGAGATTTTGCTGAAAAAACAACCTTTCAACCTCCTCAACCTTACATGGCCAATCCCGAGGCAAACTCTCGGCAGGAATTCAGTTTTCCACAATTTCAAAATAACTCTAATCAAAATTCACAAATTGGAGACATTAGAGAAAGTTCATTTAAAAATTTATCCCCGAAAGAAAGAATAACTATTTGGTGGCAAGAACAACCCAAAGGGCGACGACTCATGATCATCACCGTGATTCTACTCGTAATCTTGCTAGCAATATTACCCAAAAAAAGCTCAGACAATCCCGCCCCTCAACCTGAAGTGACGCAAGAGGAAGCCCCAAAAGAAAGCGATTTAAATGCCGCTACCGAGGCGCCCAAAACTAACTCCCCAGTGGAAGATTCTTCAGACGTCTCACCAGAATATAGCCTCAAATCAGAGGATGAAAAAAGAAGAATAGAAGAGCTCTATGCCAAAGCCCAACAAGCTAAAGCTAGAAAGGATTGGAAAACAGCCTTTGATGCTTCTTCAGAAATATTAAAAGAAGTTAAAAAGTATAAAAATGCAGCCGATATTTTGGACGAAGCTCAGACCTATCTGAATGAAAATCAAATTGGAGCCCTCAGCAAAGGAATGGCGGGCGCTCAAGGCAATTCTGAAAATTCCGAAAATAAAATACAAAATTTACTGCAGGCAGGAGAACGAGCTATTCAAGACGGACGATGGGAAGATGCTCAAGAGGCCTTTACTAAAGCCCTAACTCTCGATCCTGACAATGAAGCCGCCAAACAAGGTTTCGCAGCGGCCCATGCTAGAGACCCCAACCTCGTCATAAAAACTGACGACATTCCCTCTGCTAAAGAATTTAAAAATGACGTCTCTGCTGCAGAACGAGACGCCATCACGGAATTAGAAAAAGTTTATCAAAGCGCAAAACTCAATATACATGAGGGGCAATTTCGTAAGGCTATTCCAATCTTGGAGCAACTCGAAACTAATGTGAATGGAAAACTGGAAAATTATAATGACTCCAGCAGAACACCAGCATCCACCCGGGATGAGCTCATACCAAGAACCAAAGCACTTATGAGTTCGATAAAGGAAGCTCAAGATCGAATTGGATCTGAATTTAGAATGGAATACCAAGGCCTCATGAGCGATGCTGAAATCGCTATCAGCAATAAACAATTTATCCAAGCTAGAGAAATTTATGACAACATCATTAGAAAAGACCCAGAATATCAGGAAGCCAAAGAAGCCAGAAGAAAACTTTATTCATTAGTACTTTCAGAAGCTAGAAATGTTTTTCAAGAAGGTCTGATTTATGAATCTGTCAGTGATGTGGCCAACGCTGTCGATAGTTTTGAAAAGACACTGAGCTTACTTGAAAACATCGACGATTATAACGCTAAACGATACTACGAAAAGGCTGAATCAAGATTAAAGGTGCTCAAGCGATGATCTTAGCTAATCGAAGCTTTCATGTAGACAATATTAAGGGATTACAAATTCTCTTATGTAAATTTTGGAAAACTCCATTCGAAGAAGTTGCGCAACCTTGTTTCAACGCCTTTGATGCAGCTTTACGAAAATTTGAAGTCGATCCAGACATAACTGTGATTAGGCCTATGCCCACTGCCAACAAAAATTCCATTGAAACTAAAATTCACACAGCAGAGCAAATAGCCCTTGCCGTTCTTCCCCTTAAATGGAAGGGAATGTGTCAAATCTGGACTCTCGCTATATCCAATGGAAAGCTTTATGGGAAAATTCCTCATTGGCTAAAAATGATTGTTGAAAATTCCGAAGGTAATTTAGAAGAAATAATAAATACGTCTTCCTCCAAAAGCCAAAGCCTTGGTGCCTTTAAATCTGAAGACATTTTTTTACATCTCAATTGGCCTGGAGAATTTCAAGCACCTAATACAAGCCTTCTTCAGACCCCTCAATTTCATAGGTTTTCGACTCTTTTATCTAATCAAGAAAGCGAAGGTCGTACATTTATGAGTTTGGAGATTCAAAAGTGAAAAGATCTTATTTAATCACTTTATTAATATTTGCTTTGGGTCATTTTATTTGGCAAATCTTCTTTAATGACGAAAAATCTATAAAACCTGAATTTCACAGATTTCCTGCAGTCATAGAAAAAAATGAAGAGTCAGAGAAAAAAAATCTTTCTAATTCTGTTTTAAGACGCCCGCAAAGCCAACAAATAAACATAAAAGACTTAGAACAAAAGTTTTTATCAAATTACGAAGCTGAATTAAAAAAACATCTCACGTTAAAGAAGGCCGACGAAACTGATGAAACTTTAAAGCTTTCTTATCTTTTTGATGGAATCGAAATATTGCCATTTGAAATTATGATTGCAAAAGATGGAAGCAAAATACCAGCTCCCACCCTACTTCCAAGAGAAACCCCAAACCCTAAAAAGTTCCCCATAAAAAATCAAAGCGCTTTAAGCGTAGCTGTTTCAAGAATTTTAAAGACACCACAGCAGTCCTTCAAAATGGGATCTCCAAGACCTGTTTGGATTTGGAATTCTTCTGGATTTTTAGAGGCAAAATACGAATTTAGAATTGATTATCAAATTGAAAGCGATCGCAAGGCTCAAGAGATGTGGTATTTAGACGCCCAGACCCTAACCCAGGTTGAAAAATATGATCGAATAAAACATTAATGACTAAGTCTTATTAAAGATTATTCAACAATAGTATTAGACTTCCCATCATCAATTCTTTTTTTAAGTTCTTTACCAACTTTAAAGAATGGAAGTCGCTTTTCTCTAACACTTACAGAAGAACCAGTTTTAGGATTCCGTCCTGTATAGCTTTTATAATTCTTTACGTACCAGGAACCAAAGCCTCTAATCTCGATTCGATCACCGTTTACTAAAGATTCAAACATCGAATCAAAAATACAATTGACAAGTGACTCGACTTTTTTCTTTGTCATATTAGTTTTTTGAGTTAGTTTTTCAATTAGATCGGACTTGGTCATATATTTAATATTGAACCACCTTTTGAAGATTGGGAAGCCTGAGGTCATTATGCTGAGCGTTAAATTGCGATATTTTATGACACAACTAAGCAATCTTATTCTTTTTATCTTGGTGAATAGTCATCTAAGTCTTTGCTCCTATGCCGGGCCCCTTAATTGGCTCGCCGAAAACTCTGGATATTCCCTACCTCCAGAAAAAATTCACTTTGAAAGCTTAATTCCCAAAAGCTCCCCCTCTGTTTACGATCGAAATCACGAAATTCTATTTTCCTTCCCTATAAATAAAAAAATTAGTTTTTATCGCCCCTTAAGCGAAATCGATCCCAAACTCGTTAAGTTTTTAGTTTTATTAGAAGACGCAAAATTTTATCAACATAATGGATTAGATTTTGCAGAAATTCAAAACTCCCTAAAAGAAAATATTGAAAAAGGCAAATTCAAAAGAGGTGCAAGTACCATCACACAACAACTTGTAAAGAATTTATTTCTCAATAAAGAGAAAAGCATTGCCCGTAAGTTAATTGAAATTCCTTGGACAAAAAAAGTTGAAGCTGACTTAACTAAAAAGCAAATTTTAGAACTTTATCTCAACATAATAGAGTGGGGGCCTGGAATTTATGGCGCTGAAGCTGCTAGTCGACATTTTTTTGATAAACCCTGTAACGATTTAGACATCAGTGAAGCTATGTATTTGTCCTTAATTGTTCCAAACCCCATTCGCTTTGATTTATTTGCACATCCTAAATACAAAGACTTCCTAGACAGCAAAAGATCAGCCTTTTCTAAAAGAATGGTCCATGAAAAGCAGATATCGCCTGATGATTTAAATTTTATTCTCGACGAAGATTTTAATTTAGCAACTCGCGATAACAACAAAAGACTCTTCCTTTTAAACCACCTAGGTGCCTACGAAGACAATTTAGTCATCGGAAATAAAGGTTGGTCATGGCTGTATAATGAAATAAGATCTACTTTTTCGCAAAGCAAAGACCTTAATTTAAGCCTAGATAAAAATAAGCAAAAAAATCTTTTTAATATTCCACTTCAAAAGGACACTAAAAATAAGAGTGATCGATTTTTTGTTGAAAAGGAAGAATCAAAAATTGTGGCTGTCCTAAAAATATCTAAGGGGCAATCTTCAACCTCTGAGTTGCCTGAGTCATTAGAAGAAGTGAAGAAAATCAATTTTAAGGAGCTTGCACGTTAAATGGATTCAGCAATAGACCCCCTCAAAACGCGAAGCCTTCCGGGACATCTCTGGGAAAAGTTTCCTGAAAACTGGCAGCTACTCGATAAAAGCTTTCAAAACTATTTTGAATCTTCGATTAATAGAAACCAATTCCCCTGGAAAGAGCTTCAATGGCTCACTGAAAATTCCTTAGGGATTTCTATTTTAGGGTCTTTTTTACTCATATTTTTTTTAGCTTCACACAAGAATGAAAGCAGAGAGTTTTGGGAAAAACGTAAAAAAAGAAACTCTAGCTTATTAGTCATCCTATTTCTTATGGGACTAGGACTCTCCGATTTGATAGCCATGAGATTAAAGATTCTTTTCGGAAGATTAAAACCCCACGTCGACTTTTATCATCCGGACTATCTCCCAGCGCTTAGTCTACCCTCTAATCATGCTTTTAATTCTTCATTTTTATTGGCGCTCATGATTGGATTAAAAAAAACAAACTCGACGCCAATCCAAAGTTTTTTCTATATTTTTGTATTTTTCTGCATACTTATCGTCGGTTTTAGTCGAGTGCTTTTTGGTCAACACTATCCTCTCGATGTATTCACTGGTTGGCTTTTAGGATCGATACTTGGGAGTTTATATTCTAAGCTTATAAAAGTTTTACTTTTTAACAAATCAATCAGAACTTAATTCAACTCCAAAAAGCTTAGAATAATAAAGTCCTTTTATGAGTTCTTCTAAACGTGGAGATTCAACGTAGGGCAACTCTACCCCTTTGTACTTTATCGTAGAAGTTTCATCGCTAGCGCTTTTTAAATCCTTATAAAACTCTACCCAAGATCCGGGGATATCTAAATTATCAAGAGCATCCTTTTTAGCAACAACTTTAGGGGTTATTTTTTTAACTTTCTCAGCAAAAAGCATCATATCGATATGTGAGGGCCAAATGTAATTACTGGGCAAACTTAAAAATTCACCCAAAGCTTCTTGTGCATCGTTATTTTTTTCACTCAATAAAGCAGGGTTTATATTTTCAAAAAAGTTAATTAGATTTTCCGCTCTTGAATCATCAAACAAAACCTTCATTTGTTGGAGCAAACTTTTCTTTTCGCTATCATTGTAATAGGCATCATCTCGAATTTCTTTTCTCTGAGCCAAATAATTTTGAATATCTATAAGAATTTTAAGATTATCAATTTGCTTGGCCTTAAGTTTTAATATGTCTTTGCCCAAGACCCGATTTAACAAAGTGTATATTTCATGCAATTCAACAATTCTTCGACTTGATTTAACTGCGGCCTCCAAAACTGGGAGAAGCTCTAAGGATTTCTTGGTCCACTGAAGTCTTTTATCGGGTCTCTTATTCGCAAAAGACTCAATAGTCTGAGTCATCAATCGATTGCCATCAACGTCTTCTTGAACATAATAAATAGCATTATTTTTACCTTCAGGATTTCCAGTGCTCCAATAACGACTGACCCAAGCTTGAACCTCTAAACCATTATGACCTTTGGGATAAACCAAGTTAATTTTTTTATTACTAAAAATTGGAGACAGGTACTTTAAACTATTTGTATGCGAAGGAGTCACAATATAATTTCTGAAATACGGTAATAAATCTAAAATACGATCTAAGTATGTAAAGACATCGCTCGGCTCTAGATCAGGAAAATGTTTAAAAAAGTCTGTTTGTCGAATCAATCTTCCATAAGTTTTTCCATTAGATTGATATTCGCTGTAATATACACTTTTTCTTTCATCTGCTTTAAATTTTTCTGGAGCATCTTCTACTATGTCAAAAACTTGCTCAATTTTAGTCGCTTCATGATGAGAATAAACAGTAATGGCAAAGTCTTTTCTCAAATGCCGATTACTTTTTAAAGTTCTCAACAAGTTCGCAATAACTTCATCAAAACTATATTGATCTTTTTTATCTGCAAAGTGATGGGCCTTAGTCACAACTTTTCCATTAGAATCTTCTACCTGAATTCCAACAAGGAAAACCCCACCCCGGATTCCCAACTCTGTAATGTCTTCAAAGTCATTATGAAACAAAGTTCGTCTTTTATTTTTTACACTAAATGGATTTTCAAACGAATCTAATAAAATCACGCGATCTTCCTTTTTAGAAAGCGCACGCGCTACATATCGTCTCAATCTTGTGGGCACAATTCCTGTTTTTGCAGATAAGCTAAAAAAATCTGTTGAATTTATTTTCAAATCAGCCAACGCATCCGTGTCTCTATATCCAGCCGCTTTTAATGCGCCTTGCTCTTCAATAGACGGAGGAAACGGAATCATCCAGAAGCTTTTATTCCTCTTCATAATCTCTCTCATATAAGAGATGTATCTTGATTCAGAGGAGGCCGTATTTCGTCTTGGTTCTAACTCTTGAATGTCTTCGAAAGATTGAATGAGTCCATCAAAATGACCCTGTGCTGCTCTCATTCTTGCCAAATAAGTTTTGGGGGAAATTCTATAAAATGGTTCCAAGCGACTTTGTGCTCGTTGCCTAATTTTCGCCATAGGCTTTACATAGACATAAGCCTCTTCTGGTAATTTTTTTTGAATGGCCTCTAAAGCCCACGCTGCAAAAGAAGCCGAAAAAACATCCCAATCCTCTAAAGCTTGGTGCCCTTTAATGACAATAGGTACATAATAAGGAAGCCCTGTTTGAGAATCTTTTTTTGAAATTCGCTTTAACAAAGGTACCACTGTCACGATATTTTTCTTAATTAAAACAGCATTTCGAATATATTCACTTTTACCTTCCAAAATTAATTTCATCGTTTCTTTATATCCAGATTCGATGTCACCAGCGTTGTAAGGAGGACGTGCTGCATCTTTTGCTTTAGGAATTTCTTTGAAAATTTCCTCGGCGGCCATTGCAGCAGTATCGACTAATCGAAACATTCCAGGAGAAAAATCTACACCAGCAACTTTATCAGCAACCCACCAAGTGACCCATAAAAAGGGATCTTTCTGTCCTAAGTAGAAATTTTTAAGTGGCATAAATTCACGAGCCCCACCCACTGTACTTATGGCTCTATCAGCTTGCTCTTCTAAATAACTTTGACAATCTTCGGCAGAAGCTTCGTAGTCAGGTTTACTGGCTAAAACCCAATCAGAAAAAATTAAAAATAATAAGCAAAATGCCTTTTTATAAAAATTCCTATGGCCCATGTCCAGGCTCCCCCCACTCCTCAACAATCTGATGGGGATAATAATCAATGTCCAACCCTAAGAAGTGCTCACAATTCTCCTTAAGATTTTCTGCAATAATTTTATCCACTCGGCTACTTTGAGAACCAACTGCCCTTTGATCTTCAAAGCTATCTATTTCCAATTTTTTCAACATTTTTCTGAATGATTTAATTTGTGAATCTTTCTCGGCTTGGCTCATAGCTCCCAAGTGAGGTGATTGAATCCAAAACCATTCTAAGTCTGAACGAAAGTTTTGAAAGTTTTTCTGAAAAGGGTGGGCTAGTCGTAGAAGCAAATGCCAGTCAGCCCATGTCATCTTATGAGGAAGTCGCGGATGATTTGTCATCCAGGCTAATATTGCTACAATGTTTTTCCCAAAAATATCTTGGGTTCTTAGTTGCGCCAATTGTCTATAAATAGACTCTAAGGTGTCTTTTCTCTTAACTTTTGCTCCTAAATACTTAGCAATTTTTTCAACAAAACTTTTATCTTCATTGAGAAGCTTAACTACACTTGTTCCAAAAGATTCTAAAAATCGTCTCAAAAGCCACGTTTGATAATAGGGCCGAAGCCGAGCTTCCTTTTGCACCCCAGCAATATAAGCTTGAATTTGTTTACCGAGATTAGCATCAGGAGTGTCGAGAACAAAAAAAACGTCAAACGATAATTTTCCTGAGTTGGCAGAACTATTTCCAGATCCCCACACCAATAAATGATGTCGAACATGAAACTCATCCGTATATTCAATGTACATCATTTTAGAGTGAAGCTTGTCTGAATGTCGTTGATTTCCAACTTTGTTGGGGTCGCCGACAAAACTAAAAACTTTCTTCTGCCAATCAAAGCTTCTAGGCAACGAATCCCTTCTCTGAATAGATCTTCCTCTAAGGGCATCTCCGATAGACACCTTGTCGGCAAACAACAAATCATCAAGAGCAGATTCCGGAATTTCAGCAAAACCACCATCAATGGCAATAAAAGCATCCTCTAGCGTATCGTGATCAATAGCTTTTTTCAGAAGCTGGCGCATGTGAGCGGCCTTAAAGTGATGAGTGTAGACGAATTGAGTTTCGTAATATTTATTCAACTCAAGATCCATATTTGAGAGAAATTTTTTCAATATTAATCGTATGGGATCGGCAGTCGGGCGCCCCTCAATAGAGGTTCCTTCAGAATAAAACGCCTGAAGAACACTTCCATCTTTAAAAAGTATTTTTGGATAAAGTTTTTCAGGGACCGGACCTTCATCAAAATGTTTATCATTCGGATAAAGAGTAGCCATATTTTCAAGTGGAGCCAGAAGCGGACGAAGAAACTCTTCACCCTTTTTAGAAGTAAAGTCTGCTTGAAATTGAACATGCCCCTGAGTTCCAGGAACACGCTTAGGAACAGCTCCAGCTAGATACGCTTTATAATTTTCTAGAGTAGGAAGAATTCTTCCCGCCGAATCCATACATGTGTCGGTAAAATTTGCAGAACCCGCTAAAAAATAGGCGGGATCTTGCCACTTTCCACGTGGGCTACGGAATCGAATGCCGATACCTTTAACGTGATGAATTCTAGGATAGGCTGCATGCTCATCTTTAGGAACCATTTCAAGGGGGGTTGGATAAAGTTTAAGTTGACGTGAAAACTTTTTTTCTAAAGTTTTCATTCTCTTCCAAAGCTCAATTCCTAAGTATTTATCAAAATTCCAAGCCGCAATGTCCTCATCAGTAACAACTCCGTCAGGATCATTTTCCCTATCGTAGGTTTGAATATAATATTTCTTTTGTGATTCACTCCACGCACGGACCTGATTAGCTGTCGGCCGTCTAATAGGCGATACATTTATTGAATCAACATAAAAATCAAAACTTGCGCCATGCTTCAAAAGCAATTCAATAGCATCAACAATTTCTCGAGATCTCAAATCAAAAGTTGATAAAACAAATTTTGTATTACTTAGACTTTTATATCCGGATAAAGTTTTAACAAAGTTCGGACTTAAAACCTTTAAGGCTTGAGCAAGAGGAGAAACTGCTTGCTTTCCTCTATTGGGAAGCAAGTGAATACGATCTGACCACTTAGCATTAACCTCAATAACCTTATCTTCAGGCCGCCTCTCAGAGGCTCCGTAAGAAAAAAAAGACAAGGCAATGGCAAATGCCGCTGCGACTCTTAACCTGCTCCCAATCATCCACACATGTGGCTATCGGCTGCCTAGAATACTCACAACTTAAATTGCCTTAAGCTGAACTAATATGACGCATACGGAAATCTTATTTATCCCCCTTTGATTTTTAAGCCGCTAAAAATTAAACCCTTTTACGGGTGAAGACTTCTTTAAAGTTCCTACTTAATAATCTTGTCTTAGTTCTCTTTCTTTTTCTTTCATCAATCGTTTTTAGTGCAGACAACACAAAAGTTGAATTTAAAGGTGAAGCCATTCGAAACCTTTCAACTTCTTGTGGATTTTATTTAGTCCCTAAGGAAAACACAACGTTTGGAAAAGCTCTAACTAAAGGTCTCGACATCAATGAACTTAAAGAATGGCTAGCAACTCATCCCCCGATTGAAGAGTCTTATAAACTTTTTGCTGTCGGCGTTCCAATGGATAGAAAACTTAGAAATCAATTCCTTAAAGAAGTTCAAAGCCTACTCGATGAGAATCAAATCAAGGTGCCTCTAGATTACATTAGAAGAATTAGTGATTTTTTAGCTGATCAACGTGGAATTTATTTAGTGAATCAAGAGACTGGAATTAACGAAAAAATTTCAGGACTCGACCCCAACGACCCTCAAATGTCTGATGAAACTTTAGACATCATAAAAAGTAATCCAAATAAAAGCATTGTCGTTGTTGGGCTTCCATTATTTAGCATCAAGAAGAAGGAAACTCTTCGCAAGCGGCTTCAAGAAATTGCCGACAATCCCATAAAATTTGAATCCAACGTAAAGGCCACTGTAAAAAAAGCTCTCTCCCAACCCGGAAGTGCCCTCAAACATCTCACTCATAAACTTCAATATTTTTTCCCAATGAAGGAAGATTATCAAACACCTTCCAAAGAAGAGATTGAAACAACTTATAGAAAACTTGTTATCCCTGGAATTTTAACCTTTGCCGTTTCATTAGCGGCTGGTCAAAAACTTTCTGTTGTTGTGCCCGTCACAATAGTCAACGCTGCCAATAGCGCTTTAACTGCTGTTTATAGAACTTTTCTTGGAAACTGGTGGCGCCGCTCTTCAAACTTTTTTCCATCACAATGGCTTAAGCAACTTTGCTTAGGAACTATTTTTACGGTGGATCTCTATTGGGCCGGAGCCGGTAAAGGCATTGCCTCCGCGCTGTCCTTTGCTGGATGGATGAACATGTTTGCCTCTAAATGGGCCTCCGTTATTTTTAATTCGGTTTGGCGCTCCCCTCTTCATTACGTTGTTTCAAGATGGGAAGAATGGCGAAACGCAAACAACAACACTGTTGGAGGCAATGAAAAAACTCGTCAAACAGCCGCTTCCATGGAAAAATTTATTTCTTACTTTATGACTCAATTTTTTATTTTATCCATTGTCATGCACGATGGACTTTTCAAAATTGCACAAGGCGCAGGAAAAGGCATTTACTTTACAAAAGGTGATATTGGTAAAGCTGACACACTGTTAATGAATTTTAATATTGGTCATGCCGTCATGTTGGGCGTGGGCTTAAGTTATTTATTAGCTGTTAAAAATCCAGCCGTCATAGAACCAGGGGCCCGTATTGTAGATAAATTAGAAAATTGGGAAAATAAAATCTACGACAAAGTTAAAATCAATTTATACAAGTTGTCGTCATTTATAACTCCCCTAGTTAGATTTTTATAAGCGGACGCGCTCACTTCAACAATTTAGAATTTTGCTCAAGCGAATGACTTAGCCCGGTGGCCAAGTCATTGAGCGCCCACCCAGAATATGAAAATGAAGATGAAACACGCTTTGACCAGCGCTTAAGCCCGTGTTGCAAACCACTCGATAGCCCAATCCTAAAGAATGTTGTTTTGCAATCTTAGGAATTTGCAGCATCATATGACCTAAAATTTTTGCATCTTCATCTACCAAATTATCAAGTGAAGCTATTTCCTTCTTCGGTATTAAAAGAATATGCGTGGGAGCCTTCGGGTCGACATCATGAAAGGCCAAACACATTTCATCTTCATAAACAATTTTAGCTGGAATTTGTTTTTCAATAATTTTTTTAAAAATAGTCATACGACAATGCTCACAAGCTTTTCTTTTACGTAGATAAATTTCCGTATTTCTTTACCCTCAATCCATTTCTGGACCTTTTCAAGGGCTAACACCTTTTCACGAATTTCAGATTCACTAATTCCCTTAGCCACTTCAATATTATCTCTTAATTTTCCATTAACCTGAATGGCCAAGTTCATTCTATCGCTGACAGCTTTCGTCGGATCAAAAGTGGGCCAATGAGCAAAACGAGTTAAGGTTGAATGACCTAATTTCTCCCACACCTCATCCGTCAGGTGAGGAGCCAAAGGAGCGAGCAATAAGGTGTAAGTTTCAAGAAAAGATCTAGGAACGTTTTTGTCTTCACCAAATTGATCATAAGCTGCGTTTAGCAAAATCATGAGTGAAGAAATGGCAGTATTTAAACGAAGATTTTCATAATCTTCTGTTATGTTTTTAATGCTCTGATGAAAAAGAAGTAAGAAATCTTTATCCCATTCGGACTCGGGGATTTCTATAAACTTATCGCGCAATGCATTTTCATTCTCACCAAAACAAAATCTCCAATATCGCCATAAAAATCTTGAAACACCTTCGATGTTGGCG
This sequence comes from Pseudomonadota bacterium, assembly GCA_018001635.1. Lineage (GTDB taxonomy): Bacteria > Bdellovibrionota > UBA2428 > UBA2428 > UBA2428 > JAGNHS01. The sequence continues at coordinate 52,271 of JAGNHS010000008.1, read as the reverse complement.
GTTTGCCAAGGTTTGGCTTTTTCAATGGGGCCTAAGAACATTTCAAAAAGACGGAAGGTATCGGCTCCATATTGATCTATAACTTGATCTGGATTGACAACGTTTCCACGAGATTTACTCATCTTCTCGCCATCTTCTCCGAGCATTAATCCTTGATGAAATAATTTCTGGAAAGGTTCACTATGTGTCACCAATCCCATATCAAAAAACACTTTATGCCAAAATCGAGAATACAGAAGATGACCAACTGCATGCTCAGCTCCGCCCATGTAAAAATCAATCGGCCCCCAATAAGCTTCAGCTTCTTTTGACCAAGCGGCTTGATCATTTAAAGGATCCATATATCTTAAAAAATACCAAGAAGAACCCGCGGAACCCGGCATGGTATTGGTTTCTCGAAACCCTTTTTTACCTGTAGCATCCTGACATTCAACCCAATCTTTTAAGAGCGAAAGAGGAGAATCACCCGATCCAGTGGGTTTATAAGATTCTACCGAAGGCAATGTCAGAGGGAGGTCTTCATCATTAATCATTCGAATGCCACCAGCTTCGCCCTCAAGATGAACGACGGGTATGGGCTCTCCCCAATATCTTTGTCGTGAAAAAATCCAATCACGAAGTTTGTATTGAACTTCAGATCGTCCCAATTCAACGGATACTAATTTTTCAATAATTTTCTTTGCGCCCTCTTTAGCCTTTAAAGCATCAAGAACTAAATCACCTACGTTTGAATTTATTATATTCCCATCGGCATCAATAACTTCTTTAATGGCTATTCCAAATGTTTCAGCAAATTCTTTATCTCTTTCATCATGAGCCGGAACCGCCATAATGGCTCCAGTTCCATAAGAGGCCAATACATAATCAGCAATCCAAACCGGCACTCTCTCGCCTGTAAGTGGATGCGTGACTGTTCCACCCGTAAAAACTCCAGTTTTAACTTTATTTAAGTCTGTTCTTTGCAAATCACTTTTACGTTTAGCTTCTTGAATATATTTTTCAACTTCTTCTTTTTGAGAGTCTGTAGTGAGCCTTTCGACTGCTGAATGCTCAGGGGCTATCACCATAAATGTGACGCCCATCAAAGTGTCTGGCCGAGTCGTGAAAACTTCTAAACCTTCTTCATATCCTTTAATAAAAGGAAACTTAATTCGAGCCCCCTCAGATCGACCTATCCAATTTCGCTGCAACTCTTTAGTCGATTCAGGCCAATCTAATTTGTCTAAATCTTCTAACAAACGATCAGCATAACTCGTAATCTTCATCATCCATTGGCGCATGGGCCGTCTTTCTACAGGATGACCGCCTCTCTCTGATTTTCCATCAATGACTTCATCATTGGCCAAAACAGTTCCAAGAGCAGGACACCAATTCACAGCCACTTCGGCTTGATAAGCTAATTTTCGACGGAGCATTTGTTTAAAAATCCATTGCGTCCATTTGTAATATTTAGGATCTGTCGTATTAATTTCTCTCGACCAATCAAAAGATAATCCTAAAGATTTCAATTGCCTTTTAAAGGTTTCAATATTTTTCTTTGTTGTAATTTCAGGATGAACTCCACGCTGAATCGCATATTGCTCAGCAGGAAGACCAAAGGCATCCCATCCCATAGGATGTAAAACGTTGTATCCCTTCATTCTTTTATAACGACAAAGAATATCGGTGGCGATGTAACCAAGTGGGTGGCCCACGTGCAAACCATCCCCCGAAGGGTAGGGAAACATATCTAAACAATAAAATTTTGGTTGAGCATTTTTAAGCTCATTTGGATTATAGGCCTTAAATGCCGAGTCTTTTTCCCAACGTTCTTGCCACTTTTTTTCAATTTCAGCCCATTTATTCGCCATAGAGAATAATCACTATAATTCGAGCAGCCTTATCTACCAATACTGATTTAGTTTTATTGATTGGCTTATAAATTAATCAAATCATTCAAATTTATTGATCTAAGTGCTCGAAAATACGGCCGCGTTAGTTGTGAACATCACTTGTTTTTAGCGCTCCATGCTGTTAGCTTGAGCCCCTCAAAATTATGGTGTTGACCGGAGGTCTTAGCAAAGTGAATCGTTGGTTTTTATTAACAATACTTTCTCTTTCTACAATTCTAGGATTTGCCGATGATAAAAGAAATCCCTTTCTTCTAAAAATCAAAGAGACTCAAGGCCTTGGGGCTCTTGAGGATCTTTTCAGAACAAAAGCTGGCACTTCTGATCTTATTAATCTCGGAAAAATTTCGAATGGCGCCGCACCTATTTATCTTGTCGACGTGAGCGATGGATACCTTCCTTTTTTTAAGGAAGACGTTAATCATATTATCGGGACTAATTTTGAAGCTCAAGACATTCGTCATATCATTCAAAACAGTGACAAAAGATCTCTGGCGCCCAAAAGCGACAGCGGCCTAATAAACTTTGTTTCCAACTTAGAAAAACTGTCTCTCGAAGAAGTTTTCGCTAGATTGGCCGCCATTGATAGACTTTCCAATAGAGAAGAACATTTTGCAGAACTTTCTAATGACGTTAGAAACCAAATCGCTGATTCCCTATTTTTACTCCTCACGAATGAGCTCTTGCCACTCGAGAAATTACTCCTAAACACAGATCATTCAAAAACTCCTTCAGAAGCTTCCATTTTAAGGAACATTGTCTCTGAAAACATTAACGTCAGTATTAATATCTTATTAAAATTAAAAAGCGACAAAAGCGAAGCTCTTATTCTCAGCTTATTAGAAAAATCTGAAGATTATCCTCTACTATTAACAGCACTTTCATTAAGAGCCGAAGAACTTTTCACTTTATTTGATAAGCAACTTAGAAAGCTAACGGCACAAAATCTTGAGTATCTTTTTATCGAGCCAAAATCTCGGGATAAGCATCCAGAAAATTGGAATGCAAATCTGGAGTCTTTGAATTTAAGCAATTTCCCGTTCACCGTGAAAAGTGTATCTTCTTTGTCTTTACAAGCCGGAAGAGCCACCGTTTTCAGTATAGACTCTCAATACCGACCTAGAGTGTTGCTCAGCCTTTTAGGAAACCCTCGGCTTCCCAATCGAGCTAAGATATTGCACAATATCCAAGACGCCTTTAATGCTTTCATTGAAAGAAACATACGAATTAGAGGAACGCACGAAGACGCTACGGCCATTGAAGCTATACATCAACAATTAGGAGCTCAACCCTCGATAGATCAACAAATTGAATTCTTTAATCGCTTCGCGGCAAACCCCAAAGAAGTGTCTCCTGATTACGCTCCCATCAATATTCAAAGACTTTTCCAAGTTTTTGTTGAAGAACTTTTCGTTACAGATAATAAAAACTCATCTCCAACTTTTCAAGCTGATCTCTATTTGAGCACTGCATTTAGAATTTCAAGAAATTTACTAACAGACGCCAGTAGAGATTTAGCAACTCAACTTTATATTGCTGATCATTTGATAAACGCATGGAAGCAAAACTTTCATACAAATCTACAACCTCGTACTCCCGAGCTCGGTTATCAAGTTCATTCAAGTATCAGCGCTTTATTTACGACCCTATTTTATTCGCTACAAATGAAGGGCTCTAATGAACTTTGGGGTGACTCTTTTGTTCAAATTCTAGCCGCAGAGATCAATTTGCGACATGAAAGCGCCAAGCAAACAGATTCAGCTTCTGGATCGCTAGAAGCAGCTTCTTGGAGCGAATACCTTATTCGTGAATTAAACATGAGAAGCAGAAGCTCACATCTTCCTCCTTTGTCGCCCATTGCGCTCGACGTTAAAGAACAACTATCTCAATTGTTTCCTGAAGCCGCTGAGAGAGCCAATGCGCGCAATGTTTGCGAAGAAGCCTTAGAATAGTCGCTCAGACATTAAATTGGAGCTGATCAAGGTCTTTGCAGCGTCCGCTTGTCTAAAAGCATTCGGCTTTCCCGATAAAACTAAGAATTTTACTTAAATCAAAGTTGTTAAAAAAGCTGTTAATGCTTTTCTCTATCGATATTTGGGAGATTTAAAAGGCTTTGTTAGAAAGAAATTTCCAACCCAAAAAAAGCAAGCCGGGGCTTCAAAAGGGGAGAACGAAGAAGCCCCGGCCTACCGTCACCCAGGTTTTTGTTATAGGGGGGGAGGGAGGAGCAACAAAAACCTGAATGAAAACTAGGGAAGATGAGTTCTATCCGCGCTCTTTATAAACGTCAAGAATAAATTCCCTACAAATTTTATTCATGGAATTATTCTAATTAGTCATCTAAGCTCTCGTCATCTGTGAGCACTAAAGGTCTAAATTTAAAGCAAAAAGAAGCAACGGAAAGTGTCGTAGGCCCTACGCTGATTTTAGCGGGGGCTGGCTCGGGAAAGACTCGAGTTCTCACTCATAGAATTGCTCATCTTATTCATCAAGGGTATGCGATGCCTGGTGAAATATTATCGCTCACATTCACCAATAAAGCCGCTGCCGAAATGCGAGAACGTGTTCATAAACTCTTAGGAACTCCAGATATTCCCGTTCATGATATTTGGTTAGCAACTTTTCACAGCATGGGGGCGCGCCTCCTTCGCGACAACGCGCATCTTGTTGGTCGAGAATCAAACTTCTCTATTTTTGATAGTAGTGACCAATTAGCCGCCGTTAAAAAGGCCATGGAAGCTTGTGAGGTCTCCGATAAAATTCTTTCTCCAAAAAGTATTTTATATAAAATTGAAGGCCTCAAAAACGACGGTATTAACCCCTCCGACTACTCTCCAGTGAGTGGAAGTTTTTTTGAAAATAAGGCCACGCCCGTCATACGAAAATACCAAGAAATTTTAAAAGAAAATAATGCCGTTGATTTTGGTGACCTACTTTTACTCACCTATGAACTTTTCAAGAACCATGAAACATTCACCGATGATTTTCAAGATCGCTACCGATTTGTCTTAGTCGATGAATACCAAGACACCAATCCTGTACAGTATAAGCTTCTCCGACTGATCACTCAAAAATATAGAAATTTATGTGTCGTAGGAGATGAAGATCAAAGCATCTATCGATGGAGAGGTGCAGACATTCGAAATATTCTAGATTTTGAAAAAGATTTTCCCGAGGCCAAAGTTGTAAAACTAGAAGAGAATTATCGTTCCACTAAGCACATTATTGAAGCTGCGAGCAAAGTTATTTCTAATAACTTCCAACGAAAAGAAAAAACTTTATTCACCCACAATCCTGATGGTGAGCTTATCGAAGTTCATATGGTTGACAGTGATTGGGACGAAGCCCAATGGGTTGTAAGCTCTATCACGCAAAAACTTAGAGACGGTGGCTATAGTGCCAATGAAGTGGCCATATTTTACAGAACTCACGCTCAATCTCGACTGTTAGAAGATCGTCTCCGTTATGCTCGTCACAACTATAAAATTTTTGGTGGTTTAAAATTCTATGACCGTGCTGAAGTTAAAGATATCATCGCGTATTTTCGAGTTTTAATTAATCCCAAAGATGATTTGTCACTCATGAGAATTATCAACGTCCCAACTAGAGGGATCGGAAAAACAAGTCTGACCGCACTTCAAGATTTTGCCGTCAAAGAAAAGTGTAGCTGCCTTGAAGCCATAGGCATTCTTTCTTCAGACCCAAGCGTTGGCGATATTAACAATGGAACACGTCGAAAACTCTCAGCTTTTTTAGAACTTTTTGCCCAACTTCAAAAAGCTTGCATGGACATGTCGGCCAAGGATTTTTATCTGCATCTTTTAGATAAAACGGGATATTTAAATGAGCTCAAACGCGAAAACAGCGTTGAGGCTCAAGCCAGAATTGATAACTTAGAAGAATTGGCTTCCGCCTTAGACGAATTCGACTCGCGCGCTGCCGATAGCTCTCTTAGACAATTTCTTGAAGAAGTGGCATTGCTCACTGATCTCGATAAAGAAAAAAATCAAAACAGTCCATTCATAACTCTAATGACTCTTCATTCAGCAAAAGGATTAGAATATCCGCTCGTATACCTGGTTGGGTTAGAAGATGGAATATTTCCTTCCATTCGCGAACAAAATCAAGACGACCCCGACGACATCGAAGAAGAGCGAAGGCTCTGTTACGTCGGAATGACTCGAGCCATGAAGAAACTCCACTTGAGTTCTGCGCAAAATCGAAAAATATTTGGACGCACCCAAATTCAAAGGCCCTCTCGATTTCTTGAAGAAATTCCAAGTGAACATAAAATGGTCTACGACCACAGAAGCCAACAAAACAAAAGTTTCCGTGCTTCAAATTATGACTCTTTCGACAACGACGACTTTTCCTTTAGTTATTCACAAAGCAATCCCAAGGCCGACGCCTTTCTTGGAGTCGACACAAGTGAAGACACTCAAAAAGATGGATTTCCCGTTGGTAAAAGAGTTAAACATCCTGACTATGGCACGGGAACAGTGGTCAGCCGAAGCGGAGGCTCTCAAGACCTCAAGGTTTCAGTCAGATTTGATCGATTCGGATTAAAAAAATTCATTGCGCGTTTTGCTCCGTTAGAGGCCCTTTAATTAGGCGAATTATTCGGATAGGTTTGAATTATGGATCGCGACGAAGTCTTAAGAATCGCAAAACTTGCTCGCATCGCCATTAAAGAAAGTGACATGGCTGATTTACAAGAAAATTTTAAGAAAATTCTTTCTCATTTTGAAGATCTATCTAAAGTTAACACTGATTCTGTAGAAGCTCTTTTTCATTTTGAAGAAAAATTATTTCTTCGCGAAGATGTCGCAGAGAAAGCTCTGGACGTTTCAGAACTTATGCAAAATGCACCTGATTCATTCGAAAATTCATTCAAAATACCTAAAGTATTTGGAGACAATGAGTGAGCACCCTTGCTGTCGAACTTCTTAAAGAAGCCTCCTTTCTAAAAACGAGACAAGCTCTTGACCAAGGGGGCGTGACGTCAAAGGAACTAACCGAAGCTTCTCTTAAGCGAATAGATGAAACTAATTCTGCAACCAATGCCTTTATTAGTGTAGATAAAAAAACTGCGCTTAATGAAGCCCAAGCTGCTGATAATCGACTTAAAAACGGCGAGAGGGGCGCTCTTTTAGGAATCCCTATTGCTATAAAAGATTTAATTCTCGTTAAAGATCAAAAATGCACGGCCGCCTCCAAAATGCTTTCTAATTTCACAGCTCCTTACGACGCTACAGTTATCGCTCGATTAAAAAAATCAGGAACTCCAATATTAGGAAAAACAAATCTTGACGAATTTGCGATGGGTTCTTCCAACGAAAGTTCTTATTTTGGAGCCGTTAGAAATCCTTGGAATTTAGATTTAGTTCCTGGAGGATCTTCCGGTGGCTCCGCCGCGGCCATTGCCTCTCGATGTTCAATATTGTCACTTGGAACCGACACGGGTGGATCCATTCGTCAGCCAAGTTCTTTATGTGGAATAACTGGTCTCAAGCCCACCTATGGAAGAGTGAGTCGATATGGAGTGGTGGCCTTTGCTAGTTCTTTAGATCAAGTAGGGCCTATGTGCTCTGATGCCCAAGGCTGTGCCGCCATTATGGATGCGATTTCTGGACACTGTGACCATGACTCCACTTCAAAAAACACGGCGCCAACCCAATCATTTAAAAGTGTTTCTGAATTTCTCCAAAAGCCTCAAATAAATAAAATACGAATTGGATTACCTAAGGAATTTTTCAGCTCTGGGTTAAACCCCGAAGTTGAAAAATCTATTAAATCCTCTTTAGATTTTTTCAAAAAAAACGGCGCCGAAATTAAAGAAATTTCTTTGCCCCACACTCAACACGCCTTATCGACTTATTATTTAATTTGCACTTCTGAATGCTCAAGCAATCTTGCTCGATACGACGGAATTCACTATGGATACCGAAGTCCAAAGGGAATTGATAATCTCTTTGACCTTTATGCCAACAGTCGCGGAGAAGGCTTTGGGTCCGAAGTTAAACTAAGAATTTTACTAGGCACCTTTGCACTTTCTTCAGGATATTATGATGCCTATTTTCAAAAAGCTGCAAAACTTCGTCGATTAATTCAAAATGATTTCATCAATGCTTTTAATGAAGTTGACGTCATCGCTGGACCAACATCACCCTTCACGGCCTTTAAATTGGGATCTAAAACTAAAAATCCCCTCGAGATGTATATGGCCGATATTTACACCTTATCCACAAATCTTGCGGGCCTTCCTGGTCTCTCATTTAACGTTGGATACGACACGAACAATCTTCCTATAGGTTTACAATTAATCTCTCGATGGTGGGAAGAAGACACCTCCTTAAAAATGGCCGCCTTTTATCAAAACGAAAATAAATCTACAATCTCTGGAGTGACTCATGAGCTCAGGATTTGAAACCGTAATTGGTCTTGAAATTCACTCACAACTTTTAACTCATTCAAAAATATTTTGTTTTGCTCCTGCTGAATTTGGTGCTTCAGAAAACACTAAAGTGGGTCCAGTTTCCGCGGGATTACCAGGAGCCTTACCAGTATTAAACAAAAGGGCCGTTGAACTGGCTATAAGAGCAGGATTAGCACTCAATTGCTCCATTAAAGAACGTAGTCAGTTTTCTCGAAAAAACTATTTTTACCCCGACCTTCCCAAAGGATATCAAATATCCCAATTCGATCTTCCCATATGTGAAAACGGATTTATCGATATAACACTCGAAAACAATCAAAAAAAACGAATTCAAATTGAACGAATTCATATGGAAGAAGATGCAGGGAAATCCACTCATCTAGCCAATTTAAGTCTCGTTAATCTCAATCGCTCCGGCGTTCCACTTATTGAAATAGTCAGCAAACCCGACATGAGAAGTGCTACTGAAGCTGTGGCTTATCTCAAGAAAATTCATCAGATCTTAGTATTTGCCCATGTGACCGATGGAAACATGGAAGAAGGTAATTTTCGATGTGATGTTAACGTAAGCGTGCGCCCTTTAGGTCAGCTTGAATTTGGCACAAGAACTGAAATTAAAAATATAAATTCTTTTCGTTTTGTCGAAAAAGCTCTTGAGTATGAAGTCGCAAGACAAATTGCGGTTCTACAAACAGGTGGAAAAATAATTCAAGAAACCCGAGGCTGGGATTCAGCAGCCGGAAAGAGTTATAGCTTACGCAGCAAAGAAGACGCCCACGATTATCGTTATTTTCCCGATCCCGACCTCCCTCCACTTGTGCTGTCTTCATCTTTAATTGAAGGTATTAAAAAAGATTCCCCAGAGCTTCCAGACACCATGAAGAAGCGCTACATAGAATTATTTGCTCTCTCTGAATACGACGCCGAACAATTAACTTCTGATATTGAATGGGCTGAGTTTTTTGAAAAAATGATTTCAGAAAAGGCCCCCCCCAAACAAGCTGCCAACTGGATACTCGGTGAACTTTTGGGAGCCTTAAAAAACCTAGAGAACACAAGTCTTAGAAATTCCCCGATTAAAGCAAAAGCTTTATCGGATCTTATACTTTTAATTGAAAATAAAACCATTTCTGGAAAAATTGCTAAAAATGTTTTTCAAGAAATGCTTAGCAGCGGAAAAAGTGCTGAAACAATTGTTAAGGAAAAGGGCTTAGTCCAAGTGCTCAACACTCAAGAAATTTCGGCCTGGTCTGAAAAGGTCATTTTAGAAAATCCCTCAGTTGTAGAAGAATATAAGGCCGGCAAAGATAAGGTTTTTGCCTTTTTAGTGGGTCAAGTTATGAAGCTTTCAAAGGGGAAAGCTAACCCTGATTTAGTCACTCAAGAGCTCAAACGCTTACTAAACTGAGACTCAATAACTAAGTGACTGATTATAATGAACTTATTATTTTGACGCTATGTGGCTTTAATGATAAAGAGTAGCTCACAAATGCGCACCATTTTGCTCTTTGTAGTTTTATCGACTTTTTCAATAGTAACCCGTGCCGGAAATTGTGACTTAAAACTTTTAAGAACTTCGATTTCTCAAATTGATTCGCTCTTTAATGAATTCGAATCTTCGGTTCAAAGGAACGACCTTAAAAATGCCAAAAATGAATTTGAAACAATAAAAGACTTCATAGATGGACTGCTCACACCTCCACTTTCTGAGGAAAGAATATTCTATCTAGAGCTCCAAAGAAGAATAAAAATTTCAATTGGAAATTTACAAGTTATTAAAGATAAAGATTTTGATGACTTAAAAAGATTCAGAATCATTTTTAATAAAAAACATTCTCGTAGAGCACAAAGTTTAAATCGTATATTTCCCTTTTCAAAAAAAATTAGGGTTTATTCTCAAATTCTTAAGATTGGAACACAGGAAGCCATTGAGCTCCAAAAAATCATAGATTCTTTAAAACTTTATTTTATAGAAATTAGCCAATCGACACCTGGAGTTGACCCATAATGAGACTTAATCTAGGATTTCTCGCCATGCGTCATTACCACATCTTCCTTGCTTTTATTTTCCTATTATCGTTGGGCATTACGCAGGCGCAAACTGAAAAAAAGCCTACAGAAAATCCTGACTCGAAAATTATTTTTAAATCCGTCTTAGAAAGATACCGAAAACTTGGGAATTGGCGCGCCAAATTTACTCAAGAAAACTTTTCACCAGGACTTGGAAAGGGAAGTTTTAACGAAGGCATGTTTCACTACGTTCGGAATGATGCCCTTGAAAAATTTCGATATTCATTAGAGGGTCCCGAATACAGTGACTTCATCAGTAATGGAAAAGAAGCTTGGCAAATTTTCTTCCGACAAGGTCGCAACAAAGCCGCCGAAGTGAAGCACTTTCGTAATTTAAAAAATATTGATTTGAATCGTTACTTAATTTTTTTTAGAGGCGTGTCTCGAAGAAGCTCCGACATAAAAGCCATAGAAAAAAACTTCAAAATATCTGGCTCATTACAAGGCAGTTTAATTATTTTAAATTTAGAACCTAAAACTGAATCTGATATAGCTAAAATTGAGCTTGTATTTGAAAATCATGTAGAAGCTCCCAAAAGCGCAACCATCACAGATCAACTAGGGAGCACCACAACCATAAAGATAACCTCCTTTGAAGGAATTAAAAATTCAGACAATTCCGTTTTTGAAGCTAAAATTCCTTCGGGATCCAAGGTAGAAGAGTTGTAACAATGAAAAATGTTCATTTTGTATCCTTAGGTTGCGCAAGAAACTTAGTGGATTCTGAGGTTATGGCTGGCTTATTGGCCAAAGAGGGATATAAAATTTCTGGTGCTCCCGAAGAGGCCGAACTCATCGTCGTCAATACATGTGGATTTATTGATCAAGCCAAACAAGAATCCATCGATCACATTCTTGAAGCTGCTCAATACAAAAACCCCGATAAAGGAAAATGTGAACATCTAGTTGTTACAGGTTGTTTGTCTGAAAGATATCCTCAAGAACTCCACGACAGTATTCCCGAAATAGATCTCATTACAGGAAGCGCAGGTTTTTCTCATATCGTTGAAAAAGTCGATGGTTTAAAATCAAAAACTCTTCCCACAATATCTGTCGATGATACTCGTCTTAAAGACTACGAACTTCCAAGAATTAATAGCCAAGCCTTTTACACAGCTTACTTAAAACTAGCTGAAGGCTGTGCAAAAAGATGTAGCTTTTGTATTATTCCAAAACTCCGAGGTAATTTACGATCACGAAGTGTAGACTCACTCATTAAGGAAGCCCATCAGCTCGTCGAGGGCGGCGTTAAGGAAATCAACTTAATAGCACAAGACTTAACAGACTATGGTCGCGATCGAAATGATGGAGCTTCTCTTGCCACTCTTCTAAAAGAACTTGTTAAAATCGAAAAGCTTAAATGGATTCGCTTGTTCTATACTTATCCCGATCAACTCGACGATGAAGTCATCTCATTAATTAAAAATGAAAGTAAAATTTGTAAATATCTAGATGTTCCCGTGCAACACATTCACGATGTGATTCTTAAAAGAATGAACCGGCACACTTCTGGCTCTCAAATCTCTTCAATGATTCAAAAGCTTAAAAAAGAAATTCCGGAAATCATTATTAGAACTTCACTCATGGTGGGTTTTCCTGGTGAAAGCGATGAGCATTTTGAAGCTTTAAAGGAATTTGTAGAACTGGGTTTATTAGATCAGGTGGGTGTCTTCACTTATTCTCATGAAGAAGGCACTGGCGCTTTTATGCTAAAAGACGATGTTCCTGCCGCCGTGAAAGAGAAACGAAAAAAAATCATTCACGACACTCAACTAAAAATACAAAAGAAGAGACTCAAAAACTTTGTTGGAAAAAAACTCAGCGTTTTAGTTGAAGGACCTCACGAAGAAACACCTCTTCTTTTAAAGGGTCGTCACTTTGGTCAAGCACCAGAAATTGATACCTGCACTTTAATCAATGGTGGCCAAGCCAATATTGGAGATTTTGTAGAAGTTGAAATTGAAAGTGTCGTTGGTATGGATCTTTGCGGTCCAATTGTATAACTTGAAGAAGAATGAACTGCCTGAGCTCCGACCCTAAAAACCCAGACACGCATTGCTTCGTTCGAGTTAAAATATCCCCTAAAGCCTCTAAAAATAAAATTCTAGGGCTCCATGGAACTCAGGAACTCAAAATCGCAATATCTGCAATCCCTGAAAAAGGAAAAGCCAATACAGAATTAAAGAATTTTTTAGCTGAGACCTTTCAAGTCAGCCGCTCTGATGTTGAAATAGTTAAAGGTGAAACTTCGAAATCAAAAATTTTTAGACTTAATCTTCCTATCGGCAAAGCATTGTCTCGTCTTAACGAGCTTCTATAGTTTTGGATCTCAATTAGGCCCCAATTTACCCACTCATCGATTCCCTTCAGACAAAAGTTTTCACATGGGTTACTCCCTTGGATATTTCAAGAGCACTTCCAACTTTGATAACGGCGGGGCCTCTACAAATTTAAGTTCAGGGAGTTCCATAAATAGATACCAACACGAAATTATTCCCGAATACCAGCCCAGTCGCTTTCTAAACATTGGAGCTAAACTTCACTTTGATAGTTCTCAAATAAACGATTCAAAGGGTAATTCAGAAGCAAAAAATTCCTTTGGTGATCAGGTTTTTTTCAGTGAGTATCGCTTCTTCGATGCCGTAGGCTCATCTCTTGGATTAGCCTTTCTTGCTAAATTTCCACTCTACACAAACACCACATCAGCCTCGTTGAATGCGAGCGGCAAACAATCCACTGTTTTACTGGGAGATGCTCAAAGTGATTATACAGTCATGGCCACTGGAGAGCATTGGCTCCATAAATCACTGAGAACAAGAGTTGATTTCGGATACTCCTACAGAAGCGATAATTACAGCGCTGAACTTCCCTATATGCTTGCTATCGCTTATGTCAGTTATAAACTGGACCTTGAATTTAGATTAAAAGGAAATCTCAGTTTGGAAAACGACAAACTCAATCCTAATGACTCTAGCTCCAAGGCCACTAAACAAGTTCAAAACGCTCATGGTGGCTCTAAATTTGCTCTAGCCGAAAACCCCGTTATTCACGTTTTTCAAGTAGCCTCAGAATTTTGGTTCAATCCTCTCTGGTCTGGTGAAGTTTCTTTTGCACTACCCTATAAGGGAATCGAAGCTCCAAAGTATTGGGAAACTAGATTCGGAATCACCTATAGATGGGTGGAAAAAGATCAAACAATTCGCCGAACTCTAAAAGGAGTTGATATTTCTACCGATCAAGACAAGGGAAAGTTTGAAGGCGAAGAAAACGACGAATTCATTGAATAAATATGCGATGTAAAGAATAATTATTCTAACGACGCATTGCCCCTCAAGACCTCAAATTGATAGCTTCTCCGCATGAAAAATTTGCCCATTTTCCTTTCTTTGATTTTTTCTACTTTTTCATATTCCACAACATGTGAAGACCCTTTCCTTTGGCTAGAAGAAAGAAATTCTCCCCAATCACTTGATTGGGTTAAAGAGCATTCCCATAAAACAATTTCAACCATTGAAGCACTCCCACTTTTTAACGATATACATCGTGATTTAGAAACAATTGGCCTTGCGAAAGACAAGCTTCCACAGTTGAGTGCCATGGGGAAACTTTTTATAAACTTCTGGACCGACGCCGATCATCTCCGGGGTTTACTCAGAGTCGCCTCTCAAGAATCTGTTTTAGCAGGACAAGCAGAGTGGAAAGTCGTTCTCGACATTGATGCTCTTAATAAAATAGAAAATAAAAGTTGGGTCTATAAAGGAATTTCTTGCTTTGATCCTGAAATTCGAAAAAATTGTTTAATCACTCTCTCTGACAAAGGTTCTGACACTGCTGAAGTTCGTGAATTCGACATGGAAACTATGGAATTTGTTTCTAATGGCTTTTATCTTCCGCCCGCCAAAAGCGATATCAGCTGGCTTGATATTGACACCTTATTAGTAGCCACTGATTTTGGCGAAGGTTCACTCACAAAGTCCGGATATCCTCGCCAAGTTAAATTATTAAAAAGAGGGCAAGCACTTAAAGAAGCCTCTTTAATTAGCGACGTCCCTGAAGATTTTTTAGCAATCCAACCCTTTAGACAAAAAACTCCGTCCGGTTATCGTCATTTTTTAATTAAAGCAAAAGACTTTTACACTTTTGAATATTTTTCACTTTCGGATAAATTTGAATTGAGCAAACTTCCAATGCCTGAGGGATCAGAATTTTCAGCGGTTTTTGGTGAACACGTGCTCATAAAAACTCGAAACGAATTTGATCTTAATGGAAGGAAAATTAAATCTGGATCAATACTGGCTTATTTAATGACTGATATTCAAGATCCTAAATACGAAGTCGTCTTTGAAGCAGAAGCTATGCAAGCATTTTCTGAAATTAGCTTAACTCAAAACACAATTTATATTTCATATCTCGACAATGTGAACGGTCGATTAAAAGCCATCGAAAGAAAAGAAGGTGCTTGGCACACTCGCAACATCCCAGTTCCTGATTTAAGTGAAGTTGGTGTAAATTCTGATTCTGAAAGCAATCTCGCAATCATTTCTTATAGCAATCAAATCACAGTCTATACCGAAGAACTTATTCGAGATGGTCAAGAAAAAGGAGTCTTCTTCAGAAAATCACAAGAACGATTTAACTCCAAGGATATGGTCGTAGAACAACATTTTGCAACAAGCAAAGATGGCACAAAAGTTCCTTATTATTTAACTTATAAAAGAGGAATTAAAAATCCACGTGCCACAATTCTTTATGGTTATGGTGGTTTTATGATTTCTGAGACTCCACACTATTCAGCAGATTTTGGAAAAGCTTGGCTTGAAAGAGGTGGAGTTCTAGTTCACGGAAATATTCGAGGCGGTGGCGAATATGGTCCTGAGTGGCACAAAGCTGCACTTTTAGGAAAGCGTCAAAACGCATTTGATGATTTTGCTGCTATTGCAGAAGATTTAATTTCTCGCAAAATAACTACACCAAACAAATTGGCCATTATGGGCGGAAGCAATGGCGGACTTTTAGTGTCCACAGTTGGCGCTCAAAGACCTGAACTTTTTTCAGTAGTTATTTCTCAAGTTCCACTCACAGATATGCTGAGATATCATCTTCTTCCGGCGGGAGACAGTTGGGTCGCTGAGTATGGCGATCCGGAGAACCCAGAACATCGCGCGTGGTTAGAAAGATACTCCCCATATCAAAACGCAAAAGATGGAGTGAGATATCCTCATTTCTTTTTCCTAACCTCAACTGCAGATGACAGAGTTCATCCTGCTCATGCCAGAAAACTTGCTGCAAAGTTGGAAGAACTTGGAAATCCTGTTTCATATTATGAAAACACTGAAGGTGGCCACGGTGGAGCTGCTGATATTAAGCAAAGAGCTTACTTTTGGTCACTGCAATTTGCCTTCCTCGCTGACAAGCTAGGATTATAAATGCTTTTCAGTGGATTTAATTTCTAGATAAATACTTACAGACCTCGTAATAGAGGTCTGTACAGAACCTAAGCACATACAGGCTAGAGTTACATAAATAGTTTGCATGCCAGTAGCGTAAAAATATTCAAAGACGGGTGACAAACATGTTCCAAATGAAAGAACAATCATTCTCTCTGCTCTTTGAAAAAATCCTCTTGCGCCACCAAACCCCAATCCCTCAGCTCGAGCGCGAGTGTAGCTAATGAGTTGTGATCCCGTGAAAGTTATAAATAAAACTAAAAACCAAAGAACATCTTCTCTAAAATACCAGGCTAAACCACAAAACATAAAGGATTCGCCTAATCGATCTAGTACGGAATCCAAAAATGCCCCTGATTTATTATTAATTCCTTTGGCTCTCGCTAATTGACCGTCATAAATATCACAAGTTGCGGCCAAGATTACAAACCAACCCCCTAAACCAAAGTGTCCCAAACCAAATGAAATTCCTGAGAAGGCAGAAAAAATAAAACCGAACCAAGTCAATGTATCTGGCGAAACATCATATTTTATAAATTGTCTTTTAAGTGGCCCCATTAAAAAATACCAAAATTCTCTAAAAAAGGCATTGCTAACAAAGCTTCTTGAACGTCTCTTTGTTTCTTCAGATAATTCTTGTTTTGGATAAACAAAAATTCCAAAAATGATTGCCATAACAATAATGAATGCATTCATTAAAAAAATAATAAGTAAATCAACGTTCACAGATCAAAAACCCTCAAACTTTCAATGCGATTCTGCGTGTAGTGTACCTTATCGGGACTCTTTAAGCATCGATAAGCCTCTTCTAAAGTTTCTAATAATTGCAACAAAGGACCCTCTCGCTTTTCCAGATCTTCTAAAGTGTTAATTGCTTTGTCGCATAAGGCGCCTCTAATGTTCTCTTTGGCTTCGTCAATAATGACAGACGTTGTATCGTAAAATGGAAGTTGCCATAAACCATTAAGCCATAATGACCTTAAATGTTGGCACGCAGCCGAAGTGTTCTTTGTTTGAGAACTTCGAGAACAGGAGTTTTTAACCGAAACCATATAAACAATATCAAAGACTTTTTTTCTATCCTTTTGAGAAACGTAAAACGCAAAGACTCTGTCTAGAAGTTTTATTTCTGTATAGTATTTATCCAAAACTAGGGCTGAAAGTTTTTCAAGATTGACGCTATCTTCTTCCGTCTCAAGAAATTTAAAAGATGAGTGAATAGAGTCTGGGGTTGATAATTGATCTGCTAATGAAAAAGCACAGGGTGCAAATAAAAAAAGTAGTGCCAGCAAGAGATCTTTCATGCCGGCACTACTTTATTCTAGATATTACTTTTTTCCAAACTTAGTTAGAGTCATTGTAACAGGCCCAAATTGAGACTGAACAACAACTTTTAGCATTCCATCTAAATTGACGTCAGTTGGGTTAATCCAAACCTCGAACTCCTGAGGTTCTTGTCCTTTAGAGGTTTGTTTAGCCTTAATATAGAAGCAATCAAAAGAACCCGCTGGAACAGTGACCTTAGTTTGATACTGTTCAATAATTTCAAGTTCGCCTTCATCTTGATTTGGATCTTGCTCTTCGCCATTTACAATTAACTTAATCACATGACCATCTTCACGGCTCATTAGCGCTTCAGTTTTTTGCTTTTGCCCCATAAGCTCAATATTATTCACATACCAAAGAGCATTTTGCTCAGGAACGTCTTGAGTTACCGATTTAACTCCTGTTCCATTTCCAAACGCCATTTCAATATCAATGTTATGGTACTCACCCACTTGCCAACGTATTCTGTTAGACAGGGCTTCTTGAACGCTAAGTCTTAGCGCTTTATCCATTCCTCGAAGCAAACGTTGTGTAAAAACATTTTGCTTTGCTGCGCTAATTTCAAATTGCGTAGCTTGAGTCGTGCCAACTAGCACGAGTGCACTTAATAATACTATGTTGTTTAATTTCATTTTGGGCTCCCTCCCTAGGTACGATAGAAACCCAGACGGGTTTCATGTGTTAGGATAAGGTGAGCTTTGAAGACTTGCAAAAAAACAGAAGGGCGGGTTTTTGACACCGCCCTCCCAATAATTCACGCCATCGAAAAAAATCCGTTGTGCAAACTTTGATGCTCAAGCCGATGCCAAAACATTGACGACGTGAAAACTTAGAAAACTAAATATCCTCTTAACTGGACACCCCAGCCAGGACGAATATCTGTACCAAATGCATTTCCTGGGAAAAGAATTCCAAATTGATATGATGTTTTAAAATTGTCATACCAACTTTGAAGAAAATTCACATCCCACTCCACCCCTAAACTTTTTGTTGGATTAGTGGCCTTCTCTTCCAACATGGCATACGCAATTTTTGTATCAAGAATGTGTTTGTCTTGACTGAAAGCATAACCAAATCCCAAAGCACCTAAATAAGAACCAGCACCATCGCCTTTAGCAATTGCGGCTCCAACGGGCCCGCCCTTACGTGCTTGACGAGGGTTTAGAAAGGCTCCCATATTCTGTCGGTACATGAGAAGTAGCGGTTGATAATTATTATTAAATAAAAATGAATTAGCACCATTCTTAGTAGAATATGCAAATTCTTCGCTAATAAAGAAAGAAGAGGGTTTGTATTTCGCTTTTTGTAAAACACCCACAACATCAGGCTCTTTGTTGTAGGAAATTGTTGCTAATTCACTACCAAAACTAAAGTGATCCCATTCTTTTTTAAAATAAAATGAAAGATTGTGAGAACTATTATGCTTATTAACTTGATGAGCCACACTGGCTGCAGCACGAATGGTCCTCTCATAGAGTATCCCACTATTGAAGCGATCGTCTTGATTTAAATATTCAACAGATCCTGAATATGTTTCAACATCATCATGATCAGAATTTAGATGGGATTCTTCGTTTTTCTCATAAGCTGCGCTTAAAATAAGGCTGCCCACTAAAGATTGAAAGTTAATGGCATCAACGGTTGAACCATAATCTGCGGAGGGCTCTGAACCTGAATCATAAATTAAACCCAAACCCCAATGCTTAGGCATTCTTCCAAATTTGAAAACTCCAAAATCATGATTCCAATTTAAATAGAGATTTCTAACTTCTAATAACTGAGAGCCCGCCCTTTGAGATGCTGAAGAGTCCAAAGGAGTTCCGAAGCGAGGCGGTGTTGTTGTAGAAGAAGCAGGGTAATCGCTCAGCTGTAAAAAGCTCAAATTAGATTTAATTGTAAAATGCTCATCAACCACAACATCTGGGCGAAGAAAAAATCGGTGTTCTAAATACGAACTTGTATTTCCTGTATCCACGGGTTTTCCGGGATCAAGATCAAGATTGGAATACATGCTGGCACCAAATCTATAGTTGCCGCTTAAATTTAACGAAGCTGAATCTGCTGATTTAATAAATAGAGCAAAAAGAAAACAGCAAAGAAGTCTCGAGCTTCGAAGGATATCGGGGGAGAATGATATTTGTCTCCGAAACTCGAGGCCTTTTTTTAACATTGAACTCAAACTTACGGGTGGGGATCACCTATGTCAATAATATATGTTGCCCTATGTGTATGGCCATACCCACAACGCGTTAATCTGAGTTATTATTGACGCTGTGAAAACAGTCCTCTTTTTTTCAGCATTTGTTTTAGGAACACTCTTAAGCATTTTAATTTTTTCTAGCTTCTGGATTTTTCAAATCGATAGAGAATGGGCTCCACTTATTGAACCTCGAATAAAAGAACGTCAAGAAATTGGCTCTATTCGAATTCTCGCAGAAAACTCTGCCGGAGAAAACCAATGGATTGCTTCTTTAACATCTGGACGTCTTGAAGAGCGCAAAGCCGTTTCACTTCCTGACGTCCCCCCGATGCTCATTCAATCCATCGTCGTCTTAGAAGATCCTCGCTTTCTATCTCACGATGGTTTTGATATTTGGGGAATTCTCAGAGCTGGTTTCGCTGTATTAAGAACATTAAGATTTTCTCAAGGCGGCGGAAGCACCATCACTCAGCAACTTGTAAAAAATATTTTTCTTTCTCCGGAACGAACTTTTAAAAGAAAATTTACAGAAATTGTTTTAGCAGGCCTAGTTGAAAAGAGATTCAGTAAAGATGAAATTCTTGAAGCCTATATCAATGAAATTTACTTAGGCCAATTAGGCCCCCTTGAGGTCCACGGCGTTGGACGAGCCGCCGAATATTATTTCAATAAATCTCTAGCTGAATTAGAGCTCCACGAAATCGCGCTCTTGGCCGCCGTCATTGCCAGTCCGGGATATTACTCGCCCTGGAAACATCCTGATCGAGCTATAAAAAGAAGATCTAGAGTTTTAAAACATTTATTAGAACACAAAATTATTCTTGATGAAGAGTATGAAGAAGCCAATAAAAAACCCCTGCCTCCACCCAACAAGTTTTTAGGACCCACACGAGCCTACTATCTAGTCGATGCCCTTCGAGAAAAATTACTAGAAGATCGGGATGAAAAAGAAATTTTAAAAGGTGGTTTTGATATCAAGCTCGCTCTAAATCTAGATCTACAACAAAGTGCCGAAGAAAATTTGAAAAACTTTTCTAACGCTAACAATGCAGAGCAGGGCCTTCTTGTAGCTGCCGATCCCAAATCCTGTGCGATAAAGGTTTATGCGGGAGGAACCGACTACCGAGTCACACAACTCGATAGAATTCGCCAAAGCGCACGCTCCATAGGATCTCTCATGAAACCATTAGAAATACTAAACCTTCTAGAAAAAGACGATGAGTCACTTAATTTAGGCTCTAAACTTGAAGACCGTCCTCTTGAATGGTCCTTCGATGATGGTCGCGGCCAATGGTCGCCAGAAAATTACGATAAAAAATATAGAGGAGACGTGACTCTTCGAGAAGCCTTAGAGCAATCTCTTAACATTCCCATCCTTAGAATTTTCTTTGAACGCCAACCTTCAGGACGCCTCAATGATTTTTTTGAAATACCGAGAGCCATGGGATTAAAAATCTCTCCCGATCAAGCTTTACCTTCTGCGCTCCTGGGAACGGTGGAACAAAGACCTTGGGATATATTATTGGCGTACTCAAAACTTGTAAGGCAAGCCCTTGGACTCTCACAAAATGCCCCTGACTTAGAATGTTCTCTACATTTTGAAAAGACTGAGGCCACTGCAATCGTAGACAATCCATACGGCCAAAAGTCTGCACGAATTTTATTGAGCGCACTTGAAGGAGCACTACGAAGAGGCACCTCCCAATCCTTAGGATCACAACTTCCAATCCAACAAGCTTGGGCTGGAAAAACAGGAACCAGTGGCGACAAAAAGGACTCATGGTACGTGGCTCTCTCTCCAGACCTTATTGTTTTAGGTTGGATAGGAAGAGACGACGCCAAAGTGACAAACTTCACAGGAGCTACTGGCGCACTAAAAATTGTATCTCCGCTTGTAATTAAAGAGTCCACAAAAAATAACAGCGCCGCTTGGAGTTGGCCAAAACCCGAAGGTGTTGATTGGTACCCCTATGATCGCAGTGGCTTTTGTCATATGGGCGGGCTAGCTGAAGACGAATTTAAAAATGAATTTCCCAACATTGTTTCCAACAATGGTCTGCCGTTTGAAACGACATTTAAAGACCGAAAAATATATTACGAAGTATTTCTAAAGGATCGACTAGCGCCCACCTGCGGAACGAGTGCGCCTTAACTTAGAAGACTCTATACTTAGCGATAGAAGAGTAAAAAACAAAAATGCATGAAAAGGTTTTGAATTATTAAATATATTTTCAGTAATTCCAGCAAATAAAACTCCACCCACCACCACCAGAGTTATAGAATTATAAAACATGAGCATAACTAACGATCCAAACAAAAGAAGAGCTCCAAATATTCCTGAATCCGCCAAGTGTTGAAAATAAATACTATGAGCATAAATGGCTCTACCAGGAATTAAATGACCTTGAAAATCTTTAAAATTGGAAGAGTCTAAGGCATTATTAGAAAATCCCACACCAAAGAGGGGATTCTTTAAAAAGATCTTCCAATTCTCTGTCCACGCATAGAGTCGAGATTTAACACTCACATCTCTTAATCCCATCATTGTTTGAGAAATTTTATCGTAGACAAAAGGATTTAATAAATAAATGGCTATAAAAAATCCAAATAAAAGCAACGAAACTAAGGCGAGAGTTTTAGATCCCCACTTTCTATGAACCCACGGAAGAGCTCTAAATAAAATATAAAGTAAAACTATCAAAGAACTCATTCTATTGTTTGTCGTAAAAATTCCCAAAAATATAATGGCCACCAAAGCGCGTGAATATAGGGGTTTCCAAAAATCAATTCGACGCTCCTTAATGCTAAGCTCTGAAAAAAAGAAAAATCCCGGAAGTAAATTATAAGCAAAATATATCTGATTGTGAAAAAAACCCATTCCATAATATTTCAAATAAAAAAACTGATACGAGGAATATAAAACACTGGCCAAAACCGCCCCTGAGTAAAATGAAAAGATTAAAGCTAAAGAGTGTTCTTTAGGCTTTAGTCCCACTAAAGGATAAATTAAAACTAAAAAAAGCGGCATATTCTTTAAAGCTTCAGAGGTGTAGGGACCCCAGCCACGCACTAAGTGATTAGCAAATGAATACAAAACCCACGCAGCAATAAAAAAACAAAGTCTCTTTGAGTACGAATCCTTGGGAAATTTAAAAAGCAAACCCCAAAATGAAGCTAATGAAATCAAAGTTCCGCCAGCAGACATTAGAGATTGGCTACAGCCAACACCAATCGCATAAACAACTAATGCAAAAGCCCAAAACTTATCCACAGTAGGATTATAATTCCTAAGTGATAATTTTCCTACTTCATCAAACTAGGCAATTCCTTTGTGCCCGCCAACAATAATGAAGACTGACATGTATAGTGTGAGTCACTTTTGGCCATTTCATTTCGTGTTTTGGCTGAATCTCTAGATGAAACCACATCTAAGGCAATATTTTGATCTAATAGAAATTCTTTGCTGAGCGCTAAAAATTGTTCGTAACTTAGAGTGGCCAATTCAGAATCAAAAGATTCCATAGTATGTTCCACCCCTTCGCTTTGATGATAAAGAGAAAAGGCTTCATCCATCAATTCATCAATCTCAACTTTTTCAATTTTTCTTCTAAGCTGAATGCCAGCGCGTATTTCTTCAAACTCGGCATTTGAAATATTGCGCAATAGTTCAAGGGATCGCTTCCAACCATCAACAACTAATGCAGCTCTGGAGTCGCCCTCAATTTTGGCTTCCCCTTCTTTTTCTAAATCTCCTGTCATTCCTAAAAAGAGCATCCAATATGCTTTTTTAGTTTTTATAGAGGTTGCTCTTTGAACATAGCCCAACGCTTTTTCGTTACGGTTAATATCAAAAACTCTCATATTTAGAAATTCTTCAGCGATTGAATAAAAGGCTCTTAATTTCCTGTCATCATGAGCTATGTTTTCAAAACTTGCTCCCGGGATGGCTCTCATAAGAGACACATCTCCCACTTTTTTTGTGGAAGGCAAATCGAGCTCTATAATGAGGTCTTTTTTTAGGCCTAAAGGTCGTTTATCAGAAGCGACTCGCTCCTCTGCGGTCAGAGCTTTTGGAAAAACTTTTTTAATCAACGCAGCAAAACCCTCAACATCAGAGCGATCATAATCACCGTAAAGACCTAGATTAAGGTCCGTTCGATCTAAAGTATTTTCAACACTAGAAGTCACTTTTGTTAAATCCATTTCTTCAATGGCTTTTTCTAATTTAGAAGCTTCCAATTCTTGCGCATTCTGCACATAAAAATAAGGCTTCAACTGACGAATGGTGATTTGGGGAGGAAAACTATTCATTTGATTTTTTGCATTGGCTTGAACAATAAGTGTTTTGGCTTTTTTCAAAATATCAGCATTGGGTTTAAACGCCTTAAAAGCCGGCCAAAACCATTCTTGAACTTTAAGTGCTGCCAATGAGTTTCCAGCACTAGAAAAAATAAGATTTCCAGCCTGAGAAGCGTTGACCTTAATAGAAAGAGCATCAAAGTATGTAAACAAAGTTCTATTTTCTTCAATAAAGGCTCGCAGAAAGATTTGCATGGCCGCAAACTCTTCAGTTTTAGTATTTGGCGAAAACTCTACTTCCACCTGAAGAGCTCCTTCGTTACTACTATGTTTTGAAACTAAAAATGGGTCCCTTGAAAAACGAGTATCGCCTTGAATTTTAATGAGCTCATCGGCTAAAGCCAGTGGTTTTTCTCTAAAGGTCAAATTAAAATTCGGAATTTCTAATTCAGCGCTCACTGAGGGGTTGTCTTTCATTATGGCATCGACATCATCCAATAGTTTTTGATTTTTTATCCGATTGAAGGCTCGACCAAAAACAGGATCAAGCTCAGACGACACTACATCAGGCCCCACATAACTCATCAGCAATTGCGGCTTTGTAAAAAGAATTCGAGCCGCTTCTTGCATCTGTTCAAGGGTAACTTGTGAATAAAGACCTCTGAAATTGAAAGCATTGGCCTCTGATTTCCATTTTGAAATGAACTCTCCTAAATGTTCAGCGGCACTCAAAGGATCTTTCATTTTTTCATATGAGCTTATATTTCTTTGACGGAGAAACTGAATGGTTTCTGAATTCAATCCCGAAGATAAAAGCGCCTTAATCTTTTTAAACAAATTTTTAACAACGGCATCTCTCAAGACATCAGATTGGCCATGATCCAATGAAGCATAGACCTCAAGAAATCTTATATTGTTAACGTCATTTCCCTGAATTCTAAACTGTGTTGTGACGTTGGCATCTTTAAGTTCTTTGGCTAGAGCTCCTTTTAATTGAATATTTAAATAATCCGTTAAAGTCTCAAGAACGATAGGATTGATATCAGCCTCAAAAGGAATGTTCACTTGAAACGATCGTACGTTTTCATCTGTAGACTTAAACTCAACGTAATTGAAAGCACCGCTTTTTAAAGAAGGAAAAACTTTATCCTTATTAGGAGGTGGAAGCTCTAAATCTTTTGGAGCCTCAAAAGCAGTCAATCTTACTTTTAAATTTGCTAAAACTTGCTCTTTGCTTGTCATGCTAGGATCTTTTGCAGCTCTTCTAAAATTTCCACTCACAAAAACAGCACTAGAACCAGGTCGATAGTTGGAATAATAAAGAGTCGCCAAGTCCTTAATAGTCATCGCATTAAGTTGCGACTCTTCACCCACGTGATACATACGAAATGGATGATTTTCTTCAAGCAGATAAATTAAAAGACCGTCATTAAGAGCAATGTCATCTCGCGCCTTATAGTCCTTGGCCTCATTCACTACGTTGTCTCTCTCAGTATTAAAATATTTTGGATCAAGAAGTGGCTCTCTAAAAAGAGACGTTAAAATTTTAGAGGCTCCAGAAAATTGAGACTCATGAAACTTTAATAGAAAAAGCGTGTGATCGTCGGCAGTGTAGGCATTAGCATCTGTTGCGCCTAATTTATTAGCCTCATTAAAAAAATAATTTGGATCAGGAAAGCTTTTAGATCCTTGAAATATAACATGCTCCCACAAATGAGCACGGCCAGCATGAACTTTAGGATCATCATGCAGAGCCCCCGTCTCTACACGAATGGCCATGGCCATTTCATTACCGATACCAGTATCAACTAAATAGACATCCCACCCGTTAATATTTTCATGATCAAATGTGATTTCAGCCATCAGGCTCTTATGATGACAAAAAATAAGAATAAACGAAAGACAAAGTTTAGGTAGCTTCTTATACATGACCGGGGACAATAGGATAGACGCGCAGTGTGTCGCCTTAAATTGTCTAACTTTCAATATTAAATTTTAACTTCGAAACTGAGCTCGCCATGACCTTCTAAATTCTCTTTTTCTACCGAAGGAGCTTCTTTAAGCTGCTCAAAAGAATTTGAAAGTGTCTCATTTGCCGTTTGACGTAAGAAATCTTCTGTAGTCAGAACTCTCTCAATACGAGATCCTGGAGTGGCCCACCATTTTACTTCAATTCTATCTGTAAGCTTAAGCTTCATTTCTTTTCTGCGTTGCTGGATACGGTTCACAAGCTCTCGCTGCACCCCTTCATCAAGCAATTCATCATTTAATGTAGTGTCTAATTCTGCAACTAAACTGAATTGAGCCAAAGCAAATCGACCTTCTTTAGCTTTTCTAACAATTTCAATTTCACCTAATTTGAGCTCATGGCCCTTAAACAACCAAACGCCCTTGGCTTCAAAATCTAAAATATCTTTGGAGGTCCATGACTGAAGTATGGATTGCAATTCTTTCATATCGGGACCGATTCGTTTTCCCAATATTTTAAAATTAGGCCGTGCGCTTTCCTCAACCAAATCAGAGGCTCTATCCACTAATGAAATGCTTCTAATGTTGAGTTCCTGACAAACTAATCCCTTTAAGGCCGAAAGTTCGTCTGATTCAGACTGACTTAATCCCGCAACTCGCAAACTCAAAAGAGGCTGGCGAAGTCCAATTTTAGCTTCTCCACGTAAACTTCTTCCTAATAGAATAATCTTTTTCGCGACACTGACTTGCCTCAATAATGTTTTATCAGACTCGCTTAAACTTAAAGTAGAAAGATCATCAAAGAAACTTTCATGCACACTTTTAACTTTGGATCCCTTCAATTCATCAAGAGTCATTCTATTCAAAGAAGCAAAGAGAACTTCGCTCATAAAAGGAAGCACTGGTGAAAGAATTTTAGTCAATCTCATCAACACACAATACAGAGTTGAATAGGCGGCTTCTTTATTAGCTTCTGTTTTTGAATTTCTCTCAGACCAAAATCTTTCTCGATTAAGACGAATATACCAATTAGTTAAGTCATCAATAAAAGAGGTCAACAATGGAGGAACTTCATAAAGATGAAAGGCTTCCATTTTTTCATGAATCTGAGATTCAGTCTCTTTTACTCGGCCCAAAATCCATCTGTCTAAATCGGTAGCTTCACCCGATACCTCAAGCCCCTCTGGATACCACAAATCGATATTGGCGTATGAAGAGAAAAAGGAATAGGCGTTCCACAAAGGAAGCATTACTGCGCGCATGAGTTCAACAAGTTGTTTTTCGGTAAAGCGCAAATCCTCTGCATGCATGGCTGGAGATTGAACTAAATATAAACGAAGCGCATCGGCTCCATATTTTTCAAAAATGAGAGTTGGGTCGGGATAGTTTTTAAGACGCTTACTCATTTTTCGGCCGTCTTCTGCCAAAACAATTCCGTTCACGATACAACTTTCAAATGCAGGCTTTCCAAAAAGTGCTGTCGATAGAACCGTGAGCGTATAAAACCAACCCCGAGTTTGATCGAGTCCCTCGGCAATAAAATCTGCCGGAAAAGACTGATCTAGTTTTTCCTTGTTTTCAAATGGATAATGCTCCTGAGCATAAGGCATTGAGCCCGACTCAAACCAACAATCCAAAACTTCAGGAGTTCTCTTCATGGTTTGCTTTTCGCCACAATGAGAACAATCTATTTTGATTTCATCAACAAAATGCATGTGAAGATCGGGAACTTTTTTGGAAGAAAGCTTTTCGAGTTCTTCTTGGCTTCCAACAACAGTCCATTTTTCACACTTTTCACAAATCCAAACAGGTATAGGAGTTCCCCAAAAACGATTTCTGGAAATGCACCAATCTCGAGCGTTTGCGAGCCAAGTGCCAAAGCGCCCTTCTTTAATATTGTCAGGCACCCAGCGAATTTTTTGATTATTAGCCAGCATGGCCTCACGCATGGATTCAACTTTTACAAACCAACTGGAAATCGCTTTATAAATGAGAGGAGTGTCGGAGCGTTCACAGAATGGATAAGAGTGTTGAAGAGTGTCCTGCTTAAGCAATCTCTTCTTGTCTTTAATTAAACCAATGATGGTTTTATCGGCATCTTTAACAAATACGCCTTGTATGGATGCTAAAGTAGCATCCGCTTTTATTTTGTCAGTAAAAGTGGCCTGCATGTCGGTGGGATCAACCGCTTCGATTCCATTAGCCTGACACGCAAAAAAGTCATCCTCGCCGAAAGCTGGAGCACAATGAACTAGTCCTGTTCCAGTCCCTGAAGTGACAAAGCCACTTCCATCTATCACTCGAAAAGCTTTCTGTGCTTTTCTTTCTTCATCATTAAAAACATCAAACAAAGGCACATAGAATTGCCCAAGCAATTGAGTTGCGGAAATTTCTTGAAGCTTATTTCCTAATATATTTTGATAAACTTCGTATGCAAAATCTGCGATTACAATTTTGCGAATATTTCCATGCGATTCTTTAAGTTCATATAATGAATATTGAACTTTTTTAGGATCCATTTGAATGGCCACGGCTAAATTTGAAGGAAGTGTCCATGGAGTTGTTGTCCAAATAGCAATGGCAACATCGCTTCCTAAATCACTGTCTTTAAGAGGCATCAAAACTGAAATAGAAGGATCTTGAATGCTTTTATAATTTAAAGAAGCTTCAAAATTAGATAAGGGTGCCGTTAAACGCCAAGAATAAGGAACTACTTTTTTACCTTGATAAATTAAACCCTTATTGTGGAGTTCTTTAAAAACCCACCAAACACTTTCCATGAATTTGGCGTCCATGGTTTTGTAGTCGTTATCCATGTCGATCCAACGACCCAAACGCTCAACCACTCGCTTCCAATCGGCAGCATATCTGAGCACGGTTCCACGACAGGCTTCATTGAATTTTGCGACTCCGTAGTCTCTAATGGCCAAAGAACCCGACAAGCCCAGGGTTTTTTCCATTTCAAATTCAACGGGAAGCCCATGACAATCCCATCCAAATTTTCTGGCCACATGATAGCCCCGCTGAGTCCAATATCGAGGAACAATGTCTTTAATGGTTCCAGCCAAAAGATGGCCGTAATGAGGTAAACCAGTGGCAAACGGAGGGCCATCATAAAAATAGAATTCTTTTTTGCCTTGAGTGTTGTCTAAGCTTCTTTGAAAAATTTTTTCAGAACGCCAAAAGGCCAAAATCTTTTCTTCAAGCTTAGAAAATGAGTAGTCACTACCGAACTCTGGAAAGCGCTTTTCCACAATTTCCTAAGCATAGCACAGGAGCCCTTTTTTCGGAGCCCATTTTATTTTTCGAGTCTTTTTCTTTAGCCGAGATCGTTCTATTGTTGATTCATGAGCCGCGTCTATAGCATCATTTCTTCTTTAGCCCTCATGATACTCGTTTTAGACCAATGGACTAAAAAAACCGTTCTCGATCTATTCCAATTTGAGGGGGAATCAAAACCCTTTTTAAGCTGGTGGCAATGGACCTTCGTCCACAATAGGGGACTTGCTTTTGGGGTTTTCAATGGTCCCAACAGTCCATTCCCCCCCGATCTTCAAAAAGTTCTCTTAAGCATACTTCCATTTTTAATTCTGGGAGGCCTTTGGTATTTTCACATTAGAAAATTTGAAAAAAATGAAATTTATCGCCCCCTCACAATGGGGCTCGTAGTGGGTGGTGCCCTTGGAAATTTTATCGACCGCATTCATTTAAGCTATGTGGTCGATTTTATCGATTGGTTTTACACCACTAAAAGCGGTTCCTGCATTCCATTATTTTATACCGTTGACGGCAACACCTGCCATTGGCCCGTCTTTAATGTCGCGGATGCAGCTGTAACAATAGCCGTAATTCTTATTATGTTTGAATCTTATGTCTTGAATAAGAATGCGCCCACTTCTCGTTGATTTTAGCTTTCTACAAGTTCAAAGCTATCCATTTATTTTGCTTTTATCTCTACTTCTCGGCGTCTTTGTGGGTGCGCTAGAAGCACGGCGCTTTAATATCTCTCCCCAACTTATCCTCATACTGAGTATCCCCACAATTTTTTCTGCACTTTTGGGAGCTAGGGTTTTTTATCTCATTTCGAATTTCGACTTCACTTTAAATAGTTTTCTCTATCATGGAGGCATAGGTTTTTATGGGGGCTTAATCTCTGGAGCCCTTTGTCTTCTTTTTTTAGCCTATAAAAACAAAATTCCTTGGGAGCCGCTTTTTAGTGCCGCCAGCCCCGGGCTATCCTTAGCCCACGCCCTTGGAAGACTGGGATGTCTTCTAAAGGGCTGTTGTTACGGGAAAAAATGTGATCTTCCTTGGGCCATTTACTATCAAGACCCCCTCTCAAAGGCCCCGACAAATATTCCGCTACACCCAAGTCAAATATATGAATTTATAGGGCTTATTATTATTTCTATAATTCTATTTATCAACAACAGAAAACCCCTAAAAAAGGGACTGAAATCGTGGAAAATCTACCTTTTTTGCTATGCTTTTCTACGATTTTTCAATGAATTTACCCGAGGAGACCCCTCGAGAGGACAATGGGGAGCTCTTTCACCCTCCCAATGGATATCAATTGCTATAATCTTAGTCCTGCTTTTACTTGATTTTCTTGGCGCTAGGATCCATAAAGGTGCCCATGAAACACGAAGTTGAAAATCTTGATGGCCATTTTAAAAAAATCTCAATCGAAATTCCTGTAGATTCTGTAAAAGCAGAATTCGAAAAAACATACCGCGACATTCAAAAGGAAGCGGAACTCAAAGGCTTTCGAAAAGGTAAAGCTCCCTTATCTGTAATCGTAAAAACTTATAGCGGTATGGCGCAAGACCATGTTGCACGTAATCTTGTAGAAAAATTTCTACCTGAAGCCTTGAAAGAAAATTCTCTTCAACCAGCACACTCACCAAGAGTTGATTTTTTACCTGTAAAAGATAGTGATAGCTTTAAATTCACAGCTCAATTCGAAAACATGCCGCCTGTGAACATGAAAAATTACCAAGGTTTTGCGAGTAAAAAGCCCACCTCTGTTGACGTGAGCGAAGAAGAAATTTCGACAACTTTAAGTCATATTCAAGAGCGACTTTCAACATTTGAAGATGCACCCGAGACTGAAATCATTGGCACCACTTCATTTGCTCGAATAAAAATTAAAGCTTCTGAAGCTGGAATAGATGTGCCCGATGTTGGTGGCGACAGTTTATTTATAAACGCCGCTGAAAATTATTTTGGAAAAGAATTCTGCAAAAACATTGCTGGATTAAAAAAAGGCGACACAAAAAGTTTCACAGTTAAATATGAAGAATCTCACCAAGCCTTTCCAAATAAAACTTACGATTTTGATGTAGAAATTCTTGCTGTAGTTTCCCGTAAAACTCCTGAGTGGACCGAAGAAAATTTAAAAAAGATTGGTCCTTTTGAGACTTTAGAATCTCTAAAAACTCGTGTAACCGATGATCTCAAAAAGGAAAAAGAAACTCGTCTAAAAAATGATATTAAAGAAGAATTCATTGATTGGTTAATTAGTGAAAACCCAGTGGACGCTCCCCAAACTTTAGTGAATCAACAAGTTGAATATTTAGCCACTGAAGCCGCTCGAAACCTTTCCCAAATGGCCTTGCCACAAGATCAAATTGAGCAACGCCTCAAGGAATGGCAAAGTGAGATGGAAACTCGAGCACTTAGACAAGTAAAAGCCTCTTTGCTGCTCAGCGAAATAGCTAGCAAAGAAAACATTCAAGCCTCGCAAGAAGACATCCGAGATGAAATAGTAAGATATGCGATGCAAGAGCAGCGGAAGCCTCAAGAGTTGCTTGAGGAACTTCGTTCCAAAGGCATGCTTCCTGGCCTTGCAAAGCAACTTACCGAGCTTAAAACGCTCGATGTTTTTGCAGGAAAGGCCCTGAAGAAAGATGAGCAGTAAGTACGACCCGAATTTTTACAATCCCCAATTAGCGTGGGGTGACATTACAGCCAACATTCCTTATGTGATTGAAAACACTCCGCGTGGAGAGCGAGTTTATGACATCTACTCGCGTCTGTTGAAGGATCGCATTATTTTCTTAGGCACCGTTGTTAACGACCAAGTTGCCAACGCCATCATTGCTCAATTGTTGTTTTTAGAGTCAGAAGACGCTGAAAAAGACATTTTTATGTACATAAATAGCCCCGGAGGAAGTGTGACTGCTGGCCTCGGAATTTATGACATTATGCAATACGTCACTTGCCCTGTTTCCACCTATTGCACTGGTTTAGCGGCCAGCATGGGCTCTTTGCTACTGTGCGGCGGAGAAAAAGGTAAACGATTTGCACTACCTAACTCCAGAATCATGATTCACCAACCTCTCGGCGGAGTCCAAGGACAAGCCTCCGACATTGAGCGCCATGCTCATGAAATTATTAGAACAAAACGCAGACTCAATGAAATCTATAAAATTCATACGGGTAAAAGCGTAGAGCAAATTGAAAAAGATACAGATCGAGACAACTTTATGTCTCCTGAAGAAGCTCTGGAATACGGTATAATTGATCAAGTAGTTAAACGAAGTCACGAATAGTGAAAGGGGACATACAGTGAAAGAGCTAGTTTGTTCTTTTTGTGGAAAAAGCCAACGAGAAGTAAAAAAACTCATCGCAGGTCCCTCTGTTTATATTTGCGATGAATGCGTCTCTCTTTGTAACGAAATTATCCACGAAGAAAATGCTCGCGACTCTTACGCTGGCCTCTCTAAAGTTCCCAAACCTCAAGAAATAAAAGTTTTCTTAGACGAATATATTATTGGCCAAGAACGCGCAAAAAAAATTCTCTCTGTTGCTGTTCATAACCATTACAAAAGAATCAACATGCCAACGTCTTCTAAAATGTCGGACGTTGAACTTAGTAAATCCAATATTATTTTGATTGGACCTACTGGATCAGGAAAAACACTTTTAGCGCAAACTCTAGCGAAAATTTTAAAAGTTCCTTTTACCATTGCCGATGCCACATCTCTCACTGAAGCTGGATACGTTGGTGAAGACGTTGAGAACATTATTCTCAATCTCCTACAAGCTGCGGATTGGGACATTGAAAAGGCACAACGTGGAATTGTTTACATAGACGAAATCGATAAAATTGCGCGTAAATCTGAAAACCCATCCATCACTCGCGACGTGAGTGGTGAGGGCGTTCAACAAGCTCTTTTAAAAATTATTGAAGGCACTAAAGCCAACGTTCCACCAAAAGGTGGCCGTAAACATCCTCAACAAGAATTTATCCAAGTAGACACTTCCAATATTCTTTTCATAGTAGGCGGAGCTTTTGTGGGCTTAGAAAAAGCCGTTGAATCTAGAATGCACCAGAAAACTTTAGGGATTGGAGCTGCTCGCAAAGGTAAAAATTCTCCACTCACTTCGGATGAAATATTGGCCAACGTGATGACTGAAGACTTAGTTAAGTTTGGAATGATCCCTGAATTTTTAGGACGACTTCCAGTTCTTGCTACTTTGGGAGAACTCGACGAAGCAGGCCTCATCAACATTCTTACAAAACCACGAAATGCTATCACTAAGCAATTCACAAAATTGCTTGAAATCGAAGGCGTTAAACTTGAGTTTGAACCCGCCGCGCTTAAAGCTATTGCTCAAATGGCTGTAAAAAGAAAAACTGGCGCACGCGGACTACGCTCTATCCTTGAAAACGCCATGCTGGATGTGATGTACGACATTCCTTCTATGAAAAACGTTAAAACGTGCGTGGTTACTGAAGAAGCCATTCTAAAGGGTGCTAAACCAACTTTAGAGTTTAACGATCAAGAAAAAGAAATTGCTTAAAGACTTCCTTTAAAGAAGCTAACGATTTTATTGGCCAGATCTGCAAAGCTCTACTTAATAACGCTTAAAGCAATATAATCGACTTTTTGAGCTCACTCTCACAAAAGTCTGACAAAATTTAAGAAAAATATAGCGACGCAAGCTCATTAGAAGCGTTACAATAGATATTGTGAGCAACAAAAATACAAAAGCAAAAAAGACCAAAAAGAAAAAAAGTTCCGAAACTGAACTTCTTCCTCTTTTACCTTTGAGAGACATTGTTGTCTTTCCTCATATGGTGGTTCCGTTTTTTGTAGGAAGAGAAAAATCAGTCAATGCGCTCGAGGCGTGCATGCGAGAAAAAAGCCCGATACTCCTCTGCACTCAAAAAAACAGTGAGGTCAACGACCCCTTATTAGAAGACATTCATTCGACCGCTACTGTTGCCACAATCATCCAACTTGTAAAACTTCCCGATGGAACCTTAAAGGTTCTCGTAGAAGGCAAACGTAGAGCAAAAATACAAGGCTTCACTGAAGCCGATGGATACGTCGTTGCAGAAGTTAAACTCATAGAAGACGGTAAGTACGACACCGTTAAAGCTGAAGCGCTCATTCGATCAACAAAACAAAGTTTTGAAGCTTTTGTTAAGCTCAATAAAAGAATTCCACCCGAGCTTCTTCTCTCGATTCAAAACATTGATTCTCCATCTAAACTAGTTGATTCAATTGCTTCACATTTAAATTTAAAAATTGAAGACAAACAAAATCTTCTTGAGCTTGAAGACCCGCTCTCACGAATGGAGAAACTCCTTTCACTAATTGAATCAGAAATTGAAATCCTTAGAGTTGAGAAAAGAATTCGTAGTCGCGTGCGTAAGCAAATGGAAAAGGGCCAAAAGGAATATTATCTCAACGAACAAATGGCTGCCATTCAAAAGGAATTGGGTGAGCGCGACGAATTTAAGGCTGAGATTCAAGCTTTAGAAGAAAAAATTAAGGTTTGCGGGCTCTCTGCTGAAGCTAAAGAAAAAGCTTATTCAGAAATTAAGAAGCTTAAAATGATGTCTCCTATGTCGTCTGAGGCAACTGTAGTTCGTTTGTATTTAGATTGGTTAGTTTCTCTTCCTTGGAAAGAAGAAACCGTAGACAACCTTGATCTTGTTCACGCTAAAGAGATCCTTGATGAAGATCACTTTGGTTTGAGCAAAATTAAAGAACGCATTTTAGAGTTTATATCTGTTCAAAGTCTCAACCCCGACTCCAAAGCCCCTATCCTATGTTTTGTTGGCCCTCCAGGAGTTGGTAAAACTTCTTTAGCGGCTTCTATTGCGCGCGCCATTGAACGCAGATTTGTGCGCATTGCTCTTGGTGGTATGCGAGACGAAGCCGAAATTCGAGGTCATCGCAGAACTTATAT
Organism: Pseudomonadota bacterium; assembly: GCA_018001635.1. Classification (GTDB taxonomy): domain Bacteria; phylum Bdellovibrionota; class UBA2428; order UBA2428; family UBA2428; genus JAGNHS01. The sequence continues at coordinate 17,429 of JAGNHS010000008.1, read as the reverse complement.
TGGAGCCATGCCTGGAAAAATTGTCCAATCACTTAAAAAGGCCGGATCTCAAAACCCAATAGTTCTCTTAGATGAGCTTGATAAAATGGGTTCAGATTTTAGAGGCGATCCCGCATCTGCCATGTTGGAAGTTTTAGATCCTGCTCAGAACCACACTTTCAACGACCACTATTTAGAAGTGGATTTCGATTTATCAAAAGTTATCTTTATTGCTACAGCCAATTCTTACGGCGGTATTCCCGCACCCTTGTTAGATCGAATGGAAACCATAGACGTCTCTAGTTACACTGAAATTGAAAAAATGGAGATTGCAAAACGACACCTCATTCCTAAGCAATGGAAAAATCACGGTATAGAAAAATTAAACGTGACCATTGAAGATGCAGCCATATTAGAAATTCTCCATCATTACAGCCGTGAGGCTGGAGTGAGAAATCTTGAAAGAGAACTGGCAAAAATTGCTCGAAAGGTTACCAAAAAATACCTTGAAGACAAAAAGAACCGAAAATCATTCAATATTAAACAAAGCGATATTGTCGATTACTTAGGGCCTCGACAATACAAATATGGACTCATGGAAAAGGAAAACCAAACTGGTATGGCGACAGGTTTGGCATGGACTGAAGTTGGCGGCGATACGCTGGCCATTGAAGTTGCCATACTACCAGGTAGAGGTCGCCTCACTATCACCGGTAAATTAGGTGAAGTGATGCAGGAATCAGCTCAAGCCGCTTACAGTTATGTTCGCTCTCAAGCGGAAAGACTGGGTTTGCCTCGAGAGTTTTATCAAAGAGTCGACATTCATATTCACGTGCCTGAAGGTGCCATTCCAAAGGATGGTCCAAGCGCTGGAATAACTATGGCCACTGCCATAACTTCCGCATTAACTGAAAAGCCAGTTCGAAAGGATATCGCCATGACAGGCGAAATAACACTTCGAGGAAACGTATTAGAGATTGGTGGACTAAAGGAAAAGCTACTAGCGGCTCACAGAGCCGGTATTAGAACCGTTATTATTCCCGCTGATAACGTAAAAGATCTTCATGAAGTTCCCGAAGAAATCTTGAAGGAATTAAAAGTTATCCCCGCTGAACATATTGATCAGGTTTTAAGAACCGCTTTAATGTTTAAAGATAATGACCCCTTGATGCTTAGTTTTGGAAACCCTCAAAAAGAGTTCAAAGCTAAGCCAAGACGCGTCCAAGCAGCTCATTAGATTGAAAAAAAGTTTTTGATCTAGTTGACCCTTTTGGGCTTTGGTATAACTTATTATCTTATGAGCAAAAAACTTTTTACCATCGGATTTTTAACTGCAATTTGTTTAAGCCTTTCTAACTGCACCAAGAAGGAAGAAGCACCTGCTGAAGCTCCTGCTGCTGAAGCTGCTGCTCCTGCTCCAGAAGCTGCACCTGCTGAAGCCGCTCCAGAAGCTGCTCCTGCTGAAGGCGGAGAAGCTCCTTCTCACTAAGAGAAATAGCTTTTTAATCTATACATTTAAAAAAGAGGTATTTTCCTTTGGGAAATACCTCTTTTTGTTTTTTTAATTAGTAGACTCTAATTATTGCCATAATAAATCAGGGCTGCTAGATAATTCCCATTCGACCTAAATAGTCGCTTAGCTCAGTTGGTTAGAGCACCTCCCTTACAAGGAGGGGGTCCACGGTTCGAGCCCGTGAGCGACTACCATATTTAAAACTCTATTTCTTAACTATTTCCCCATAAAGCTCGGGTCTACGGTGATAAAAGAATCTCCAAGATTCTCTATAAGCTTTAATTTTATCGGTATCGAATTCTTGAACTATTACACCCTCTTCATTGGGACCTAATTCTTGCAATATTTCTCCACTTTGATCGCAACAAAAACTATGTCCGTAATAACTTTGCTTAGCTTCGAATCCTATTCTGTTGGCCGCTAAGACTGGCGTAGCATTGGCCACTGCGTGCCCTTGCATAACTCGCTTCCAAGGAGCAGAAGTGTCTAAGCTAGAATCTTCAGGCTCAGAGCCAATCGCGGTAGGATACAGAAGCACATCGGCACCCATTAAAGCCATAGAGCGAGCCACTTCAGGAAACCACTGATCCCAGCAAATTCCCACTCCAACTTTAACTCCCTTATAATTCCAAACTTTAAATCCTGAATTTCCATTTTTAAAATAGAACTTTTCTTCGTAACCAGGTCCTTCAGGTATATGACTTTTACGATATATTCCCTCAAGATTTCCATCGGCCAACCAAGCCATACTATTAAATAAACCCTCAGAAGATTTTTCATAAAAAGACACCGGAACAGCCACGCCATGTTTTTTGCTAAAAGTTAAAAATGCTTTAATGGATTCTGATTCTTCCGGAGTGCATGCACGATCTAATTGCTTGGCGTCTTTGTCGGTGCAAAAATAAAAACCCTGAAATAATTCAGAAGGCAAAATAATATGAGCACATTGCTCAACGGCTTTCTCAGCAAAATTCAAAACTTTTTTTATATTTTCTGATTCATTGTCTTTTAAAGAACATTGAATGGCTGCAACTTTAAATTTCATAGAATCCTCGAAAAATCTGGAATCTGCTGAGTGATGCAATGAAAAGCACCGCCTCCGCTCAAAATACTTTTAGCCATGAGCCCAATGGTTTTACGTTCTGGAAAAGCTTTTGAAATTTCATGAACTGCTTCATTATCCCAAACAGAACCATAAACAGGAACAATGACAGCTTTATTTGAAATATAAAAATTCATATAACTTGCGGGGAGTAATTGATCTTCGTCGTTATAAACTTTTCCTGGCGATGGCACTTCTCTCACCTTAAAGCCTGCATTCTTCAAATCATCTCGAATTTTAAGCAAAGACACTGTATTGGGATCATCTTTTTCTTTAGGCACCATACACAACACTTCATTCTCAGAAGAAAATCTTGCCAATGTATCGATGTGACCATCTGTATGATCATTTTCTAAACCATCTTTTAGCCAAATAATTTTATTTAATCCGAGCGACTCCTTAAGTAACGCCTCAATCTGTTGGCGATTTAAACCAGGGTTTCTATTAGGATTAAGCAAACACTGCTCCGTTGTTAAACAAATGCCTTTACCGTTAACATCAAGAGAACCTCCCTCTAAAACCCAATTCCACTTTTTAAATGAATATTTCAAATGCTTCGGAAGCGACTGAGATAATTCAGGATCAGACTCATAAAGATATTTGTTTCCCCACCCATTAAAAATAAAGGCCTGAGCTTGGGGCGTTTTATTCTCCATATCCCAAGTCCAAATAGAGCCCGTATCACGCAACCAAATATCGCCATAAGGAATATTGTGAATCAAAATGGCTTCATTCTTAAACGCCCCTTGAGCTTTTTGAAATGTTTCATCATTATTTACCAGCACATGAACAGTTTCATTAAGCTTGTTGTCCTGAAGCGCAATGTTGTTAACAAGATCAACAAATTCTCTTTCGGCCCCTTCATAATAGGGACCCCATTCATTTTTTAAATGTGGCCAGGCCAAACAAACAGAATTGTGAGCTTCCCATTCCGCTGGGAAATAATATTTTGAATTTGATTCCACTAAGTAGCTTCTTTAACAGTTGCCAATACCCTATTCAATATTGGAGTTTCCTAGGAGCTTCCTCAAATTAGTGATATTTTTTTGACGGCAAAGGCTCCGCCGAAGCTATAAACTAGATAAAGATGCTTTTGCGTAGATGCCAAATTTTTGTCGCATTTTTTGGAATTAGCTTAGCTGCCCATGCTTTCCAACTTTCCCTTAAAGGTGGGAGCACTGTAACTCAGCATAGAATAAAATTTCCCAATGGCGATCCCGCCGGGGGCTTTTCAAAGGGGCTAGGTTATTCCATTGGTTTAGGGCTTGATCTAGGTGGGCAGGGATTAGGAATTGAAACTGATATTTTCTACACTCAAAGAAGCTCTGTTCCTATAACTTTTGGAGACGATGGATACGTTTATAAATTAAATGCCATCGAAATCCCTGTCATTATGCGACTTCGAATTGCCTATTTTCAAGTGGGTGGTGGCTTTTACTATTCTAATAAAGTCGGTGTATTAAACATCGACGGAGGAAGTTCTTTAGCCGCAAGAGATTATACATACGATGAGCTAGGTTTAGAGGAATACCAAGTCGGAGCTGTCGCGGCGATGGCCGGCTTTTTTCCAACAGAATCTCTTGGCACAGTCGTACTTGAGGCGCGATGGAATCAAAGTTTAAGTAATAGAGCGAAATTTCCAGTGGGAAAAACACAATTTCGCGCTTACAGCTATGATTTACTTTTAGGTTTTGCGTATTAAATTTTAAAATTTACTATTTATTTCAAAAGATTTTTAACAAAAACTTCAAAACGCTCTCCGCTTAGACCAAAGGGCGGGGGCTCCATGGCGAAGGTTTCAATCGAAGGGCAATCCCCATCGCTTTTGGCGGATCCGGGCAAGGGACCCGCTGAAGCCTTAGCCATCATTCCGGAGGCTTGGTCGCCCGAAGCGAAGGCAGCCGCGGCCACTTCGGAAGGGTCCTTAGCGGGTATTTTGAGACGACCACTATCTTCAAGTTTTCTAGCTTCAGCTATCATTTTTCTATAAACACTTTTTAAACTTCCCTCAGTAATTTTTGAAGGGTCCAAGGACTCTTTTTCATTTTTAACGTCGGCATATTTTTTTCCCAAACATCTTTCAACAATCGTTTTAAACTCTTCATCCTTTTCACCCATAATGATTGTGGCCAATATTTTTGGAGAAGAAACAGCAACAATTTCTGCCAAAATGTCTTCAGAAAACTTTTTAATGTCTTCTGGGTTTAAAACTCGACACTCAACCTTGGCCGCAAAAGCAGGATCTTCTTGTCTTACATTTCCCAATAGAGTTTGCTTTTTTTCATCAGTAGAACCCTCAACAAGTTTTACCAACTCCATAAAAGTTTTTTCGTTCTTTTTATATCTAGCGAGCAACGACATGAATTTACCTTTCTATTTCTAAAAGCCCTTCTTTACGAAGTTTAATCATACCCTCTATAACTTCAAGATCTCTTAATGGGCACCTGTTCATAATTTCATGAACATTGGAAAACTCTGCGATGGAGGCCAGCAATTGAACTTCATCATAATTCCACTGAGTTTTTTTAGGTAAAACCTGAGCTACAACTTTTATTTTTAATTGCATAGGAGGAATAACTGTGTGGACACGAGCCCAACGCAATCGCCATTCATTGACTAATTTTCTAAGCTTAAAATAATCATAATGAAGTACAGCGCCTAAATCATTTTCAATTTTAGAGGGATTCCAAGACCACTGCACTCTTTCCCACAGAAAAATTCTTTGTAGTGCCTTTTCTCCAAAAACGCTTCCGCAAATAGCTTGTTGCAAAATTCCGTTTTCTAAAATCAAAATTCCTTTATGAACACCGTCACGTGCGACAAGCTCTCCGGTGTCACCACTGAGTAAAAACTTCTTTATGACATCTAAGAATTCAGGAGGCTGATCGCCATAATCTACATTCTTAGTCCACTCTTTCTTTGTTAGACCCAAGCTTTTAGCTTGTTGAAAAAGTGGCAAAAGCTCAGGATCCGATAATATTTCAAATTCATAATCTTTAATTTTAAAAGTTACGCCAGGAACCATAGGAGATTCTGGGGCCTGGGAAAAGCCAACAGCTAAAGTTTGACTTAGAACCTTCGCAAACCATTGTTCATGTTGTCTCTGAAAATAAATGAGTTCTTGAGACCCCGCCTCGGGAATGCACAAATCGGCACCACTATTAGCGCAACCTACGCTGAACAGCGCTCGACTACTATCCAAATAATATAACTCAGGAGCAGGCCATCTTTCAGGAATATTCAACCATCTCACAAATCTAGGTTTATCAATTTTAGTTTCCAACCAAAAAAGCGATGACTCTTGAAACTGTGATCTCTTAAGCCAAGATTCTAACTGCTCAACAGTTTGAATAAGTTTTGAAGCTAACTCATTAAAATTTGATCCGTCCCAAGCAAAAGGAAGCATGAGCGGATATTTTCCTAATTCTAAAAGCTGTAACGGGGTAGGCTGTATTAGTGAAACTAATCCCGGCCGTCCCCAAAGTCCCTTTAAGTGAGAATGTGGAACGGGCTGTCCGAGGTCCATTCCCAATAAGAATAAATCACATTCCTTGATTCTTTCTTCGGCCTCACTCAAGCGAGATAAAAATAATTCAATTTTTTTGTCGGAAATATTGTGTGAATTAAAAATCCATTGAAGCGACTTCACCTGAGATTCAGGCATGAGACAAAGTATTTTTAAGCTTTCGACACTTTTGGCGCTTATATTTTCACCAGACGCAAACTCACTCATATTTCTCTATCTAGCTTAAAGCCCAGAAATGAATAAGAAAAGGCCGCCCGCAGCTAAGTCTACTTGGGGAATCCAGCCCCCATTTTTTTAAAATTTACTGAGCGGCTTGAGTAGAAGGCCCGTTTTCTACGGTCTTTCCTTCAACAATTGCAGAAGCCACAGCTTTAAAGACCGGAGCTCCAATCATAGCCGTAGCCAACTCTTTTGAAGCATACTTCAAAGGTAGTAAATATTTCTTTTTTACGTCCTCAATACGCACAAGGCTTTCATCTAATTTCTTCTCCGATAAAGCGCCTGTCTTAAAGGCATTAACCAGATGCTGCCATACATCTTCAATTTGTGCATAGTCATGACAAATCAAAATCATGTCACAACCAGCATCAATGGCCAAAAAGGCCGCATCTTTTAAAGCATACCTCTTAGAAATGGCACCCATTTCTAAATCGTCACTAAAGATTATTTTCTGATGTCTAAGTTCTTTTCTTAAATAATCCTGAAGAATCTTTCTTGAAAAGGTAGCTGGCTTAGAAGCATCTATCGCAGGCACCATAATATGGGCACTCATCACCGCCTCTGCTCTAGCCCTCAAACATTTTCGAAATGGAATCCAATCCAAAGCCTCAAATTCTTCTACAGTCTTTTTACAAATTGGCAAATCTTCATGAGAATCAACGTTGGCCGATCCATGACCAGGAAAATGTTTTAAAACTCCAACGCAACCGCCCTTTTGAATTCCACGAACAACCGCCGAGCCCATGGCGGCAACGACTTCTGGGTCTACTGAAAAAACCCTATCTCCTAAGCCAGGGGCTTCCATGTTGAGAGGAACGTCAACAACGGGTGCAAAGTTCAAATTAATTCCGGCCGCCGCCAACTCTTTCCCTAAAACATAGCCCACTTCAAAAGCTGTTTTTGCTGAATTCAATGCTCCAACTTTGGCCATGGCAGGAAAAATGGTAAAAGGATCACCGAATCTTTGAACGCGCCCGCCCTCTTGATCCACCCCAATAAACAAAGGTAAAGCTCGATAAGCTTCAGCAGCCACTCCCTTTTGTAATGAATTTGTAAGTTCAACTAATTGAGCCACGGACTCATAATTTTTTTTAAAAAGAATAGCTCCACCAACTCCTACTCGATTCAAAAGTTTAAGATCGTTGGTTGAAACTTGCTTTTCGGGAATACCCACACAAAGCAATTGGCCTACTTTTTTTTCCAAATCTTTATCACTCATTTACGTACCGCCTCCCACCTAATCACTCTAAGCAGTTTAACTTGTCTCTGGAGCACTTAACAAGGTCTGAAATCTGGCGACCAAGCTTTGCAAAATAAGCAAAAGTAGAGCTAACGAAACTGCTGGAACTAAAACTGCATGCGGCGCCTTAAAAATCGCGCGTTGTCCCGTAAATATTAGTGACCCCAAAGAAATTCTATCTCCTGTAGCCATACCAAAACCCAAAAAACTCAACACACTTTCCGTTAACACGACCGATCGACAGCCTACGAGAAACATAACAGGAAACCTTTCAATAAATTGAGGTAGAAGATGCTTAAAAAAAATACGACTCGGCTTTAAACCCATGGCCTTGGCTGCTGTTACAAAATCTCTGTGCCTTAATTCAATCAAAAAACTTCTAACAAAACGAGAATAATGAACCCACGAAAAGCAACTTAAAACAAGCACTAAACCCCATAAGTTATTAGAGACAATCAAGCCCAATGTTAAGTAAACAATCAGAACTGGAAATGAGTCTAAAAAATTTAAAATATCCCCAAAAACTTTTTCCGATCTTCCTCCCAACAAAAACATGATTCCGCTCAAAATCGTTCCGATAAATATACTCAGAAAGGAAACACATACGGCAAGAATAATACTTTGAAAGCTCGCTTCGATAACGGCCCTAAAAAGATTAAGACCATTTTCACCAACACCTAAAATATATTCAGAGGAGGGGGGCTGCCATTCTGGAATAGAATTTAAATGCAAAGGATTTTGAGTAGCAATCACATAGGCGCTCAAAAAACTAAGTCCTAAAAAAAACCAAAAAAACTTTTCAGAAAACTTCAAAGGCTTCTCCCGGGATAAAACTTATTTGAAACAACTTCGGCAATATTAAAGCAAAAGATATAAATTCCCGAAAACGTTAAAACCAAGGCATGAACTAAGGGTAAATCTCTCGACAAAAGTGCCTCTTGAAATAATTTTCCCATCCCCGGAATTTCAAAAAGGACTTCTAAAATTAGCACACCGCTGATGACGCTCGAAAACCAAACTGCCATTTGAGTGGCCAATAATGGAATTAAATTTTTAAACAAATGTTTATACTTTATATCAAAAAGTGAAATGCCCCTGGATCTTAACCCTATTACAAAGGGTTGTTTCCAAAGTGATCTAACGGTTTCTAAAAAAAGCGGGAACGCCACCAAGAACTGTGTCCACGACAATAGCAAAACCGCCAGCAGAGGCGGAAAGACTATAGAACTTGAAAGTATTGCTAACTTAATAAAGTAAACTGAAAAAATTAAAATAAAAAATGGTCCAATCACAATGATGGGAAAGCCCAACAAAAAGGCTGACGCTTGTTTAAGTCGCCTTGAAAGCCTGTCTTTATCTGAGGCATAAAGCGACAATAGAATTACTGATGTTAGCGAAACTAAACTGCTCCACAGTGCCAGAAATAAACTTCCCGGAATTCTCTCCAAAATCACAGAAAACACAGGCCGATTAAAAGACCAAGAGCGTCCCCCTTTTTCGAAATAGAAATTATATTCAAAATTTTTCCAACGAGTCAGAGTGTCGCCACTCAATCCAAACTCATTTTTCCACAAAGTTTTTTCCTCAAAAGATGCAGAATCCTTCAAGGCAACATCTACAAAATCGCCTGGTAAAAAACTCCATACCCAATAAAGCACTTGAGAAACTACAAAAAAATACAAAAGAGTTTTAAAAAATTTTCTAAGCCAAAACGATATCATTAAGAATGTCTTGTGGGATATCGTGTTGCCAAGCTTTCTTCAACATCACAACAGAGTTTTTAATGTTTTGTGGATGTTGGTTCTGTTCTAAACTTTTCTCTTGTACCCACGAAACCGATGGTCCAATTTTTAAAATTTCATTAGAACGATTTAAATAGCTTGAGTTTTCTTCAACAAAAACAACGGGGGATGAAAAACTAATCCCCGGATAGTTGCCGGCTCCTTTCACCCAAACTCCACTTTCAATTTCTTTAATTCCAGGATGACGATGTTCTAGTATTTTGGACCAAACCCCTCGATTGCTTGCAGAAAGAAGATGTTCTTGAGCGTTTAACAAAAACTCTTTGTTATTCATGTCGAACCAAAAATCGGATGTGTTTGTATTTTTCAAAAACTCAACAGATTTAAAAGTAAAACCATGATCAGACAGTGGCCTATAGATTCCATTAAACAAATCAATGGATCTCAGTTCACCACAAAAAGTTTTTATGGATTTAACTGCCTTGGGGCTCAGATAGTGAACTCCAAAAAAATGAGCGGGAAGCCAATCCTCTGATTTTGGATCTTTACCAATACCCGCCCAAGAACCATGAGAACTCAACCAAAGAGGATTATATTTTTCTAAAAAATCATTTCTAAATGAAGTCGCCAATGTGCTTTGATCTGCTTTTTCAACGAGCTTTAAAAGATCAAAAGAAGCCAGGGTGTCTCCGTTTTGCAACAAGATTCCAGCATCTTGAATCCAGTCGCCATTTTCTTCAGCAATCTTAATAAGAGCTCCACCCGTTCCTAATATCTCGGCCATTTCATAAGACACCCTAAATTCCATATCAGGGAAATGCCCCTTCCATAGAGATAAGGCCTCAGTTATTTGCATAGGTAAATAATGCACATTTACAATAACTCTTTTAATCCCAATTTCTTGAAACTGATGAAGCGCAAAAAACAAAGGCTCCACTCCCGCCACCGGTATCAACGGCTTGGGACAATACAAAGTGCTTGGACGCAATCTATTTCCCAATCCAGCCGCCAAAACCACTCCTACCGTGCCCTTTAAATCTCCCATTAAATTATGCGTTCCTTTTCTTGATGAATCTCCATAATCTCAGAAATAAATTCGCTGAGTTTATTTAAATTTAGTTCTTCGCAACTTTTTTTAGCTTCCACTAATGCAGGCTGCAAATAAGGTAAATATTCTTTTGTGTTCTTTTTAGAAACGAAACTTGCATAAGAACCTGCGGCCTTTAAAAGTCTTTGGATTTTCATGAGATGTATTTCTCTGTCTAAATCTGATGACTTCAGCCTAGAGGGTAAGGCGGCTTTCCAATAATTCAACAGCCTCGATCTAAAGGCGTCGTCCATCTTCACGTAAGGATCCCACAACAATGAAGCCACGTCATAAGATAAAGGACCCATTCGCGCATCCTGAAAATCAATGATGAAAAGTTCCTGGCTTGTTATCATTAAATTTCTACTGTGATAATCGCGATGACAAAAAACCCTCGGTCTCGCCGCTAGCTCCTGGCAAATGTTTAGCACCAAATTAAGAAAATCTTTTCCATCTTTGTGACAATATTCTTCTACCAAAAAGTTTTGAGTATAAAGCATTTCATCGCAAAGCTTTTTCTCATCAAACGCCCAATTCCAATGTGGCGCTAAAGAAAGTTCATCATGAGCTTCTTTAAAAAAATTTTGATGAGCTTTATCGGCCAACAAGACAAGATGATCGAGCGCCCTTTTGTAGTGCTTTTCTTCAGGCTGTTTCTGAAGAAACAAATCGCCAAGGTCTTCCATTAATACCCAGCCGGACTCTGGCCATGTTGAATGAATTTCGGGAACCGGCAAAGCAATTTTTTTGAAAATGGCTTGAGCCGCTAAAAACGGATGTTTGTTGGGAGACACCCCAGGAAAAGGATCGTCGGTCTGGAGAATAAAAAATTTTTTATTTTGCTCAATTCGAAAATACTCGCGCTTTGAAGCATCCCCCGCCAACTTTTTGACCTCTAAGCTCTGATTTTTAACGAATAAACTTGGGAACACGGCGCAGAGCGGCTCTTTCTGAGGCGTCATCTTTCTATACTCTTGATTCATTGCCTTGCTCTACTATCAAATGTAGCATCAGAAGTTGATATGAGAAAGTTAGGAGTTTACTTAAGTTTGACATCTTTGCTTAGCGGTAAATTTCTATGTGCCGAATCTTGGCATAAACCTTTTTGGACTTTCCAAAACAAAGCACTTTCTGCTTCTGAAAAATCATTAGTCTTTGATCAACGTTTTGATCGTAAAAGCTATCAACCTTTTCCAATCATCTCTAGCGATGAAAAAGTTTCGAAAAAAGAAGCTTTAATAAGTCCATTTTTTATTAGAGCAGAGGTTTACGAAAATCTTCAAGAACCAATACACAAGCAAGTTTCATCATTGACCCAACCCGTTGCTATTCTTGCCTCAAAAAAGATTGAAACACCAATCTTCTTATCTCCAAGCGTTCCTCTTCCAAAATTAGCGAAAGCGGAAATTAAACCCGTTGAAGTTTCATCTGCTCCTAAAGCGTTTTCAATTAAACAATTACCTAAGGCCAATAATCAGCAAGCCACTGTATTAGTCTTGGATGAAGTCACTCTTTTAGATCAAAGCCCAAAAGCCATTGAAAATGCTGAAATCCACTGGATTCATCCAAACTATGCCCTAAGCACGACTACCGATATGCACGGTGTTGCTCAGGCTCCATTTTCTCGAACACATTCCACCCGTTTTGTAGTTTATAAAAATGGGTATCTACCCGCAGTGGGTTATGCTCACCTCGGTCAAGTCACCCCCGTTGTGCTTTATCCAGAAACTCGCAAAGAACCTATCTTCAAATCGCTTTCGATCAAAGACGACAAAAAGCATGTTATTTTAGGAAAGTTTTTAGACACCAAACTCAAACCAATTTCAAACGTCTTTTTAGACTTACAAGATGTTGAGCCAGCTCATACATTTTATTCCGTTGGCCTTTTCGGTGTGTTCCTTCCTTTTGCACAACAAAGTGGACCAACGGGTGACTTTCTTGCCGCTCACTTAAGCTCCAAGCTTCAATATTTAATGCCCACTGAAAACTCAAAAAGCGAATGGCCCTCTGCCATCTTAAACACTCTTGGAGCGCCTAAAGAATTTTCTGTAAGCATTATCGATTCTCGACCTTACGAATATATATTTTCGATAAGTGATGCCGTTTACGGAACTCCTCCAAGCGGAACGCCCATAATGACTACAGTAGGCGGACAAAAGGGCATTTATTGGCCCGATGAAGAGGGTTACGTAAAAATACCCAACCTCTTCAAGCGACCCTTTCCTGATGTTATTGAACTTGAAATTGATCCTGCCAAACAACAAAGTGAATTGGGAGCATCTAATAAGCAATACTTAACAACTTGGCTCAACGTATCTCATAGCAATTCATCGCTTTTAAAAGATGTAGCGCTCTTCACCCCTAAACAGCTTCAAGCTTTACTCTCTAACAAAAATCTAGATCTAAAAGACAAAGGTATCATTTTAGGTAGAATTGATCGGTCCTTAGCGGGAAGAAAAGATCTTAAACTTGAATTGATTGATTCTTTTGGAAACAAGGCTCGCGCAGACTTTAACTTTTTTGATGAAAACTATGTTGATCAAAATGAAGCTGTAAAATTTGCAATCACCTCTGTTTCAAGTGGTGAATGGCACCTCATTTTAAAAGATTCTAAATCTAATAAAATTCTCTCTGTAGAAGTGGTCCGAACAAAGGCTGGTGTTATCAGCCAAGCGTCCCTTTAATTTTTAATTCCAAGCCCTCTAACGCCAGACAGCCCGGCCAAGTAACCCTTTTTCACAATGGCTTCTGTATGTTTTCGATTTAGAGAAAAATGCGGCATCATAAACATGTCTAAATCTGAAGATTTTGGATGAATATAAATATAATCAATGTGACTTTTATAAGACATCCTGGCTTCGATTTCCTCACATAACTCATCTTCTAATTTAGTTTCTATGTTATTTTTCTTACAAAATTTATGAACATAATCTAAGAGAGCCCGCTCTTTCATTCGTGCTCCTCTAGCAACTTGAATCTTTTCCTCTAAACTTTGATAAACTGCCTGCAAAGTAATGGCCAACATACCCTTCTTACTTAAAGAGTCCTCAGGCTTCGTTAAACGAAGTGGTTGATATGTATAACTACAAATAATTAAATCACAGTCTGCATCTCGCGCTATGTGCGCATTTAGCGGCTCTCTGACTTCTCCATCAAACAAGTCATGAGCCTCTCCTCCCAATTGCAATGTATAAGGATGATAAACGGGGGGCAAAGACATGCTTGCCGCACAAGCATCACTTATACTGACGTCATTGCGATATTGAAGATAATTTACAGAGGGTGACGATTTATAGCGTCCAAAAACCAATTTCTGAGGATCGTTGAGTTTTGTAGCAACAATAAATAAATCCGACTCCAAATCCGCAAAATTATCATGAGAAATGATTTGCGAATTTAAATACTCCTTTATTCCATTGGTATTAAACGGACTGCTAAAGCTTTTACTTTTTAGAAAATTAAAAAAGAATGAGTCTAAATTAAGAACCGCTTCAGACGCTGACAATCTAGAAGAAAACATCTGCCGATATTTCAACCCGGCGATACCCTCAATACTTTTATCATTTCGATAAGCCGCAACGAGATCCAAAAGATTGCCGCCCTGAGCTAAAAATGTTGATATCAGGCTTCCTGCCGATGCTCCAACATAAACACGAATGGCCTTTGATGGATCCATTGGCGCTTGATCGGGCTGAGATTTTCGACTTCCACCAACAAAATGAAAACCTACCCTCTGCAGTGATAATGCTACACCCATATGAAAGGCTGCTGCTTTTACCGCACCCCCACTACAAACAAATGCAATTTTCTTTTTTGATCCAAGATCCATGTCTTCATTTTAAACCAGAAAAGTATTTTCATCTTTCCCTGCATTCCTACTAACGCATAAAGAAATCTTTTGATAAGTCCTTGAATATTTTGAAAATCGGGTTAAATTCAAGATTAGATATGGCAACATGGATTGATCTAGCATCATACGCAGCAAAATTTGGAGTATCCCAATCTACTCTTCGTCGAAGAATCAGGGCTCGCACAATTCCTTTTCACTTAGAAAAAGGAAAATATTATTTGGAAGATTCCGCTGAAACATTGGGACGAGCGCCTTTATTTAGCAGAATGAACGTAAATGCTAGTCTGCGAAAGGAAGATTCTTTAGGGGCTAACGCTTCTAACGACTATCTTCGCTTGTCTGAAGAAAATCGTCAGCTAAAAAATCAAATTGCAGAGCTAGAAACTTTTATCAAAGCCTTAGAGGCGGAGATACACACTCTCCAACAAAGTCATGGCTCAAGAGAATTTACAAAGTCTCTATAAACAAGCCTTAGATAGCCTCGCTAAGGGTAAATATCCCGAAGCTCAAAAAGATTTAGAAAACCTATATAGTAATGGCTGGCGATCACCTGGCTTAGATTATTATTTAGGGCGTGCCATGATTTCCAATAAAAATTTCGGCTCGGGGATTTGGCACCTATACGAAGCTCAAAAGAGCGATCGCTTTAATGGCGACATTAGAAAAGATATAGAAATAGCTCAAAACTTAATACCGGGCGGAAGAGGAATGCCCATGGAGCATCCTTCTGAATGGGCATTTACGCTTCAAAGCTACGTAAGGGCCGAAGAACAATTTTTCATTGCGGGACTTTTAGGCTTCATACTTTTATCCGCTAAATTTATTAAAGCTCTTAGTAAAAGACAGTCTATCTTTGGCCTTTGTCTAATGATTATGCTGATCGTTTCTGCACTATTCACTTCGTTAGGAAAAAGTTTTGCAATTGTTCAAAAGGATTCCACACTGAGAGCGGCCCCCCTAGACGCAGCGGAAGAAACCGCACAAGCTACTTCAGGATCAAGGGTTAGAATTCTTAGAAAAAACGATGATTACAGTGAAGTTGAACGAGTCGGTTCGTTTCGAGGTTGGATTCACAACAACTCTCTCTTATTTTATCGCTAAATTAGAATCCGAATTTTCACTCAAAGCTGAAACGGCTTTACTTTTAATGTCTTTATTTTTTAAATCTTCAGCTCTCTGACTTACTAAAAATGCATATATTTTCGGATCCAAACCAGAATCAGAATAAATTTCTGCTCCATTAGATGAAGCAACGGTTTTTTCAAACAATCGATCTCCGCCTTGAACAACTAAACTTAAAAATGCAAAGTAAATAAGCTGATAATCTACAGCATCACTCGAAATAAAATCGGCAAAATTTCCCTTCGGCTCTAAATATCTCCACTTTATTAAAATTTGGATTCGATCAAAGAGTTGATTAACTTTATCGGCTTCTTTGGATTCAAACTCTTTAGCAATTCCTTCGGCGAGAGAATTATTATTAGCCTCTTTTGCGACTAATCCAAATTCATTGCTTTTATGATTATCAAAATAACTAACAATAGATTCTCGAATGCCTTGATATCTCTGCTCGTCCCAAGCCAATGCCTGAATTCCCTGAAAACTTAAAAGAGCACTTAAAAGCATTCTCAGTTTCATAGTGAAGGAAGTATTGCTAAAGGTGTGCCTAAGAAAAGCGTCATAAAAATCAGACTTTAAGCCTTGGATTCTCTAAAAAATAACGAATTTTGGGAGATCTGAATAAAACTTAGACGCCTTAAAGACTGAGTTCTCTAAGCGCATCTCTTTTTCGGGCTTGAGGTTTTTCAGTAATAAACTCTTTCACTCTTCCCACTAACTCCAAAGAACCGGTAACAAGTATCATGTCTTCACGATGAGCCACTTTTGCAATCTTATCGAGTGCAATTTTTGGACTAGCCCACGCCCCCACAGCCTTACGATGCCATTTACCATATGACCTCAATGGAAGTGATCTTCTTGGAGAACGAGTTAAGTAAATATGAGCATCTTTTATTTTAAATAGCGGTGAGAGAATCTGATCCACTTCTTGATCCATATTAACGCCGATTAAAATGTGCAGATTTTTACGTGGATAATAATCCAACAACTCGACCAAGCTCATAATCCCTTGAATCGTATAATCCCCAGATAAGAAGATTGGGCACTGCGCTTCGTTGTACTCATCTATTCTCTGCATTCGGCAAGGAAAGTGAACTTTTTTTAAAGCCTCTAAGTGTTCCCGAGGATCAAAACCAAGCTCTTCAAACATTTGCAATGCTAATAATGTATTTTCAACACCCCGGGGTCCAGCCAAAACAAGCTCTACCTGCCCCCATTTACTAATCAAACTAAAGGTGACCTCTCGCTTACGGTAAAACACTTCAAAATCAATATCCGAAACTTCGGCCCATTTACTCTTCGTTTTTTCCTTAATAGCGCTCAAGAGAGGATTCCATCGATCGGGAGCTTTTAAATGAACCACTTTTGCATTACGAGTTATAGTTCCATACTGATGTTTGGCAATTTCTCTTAACGTTTTTATGTCAATTTTTTCATTAGACTGGAAGAGTCTAGTGATCACACAATTCTTATGAGGAATAGGATTGGCAACATCCCAAAGTCCTCCTTGTCTGGCTTCAAAAACAGCATAATCTACTGGCTCACCGTATTTTCCAGAAAAGAAAATCCAAACAGCCAACAACGTAATCCATTCGTAAAAATCAAAAGACTCATCAACAAATATCTTCTCGAGCTCATAATGAGCCTGACAAAATGTAGAACGAGAAACCTCTTTCCCGTTAAGCCTTATTCTTTCTGTAACCGAAATTAAATGCGGCGAAAGAGAAACCCCGACACGTTTTCCGGCATGCCTCAAAAGCGCTTCTAGCGTGGCGCAAACACTTCCCTTGCCATTATTTCCAGAAACCAACACAACTTTATTAGCATCAATTTTTAATTTTAAATTATTAAGTGCAAATTGTACTTTGTCGAAACTCTCTGCAGGGTTCTTTCTTTTTAATCGATTTTCTAAATTTAAAACAATAGTGCGAAACTCATTGGCTAAATTAGTCATGACTTATCGAGCACCAAAAAGTTGAGTTCCTATACGAACACAGCTTGAACCTTCTTCAATGGCCAAATGCGCATCGGCACTCATGCCCATACTTAGAC
>JAGNHS010000050.1:0-17500 GCA_018001635.1 Pseudomonadota bacterium | reverse complement strand
ATCTGGAAGAGAAGTTTATGTGAGTACAGGTGATTATTCAAAAATAAGAGAGCAAATTGGAAAAGCAGGAATTTGGAGACATTTTGAAATTCGAGGGGATGATAAAACAGGATCTTTTAGATATTTCCGCCCAAAAGAAAATGGAAACTATTTTCTTGATGATATTCTTCGTGCCTTAAAGGAATCTAGTCCGGAACATTGGGTTGGACCTAGTTTCGAGACTCTTTTGAGTGTTTTAACGGATCCAGAATTGGCTAAAAGAGTATTCTTTTTAACCGCTCGAGGTCATGATTCTGAAGAAGTCTTAGAGGGAATAGATAAACTATTAAGCTATTACAGAAATAAATTAGGAGTGAAATTTTATTTGCCACCTAGAGAAAACATTTACTGTATTGGAAGCGTCCCTAAACCTGCACAAGCTAAAGCTGATCGTTTAAGGGAAATTGTATCCAGAATAAATGACATGCCTATCGACTTTGAGGCCCCTAAAGTTTTGAATGTCGCCGGAACAGCTCAAGAGTCTTTGCATTTGGTGGGCTTCTCTGATGATGATGGGCTCAATCAAAAATTAGCAGAAGAAACTATGGCTAAATTTCTTGGATCAATGCCTCATGTCAAATTTACTTTATGGGATTCATCTCGAAGTCCGGCCACTGGAAAAGTCTTGATTCCAGGTGGCCTTTCTCGTCCACTTAAGCCAGTTGAATTTGAAGAATTTATTTCGAATTTAGAGGATCAATTGCATGGTCAGGACTCACAATTGCAGGAGTGTGAAGAGGCACTAGAAGCCAAAGCCTCGTAAATTCAATGAGCTTTTAACACATACTTTTAAAAAATTTTTCTAACGTCTTTTCATAGTCATATATGAGTTTTAAAAGAAATCTAAGAGGTATTAGATGGCTTTTGAATGGCCCAAGGGAACTTCATTAAATTCTCCACAAACCCGTAAGGCATTACGTCAGGCGATTTTAGAGTCGATATATTTAGCGAAGTCTGGTCACCCTGGTGGTTCCTTTTCCATGGTTGAAATACTCACAGCAATTTTTGATAAGAATTTTCATTACGATCTCAAAGATTTTGCAGCTGTAGCCAATGATCATTTTGTTTTGTCTAAGGGACATGGGGTTCCCGCGTATTATGCAGTTTTAAGTGCCCTTGGACTTTTTCCTGCAATGGAAATGGCTAAGCTCCGTCATTATGGACATTTTCTTCAGGGTCATCCTGATAGATTAAGATTCTCAGCCATGGAAGCTTCAACAGGAAGCCTTGGACAAGGAGCCTCTGTGGCCCTTGGAATGGCTTTGGGATTGCGATTGGATTTTCAAAATAAGAAATTAAATCGCTTGCCAAAAGTCTATTGTGTTTTGGGTGATGGAGAAACTCAGGAAGGTCAAGTTTGGGAATGTTTAATGGCTTGCGGAAAGTTCCAACCTGGCAATCTTATTTTCATCTTAGATTACAACAAAGGTCAAATTGACGGAACGACTAAAGAAGTTATGGATCTTGAACCACTCGTTGATAAGCTTCGTGCTTTTAACCTCGATGTTCAAGAGTGTGATGGACACGATGTTGAAAAATTAAGTCAGTATTTTAATCAAATCGAAGCTAAGCCTCAGGCTAAAACTAAATTTTTAGTGGCTCACACAATAAAAGGTAAAGGTGTTTCCTTCATAGAGCATCCTAATAAGTGGCATGGAGCTGCTCCAAATAAAGAACAATTAGACCAAGCCATAAAAGAATTATTCCCTGAGGGATCTCCTCAAGGTTCGCTTTTAACAGCGCTATAAGAGGTTGCGATATGAGTTTGTTTGAAAATATTTTTGATTTAAGTAAAAAGGCTAAAGCGAGTCGCTTAGCCTTTGGTGAAAAAATAGCAGCACTCGGTGATGAAGAATCTAAAATAGTTGTTTTAGATGGTGATTTATCGAAATCGACAAGAACGGATTTGTTCGCTGCTAAATTTCCTGATCGATTTTTTAATATGGGGATTGCAGAAGCCAATATGATTGGTGTGGCCGCTGGATTGGCGCGCTCTGGAAAAATTCCTTTTGCCGCTAGTTTTGGTTGTTTTCTTACTGGACGTTTTGATCAAATTAGAATGAGTGTTTCATTCACTGGAGCTCGAGTGACTTTAGTGGGTACACATGCTGGTGTGGGAATTGGAGAAGATGGTCATTCTCAAATGGCTTTAGAAGATCTGGCATTAATGAGAATTTTACCTGGAATGAAAGTTTTTCAACCAGCGGATGAATCTGACACTCTTCAAATTATTGATTTTTTAGTGAAGTCTAATGATAGTCCTGCTTATTTAAGACTCACTAGGCAAAATCTTTGCCCTATAAAAAATAAGACAGCACTTAAAGTTGGTGAATGGGAATTTCTAAATACTGCAAAAGCTTCTAAAAATGTGGCAATAGTAGCTACCGGGGGCGTTCTAGAAGCTGCTGTCAAAGCCGCAGATATTCTTATTTCGTCAGGTAAATTTTCTGAAGCTACAATTGTAAATGCTCAATGGATTGAGCCTGTGGCTGAGTTAAATATAGATAAAATATTAACCACTAAACCAGAGCTAATTGTTAGCGTAGAAGACCATTATCCCCAGGGGGGATTGGGAGGAGTCTTGGCAGAAAGACTCTCAAATCGGGCCTCTGCACCAAAATTACTTCGAATAGGAGTTGAGGGATTTGGACAATCGGGTTCTCCTGAGGTTAACTATCAAAAGTATGGTTTCACACCAGAAGCTATTGCCGAAAAAATTTCGCGTGCCTGAAAATAAAACAGGCCTTAAGAAATTTTTAGATTTTCAAGCAAACACCCCTATGGCTTTTAGTAA
The DNA here is from genome assembly GCA_018001635.1 of Pseudomonadota bacterium. Lineage (GTDB taxonomy): Bacteria > Bdellovibrionota > UBA2428 > UBA2428 > UBA2428 > JAGNHS01. Next base: position 14,667 of record JAGNHS010000050.1, on the reverse strand, counting down.
AAAATCTTGGATGACATCTGAGCATTTATTGGAGCTAGTACGTCGATCACGACAAATTTATGATGTGATAAAATTTTCGTTTCAAAGTTAATGAAGACTTTTGGAAAAATTCTTTTAGTAAATTTCGTTTATATTTTACTTTTTTTATTAAGAAGCACTTGGAGAATAAAAGAAGGTGAATATCCAGGGATTTCTAGGGAGAGGATTAAAAATAAAATTCCAACAGTGATAGGTCATTTTCATGAACATGATTGGCCTTTAATTGCGATCCATTTTTTTCGTCCAGTGGTGGTTTTAGTTTCATTAAGTCAGGATGGTTCTTTGCTGTCACTTTTTTTAAAAAAACTTGGATTTCATGTGGCCCGAGGTTCCTCCAGTCGAGGTGCCGTGAGTGGTTTTAGAAGTTTAGTTGAATCTGCTCAAAAATCTGGATGTCCGTTAGTGAGTCTTGCTGTAGATGGACCGCGAGGCCCTCGTCGTGTAGCTAAAAAGGGGCTGCTTAAGCTGGCCCAACTTTTAGAATCACCTGTACTTTTTGCCTATAGTGAAACTCGACCTGCGTGGATACTTGAAAAAAGTTGGTCGAAAGCTGTGATTCCTAAACCCTTCGCCACTGTCAAAATGCAGTACAAGGAAATTTTTAGTATAGAGGAAGTTCAGCTAAGCCTTGAAACTAAAGATTCTGAAGATAGGGCTATGCTCTTGATTCAACAAAGAATTGAAGAATTTGCTTCGCATTCCTTATTCTAAAACGTCAAATATTTTCTAGCCAAACTTTTGGTGTTTTAACATTGAGCTATAGCTATAGAATAAAACTAAGGGGATGCCTTTTTGTTTTATTTCATCTTAAGTTTTATTCTTGTTTTTTCTGCAAAATCTGAAAGTGATTTTGATCAAGCCTATGAAAAATTAAGTTTAGAAGAGCGCGTGTCTCAACTTCTTTTTATTGGTTATAGAAGTGTGGATCAGCTTAAAGATATTAAGGCCGGCGGGGTGGCCTTATTTTCTTGGAATATGTCATCGGCAACTGATGCAAAAAAATTATCTGATGAAATTAAAACAAAAGTGAATTCAGCATGGCCTCCTTTCATAGCAACAGACCATGAAGGTGGAAGAGTTTTGAGAATCCGAAGTGGAATTACGCCTTTCCCAGATGCTTTAGCCTTAGGGGCAACGGCAGATCCTAAAATGGCTTTTGAAGTTGGTAAACTTCAGGCACAAGAGTTAAGAGCATTGGGTATTAATACAAATTTTGCACCTGTGTTGGATTTAGGAAATGCACGCTCATTTTTACAAAATAGAGTGTGGGGTAATGATCCTGAGCAAGTTTCTAAAATGACAATTGCTTATATGCAGGGGCTTAAAGACGCAGGAGTACTTTCGGTAGCCAAACATTTTCCAGGACATGGCGGATCGGATGTGGATGCTCATTTTGGACGACCCATTATAAAGAAAAGCTGGGAAGATATTTGGAGATGGGATTTGCTTCCCTTTAGAAAAATAATTGATGCGGGTGCACCCGCATTAATGACAGCTCATGCAGAATTTGAATCAGTGGACAGAGGTCCGGCGAGTTCTTCAAAAGTGCTTTTAACTCATGTTTTAAGACAAACGCTCCATTATGAAGGACTGGTCATAAGTGATGATTTAGAAATGCAAGCCGCTAGAGGCTTAGAGGGATTGTCTATAGGGGAGTTAGCCCTTCAGAGTTTGAAGGCTGGTGGAGATATGGTGATGGTTGTTTGGTCTCGCTCGGATCAAAAAAAAGTTAAGCTAAGATTAATGTCGGCAGTCATTTCTGGTGAATTGCCCGAATATGAATTGAAGCAAAAATTAAAACGAATTTGGGATTTAAAAGCGCTTTATAAAAATACTGAGTCCAATGAAAAGGAAAATCAATGGCGTCAGCAACTAGCGAAGCGCTCTTCCATTGAATTAGTGAGAGAAATTTTGAAAAAGGCTTTGAAATGGGAGGCGGGACAAGAAAATCCTATTCTAAAAGCTTTTTCCAATCTAAAGAGCAAAGTTTGGAAAGTTTATGTTCCCGATGGAAGGCTTGTTGGAAGTTGGAACAAGTATCGTCATCACGATGAAGTGAGTGTGATTTCCAAAAGACTGAATCCAACAGACCGATCGCATTATTTAAATGAAATCAAAAAAAATATAAAAGAGGGGCAACCCATGCTTTTAATAACTCCTCCTAGAGCGCAAGGAGATGAACCTTTGTTTTTAGGTTTCTTGGATATGGTTAAAAAACTTCAAGCCAAAGAAAAAAATCCATTACCAATTTTATGGCTTCATCAAGGATCGATGCCCATCCAGGTCTCAAGCAGGATGGAAAAGGACTTAAAAATTGGGGTATTGAGCCTAGCCAGCACTTCTCCCTATAGTTTAAGTGCTTTTACTGAGTTTTTTAGAGAAAAACTCAAATCCATAGAGTAAAACCGTAATTCATGGAAATTAGCTTTTTTGAGATGCTGCTTGTGCTCTTAATTGCATTTTTAGTACTCGGCCCTAAAGAGCTCGTGATTAAATCACAGCAAATCGGACGTTTGATTGGGCGTTGGCGAACTCAGTGGGAGAATTTAAAAATCTTAGCTCAAGAAGAAGCTCAAGCCCTAGAATTAAAAGCTAATCTAAAATTAAAAGAAGACAAAAGCTCAGAATTAAAACAAGTCTTCAAGGAACCTTTAGAACCGCATGTCTGAAAAGCAACCTCTCTTAACTCATCTTGATGAATTATTAAAAAGAGTGAGATGGATTTTTATAGGTCTATTGGGTGCCTCTGGACTTGGGTATGCGTTAAGCAGACAAATCATAGAATTTTTTCAAATTCCTTTGAAGCTTTATATGCCTCAAGGTTTTAAACTTGTTTATACGCAGCCTTTGGAAAAATTTTGGGTTGTCGTAAGGGTTTCTTTAATTGCTGGAATGGCTCTGGCGCTTCCCTTTATTGTTTATCATATCTATGGATTTTTAAGACCTGCCTTTAAATCTGGAGAAAAGGCGTCCTTTTTAAGGCTCATTTTAGGAGCCATGCTTTCTTTTTCTATAGGAGTTTATTTAGGATACCAATACGTGCTCCCGGCATTGGTTCAGGTCATTATAAAGTTTGCTTCGCTGGATGTGTTGCCTTTTCTAACTCTGTCTTCTTACGTGAATTCGGTTTTGGGATTGCTTCTTCTTTGTGGGTTACTTTGTGAAATACCAGTGGTGATGATTTTTTTATCAGCTAGAGGTTGGGTGGCTTCGAGTTTTTGGATTGAGCAGAGAAAGCCCGCTATAATTATCAATGCGGTGCTTTCTGCTTTACTGAGCCCTCCTGACCCTGTGAGTATGTTGGTTATGATGATTCCGCTTCATTTGCTTTTTGAAGCTGGAATACTTGGGTCTCGCATGGCAGAATACTTCTCAGCAAATGAAAAACAAAAGCTTCTTCACAGCAGTTAATCACCACGTTTTCCTTTTAATAATAGGGTTACTTTTTATTTCGTGTGCACAAAATAAAGAAGCAAAAACTTCTTGGATTTTAGGCTTGCAACCCAATGAAGCCACTCGAGATGTGACTTCTTTAGAAACAAAATTAAAATCAAAATCTAAGTTGCCCTTAAAAATTGTGATTTCTTCGAGTTATCAGGAGACCGTCGAACAGCTTAAAACAGCTAAAATTGATTTTGCTGTACTTTCTCCTTTGAACCTCATTCAAGCCGAAAAGGAAATGGATGTTAAAGTTTTGCTTAAGAAAGTCTATGGTGATTCGGAATTCTATTTTTCTGCCATTTTAGTTGGGCAAAAGTCTAAAATTAAATCGTTAAAAGATTTAGAAAATAAAAAAATAGCTTTTGTAGATCCACAAAGTGCGAGTGGATTTCTATATCCTCATGCCATGCTTAAAAAAGCAGGAGTGGATTGGACTAAGGTGCAAGCCTTGTTTTTGGGAACACACACTAAGGCCGTTGAAGCTCTTTTAAAGGGAGAGGTGGACGCCGCTGCAGTTTGGGCTGATGATCCTCAAAAGAATCAAGGGGCGTGGACGGCTGCTGAAATTCCAGAAGCCCAACGAACTCATCTTAAAGTGCTTAAGTATTCTGACCCCATTCCTAATGACGCCATTGTGGTTAGAGGAGACATTCATAAAGCGCATCCTGAAGAAGTTTTAAAGTTTATGGATGCTTTTATCGATTTGAGTGATGACCCCGATAAAATTCTTAAAGAAGTTTTTGGGGTAGATAAATTAACGACTGCAACATCGAGACATTATGATGTTGTTAGAGAGCTCGATAAACTGATGAAAGAGGAAAAATAGATATGATTGCTCCTATAGAATTTCCTTGTTTAGTGTCTAAACAAGAACTTGAAAAAATGATTGAAAGAGTGGCTGATAAAATTGATAAATCCTATCCCGAGGGTGAAGATTTAGTTTGTATTGGCGTGCTCAAGGGAGCTTGGATATTTCATTCCGACCTTGTTAGAGCTCTAAAACGTCCTGTTTCTGTAGATTTTATTCGTGCTTCTTCATACGGAAATGCCATGGAGAGCTCGGGAGTGGTTAGAATCGATAAAGATATTGAAGTGCCTATTCGAGGTCGCCATGTGCTTTTAGTTGAAGACATTGTGGATACAGGTAGGACTTTAAATTTTCTAAAAAAGAGAATGGAAAATGGCGGCGCTAAGAGTGTAAAAATTGCAGCCCTTTTAGATAAAAAAAGTCGCCGAGTTGTGGAATGTGAAGCGGACTTTGTGGGAACTGAAATCGAAGATAAGTTTGTGGTGGGTTACGGTCTGGATTGGGCTGAAAAATATAGAACCTTGCCAGGGATTTATTACGTTCCTCCCGAAATAGCTGAAAAAGCTAAATAGAGATTTTGGAGTTATTCCTTTAAAAAATTATCAACCCATTCGTCGCTTTGAATGACGTTGGCCTGTGGTTTTAAATCTTTTTCATTGGTCTCGCTCACCCATGTTTGCATTTCAATAAGACAGCTAGGCGGCATTCTTACGCAGCCCCAGGTGCTCAAGCCCTCAAGTGGTGAATTTAGAAACTTGTTTTTATGCGAATGAAACCAAAAATTATCGCGTAGAGTGAGTTTACCTTCATTGTCGTAGTTTTCATTGCGAGGATCAGCAATTTTATTCATTCTTATAGGGAGTAGAAATTGATCGCCTTGCTTTCCCCATTTGTCTTTACCGGGGTGAATTTTTTCTCCAGTATCGAGCCAATAGTTCCCAATGGTGGAATTCTTTCTGTGGGTGATGGAGGCTCCGTTAAATTGAGTTTCGGGTCGATACATACAGTGTGTGTAGGTGGGATTTTTTCCGAGTTGTTCATCTTCATCGACATCGTTTTTGGCAAGACTTTCTGGCAGCTCTCCCACGATCCAATCTTTATAAGTTTTAGGATTCGCTTTTTTAGCTTTATTAAAATCCTCAAGATTTCCAAAAAAAGATTCTCCTCTACCTAGTATGAGACATTTGCGAAAACCTTTCACGGGATCGCCCCAGCGTACAAATCCAGTTTCACACCTGTTTTTTGGAAGAAAAACTTCAACAAGAGCGTGATCAGGTAAGTTTGCAGAAAGCGAAGAAATACTTAATATGGACTGACTAATGTGGTTGAGTTTCCCGTGAGAGGGAAGGGCAGTGACATCACTTAAGCTGGGAATGCTTTCTAAAAAAGAGTCTAGAATTTTATTGAACTCGATTAGATTTTGAAGATCTTGTAATTCTTTTTTTCGTCTTTCGTGATTATTTTCTTCTTCGATTTCAGTGTGGCTCCCATCTACTTGGAGTTTAATTGTGTCGGCGTGCAATGAATTTTCAATAAAGAAAAAAAATACAAATAATTTTAGAATCCCCCACCTCATGAAACCAAATCATCGAGGAAAGCTATTCTCTAGGCAAGTCTTTTGACAAAATATTATATATTAAAGATTTGCAAACTCAGGAGGCATTTCCAACGCAGGAATAACCTCAATGTCTCTGAGCGGATCTTCTTCGATAACCGGTTGAAATCGCGCGCCTTCGACGAGCCATTTTAAGCAAGGTCCTACAAAAGATTTCCATTCAGTGGCGGCAACATCTTCAAAGTTTTTCTTAGAAGCGTCGAGAGAGAAGTCAATCCATTGAATCTCTTGTTCAATGCACCATTGTCCAAAGCTTTCTTCAGTTTTTTGCTTGTACGACTCGCTAGTGATTTCGTCGATTTCTTCTGGTTCCGAACCAAAAGTGTACAAAGGGCGTTCGCTCAAGTCAGAGAGTTTATCGATAACGTTATTGGGTAAATCGTTATAACGAATCATCGGCTTGCCGATAGAGAAAGTGATTAAACATTTGGGTTGAAGAACACTTCCCCATCTCATGAGAGTTTTATGAAATACATTGAGCTCAGAAGAAGTGGAATTTTTACCAGAGGATTCCGTTGGAAAATTATTAAAGAGGCAGCCGCCGTTATCTTCTTTGTAATTTGATTTTTCTTTGTTGCCGACTATGGGAGTTAGATAAACATCTACTTCAGGGGCAAAGGAAGATTTCATGAGTGCCTTTTGTAAAAGATTAGATACAAAAGCATCCGCCTTGAGAGGGTTAAGCGTAGGGGCCACGAACCAGAGGATATTTTCAGTATCTTCTTTTCGTTTTCCAGAGAATTTATAAAGTTGAAGAAGTTCCAAGTGGGGGACCCCTTGGTCTTTAAGGTTTACGATTTCTTGCAGTTGCCATCCTAGAGATTTCCAGCTCATCGAAATGGTCATACAATCAGAAACTCATTCTTAGAAGGAAAAAGTGAAAAAAATAATAATAAATTTTTCTTACGCATCATGTCTTATGGTTTTTGTCTCTGTATAAAAGAATTTTTCTTGACTTATCTAAGTAAGTTTTCCATTGTTCGGAAACTTTTTTCCAAGCTCCCTCGAATCCATCAACTCGAGCATGAGATAATATCGAGAGTATATAAAAACATTGACTATTCATGTGGTAGAGAAATGGATTCACTTTATTAAGTAGCTTAGGTGCGTTCTCAAATCGTTCTTGACGCATCTTGCGCAACACCGAAGCAATTCTCATGATGTCGTGTCTTTCGTATTTTGAGACATTAAGAATTTGGAAGAGTTCTTCAAATCGATTGCGATCATGAACACTATGACGCATCCAGTAGTCGTATGACATAAAGAAAATAAAAGGAGTGGCCACTTTGCTTTGATACCAGGGATGATGCTCAACGGCTTTGGCTAAATCTAAACTGTTTTTGTGATAATTTGGATCGCGAGCCCATTTGCCCGCATAAAGAGGGGCTAGGTATCCCCAAATTCCTTTTTCTAATAGAAAACTAAATACGTTTGAAGAAGCCCCTTCTCTCCAAGCTTTTAATATTTCTTCTCGGAGTCGTTCCTTTTTGGCTTTCTTGAGTTCAGGAAGCATTTTTTCAAGATCGCTGAAAGTTTTAGGATCCCATTGAGATTTTGTACGATACAGAAATCGAATGGCGCGAAAAATTCGTATGGGATCTTCTTGGAAACGTGCCGCAGGATTTCCTATGACTTTTAGTCGACGAGCTTTGATGTCTTCATAGCCACCCGTAAAGTCGAGAATCTTTCTTTTATTGGGATCGAGATAAAGTGCGTTTAGAGTGAAGTCTCGGCGAAAAGCATCTTGTCTTATGTCTCCATAAACATTTTCATTGAGTCGTCCGTCTTCCATGATGGGTTCTCGACGATAAGTGGTGATTTGATATTCATGAATGGGGCTATGATCGAAGGAAGGAAAAAGTTGGTGAGAAGAGTCGGAGTGACTCGTTCTTGAATTTCTTCGAGCTAGTACAATTCTAAATCGTCGACCGATGATTTGGCTGCGACGAACTCTTCTTTTAACGTCTTCTGGCTTAGCAGACGTGGCAATATCAAAGTCTTTGGGTTTAAGTCCTAATAGAATATCTCGAACGCAACCACCTACGAGATAGGCGTCGTGTCCGGCTTCTTGAAGATCGGAAACGATATCCACGGCCATGGGATCTAAAAGATGAAAATCTTTTTGCTCTAAGTTATGAATTTTTTTTCGCTTAAAGAAATTAAAAATCATGGCAACTGCTGCTTTGGTGTGTCCATTTCCGTACCTATAGTTAAATAAGGAAGAAGCTTATAGTCAAAGCCGCTTCGGGTTTGACCTAAAATTTCTTTGGCTGAGTTTTTATAAAATTCTAGCCCCGAGATAAGTTTTTCGAGTTCTACCCCCATGTATCGAGGGCGATAAGCTTGAAGTTTATGGATCGACTCTTGGGCTAGGCGAATGACCCCTTGGGGGTTGGCGTTAAGTACGTGGTAAAGAGCTGCCGATGCTTGAATTAGGCCCTGGTAAAATAATTTTCTGGGTCCGTGTTCTTCTAGCCACTCGTGTTCGAGAACTTCATGGCATTCCCAGTAATAATGGCGGTTAAAAAGACTTATGGCTTCGACTAAAGCCGGGGGACTCTTCTCTTGATCGGGGGTCTTAACGGGCTTTGAGCTGGCTTCGTTGAGAAGTTCCTGGATTTTTACTCTACAAGCGCCTCCGCAAGGGCCTACACCCGCTCCGCAACGATCATAGACACTGCCTAGGTCTTGTGCGCCGTCCATAATACATTGACTAACTGTGGAGCTTTTTACGCGATTACAAAAGCAAATAATTGCGGATTGACTAGAAGAATCTTCGTTGGGAGCCACTCATAAGTTTTAGGCTGCTTTTTTGCTTGTGGGAATCCATCCGCGAATGTTTTTATGCTGTGTGACAAAGGTCTTGGCGACTTCGGGGTCGAATTGAGTTTCAGAACAATCAATCAAGTCCTTATAGGTTTTCTCTAAATCTAACTTTTCTCTATAGACGCGGCTCGTAGTCATAGCGTCGAAGGTGTCGGCCACAAATATAACTCGCGAGAAGAGAGGGATTTTTTCACCCTTAGTGTTATGGGGATATCCCTTACCGTCAAATCGTTCATGATGGGCAATCACACCTCTTTCAAGGTATCCAAGATCGCGCACTTGGCGAATAATCTTAGCGGAATGCATGGGGTGCTCTTTCATGAGTTTAAATTCATCCTCATTGAGCCGAGTGGGTTTTTTTAAGACTTCGTCTGGAGTGAAAAGTTTTCCGATGTCGTGAAGTAGACCCGTTAGGTAAATTTCTACTCGCTCTTGATTGGATAGAGAAAGGTGTTGCCCAAGCCATTGTGAAAGATCGGCCACGCGATGGCTGTGGGTGTAGGTGTAGGGGTCTTTGAGCCAAAGTTGGCGAAGCAGCACTTGAATATGGGGGTGGTTGTATACACTTTCCATAGCACTGCGAATGCGGGGATTCTCCAGAAACATGGGCTGAGGCAATTGAGCCATGTTTGCGGGCACATCCAAAAGTTTTTTCTTAGCTTCAAAGGGCATAAGTTAAAATCTCCCGAACCTTCATATAAGAGTATCGGAATTAATTGGGTTCAGGAAAGATAATTCATCAATAACTTTAGGTTAAGAAAATGTGAATTTTAACAGCCATCTGAGAGAGAGCTGAGGTCGTTAGCATTGTAAAATTTGTTCTTGTAATTAAGAGGATTGGGAGGGGTGGCTTCTCTTATGATAATGCCTCCAAAGGTGTCGCGAGACAGTGTGCCGGTGAGTTCATAGGAATAACTGAAATCACCTTCTAATTCTCCTGTGTAATGGAGACCGCTTGAAGTCACTGTAAGTGCAATGTCTGATAAGGTCGTGCTCCCTGTTTGTACAGTGGCTGTGATTCCAATCGAAAAAAGCCCATTGCCGTTGAGAGTGGTCATCTTTTTTCGGTCGCAGACTTTTATGAGACATTGATTAAAATCGACAGTCGTATTGATGCTAAGGTTATTTTGTCCGGGATCAATTGTTCCATAGGCGGCATCGTTAACGGCCATAGTGCCGCTTCCACCTGAGCAAGGTATGTTGAGGCGTGAAACGGTGTTGTCCAAAAGAAGTGTGACGTTGGATTCAATCATATTAGCCATGATGGTGAGTAGCGTGTTGGCAATAACGGCTTCTTTGCCTGGCCCTTTGGCGCAGGAGACAGTGAAAAAAAATAAAAAAGGGAATAAAATTTTTTGCGACATCCTGCACCTAAAGTTTCATCATTTTTCTTCCAAAAGGCAATTGAAAGCATGGGCATAGGCAGATTAATGTAGGGCGCATGGCAGCAAGATCGTTTTTATGGCTTTTAGCATTATCGTTTGTTTCGTGTTCAAAAAAGGAGCCTGAAAAAGTTCAATTATTCTATGGCGCTTGTCAGATTGAAGTGAAGTCATCTGTGAAACATTCTGAAATATTAATTGATGGAATTGAAGTTGGTGAGCATGGACACGCTAAGGAAAGCGTTCCATGTGGATGGCGCCAAATCCGAGTTGAGTCAGAAGGTTTTGAAGCCGTGCAAGAGTATCATGAAGTGTCTGCGGGCTCTCCTGCTTCTATTGAAGTGAAATTGGAAAAATCAAAAAAGCCTCATAACTACGCATTGTCTTCTCAATTTATTAAAGACATTAAAGCTGGTAATTTTTCAGATAAAGTAAAAGAAGAGGCTCCAAGCGCTGCCCCTGAGGCCCCCGCTGCAGCCCCTGAGAGTCCTGCGGCTCAAAGTCCAGTTACAGAGACTAAGTAGTAAAAAAAAGTTTTTCTGCGGAAACAGGTTTGCGACAGCAAATTTCCCAGCAAGTTTCACCTCGCTCAAGATATTTTCGTTCAAAAGCTGTGCGAGCTTTTTCTGCGTCTCCGATTTTGACTTTAACTCGGTAAAGATCAAGTCCCCAATAACTCATCATGTATTCTTTGGCCTCTTTAAAATAGCTTTCAATATTAGTGCATATGGTGATGAGGCCATCTTCTTTAAGAGTGTCTAAAATTTTATGCATAAAAGAACTTCTATGCCAGCGAAGATTGGCTTGTTCGGCCTTAGGGTAAGGGTTTGGATAATAAAAATAAAAATGATCTACAGATTTTGGGGGAAGATTGTGGGAGATCCAGGCAATAGCATCTGCACGAATGGGATAGAGATTGTTCAATTGAGTTTTTGATTGCAGGTTTTTAAATTTTTCAAATCGAAGTTCTGTTCTTTCGATACCCAAAACAGTCCAGTTAGGATTGTCTCGAGCCAATGAAATTGTGCTTTCGCCTACGCCACATCCGATATCAACGACCAGCGGAGTTTGAGGCCAAGAATCCCAAGGAAGTTTTTGTGGAGGTGGAGGAATTTTCGAATAGGAAAAATCTCGAATATGAATCATTAGCGAGATATTCCATCCCAAATTCTTCTTAAGAATCCTTTGGGAGCTTCTTTAGAACTTTGATTTCTAGATCGAGGAGCATCGGCTTCGGGATTGGCAGAGGGAGCCGTTGGATTCTGCGGAGAATTGTTGGGATAGTTGTCGGCGAAGCTTGGATTCGTGGGTGGGGTGTAAGCTTCAAATCCGGTATTCGATTGTGGTAATGCGTTCGGGTTATTGTCTTGGTCAGAGAGAAAAGAACTTTCCATAAGGCCCTTGGGTGCTTCGGGTGTGTTTGGAGTTGTTGGGCTTGAAGATTGGGCAAGGGGATCGGCTTCGGGTTGTTTTATAGCGGGAGCACTCACACCTTCGGGAAATATTTTTCTTAAGAATTCGCCTGCAATAGGAGCTGCGGCTCCGCCACCGCTTTGATTTTGATGAGGGTCTCCTTCAATCATTATGGCAAATGCGTAACGTGGTTTGTTGAAGGGGAAGAAGCCAGTAAACCAGGCTACGTAGGCTCGATTATTGAGAGGCCCCCATTGCGCGGTTCCAGTTTTTCCTGCAACTTCCATAGCGGGATGTTGTGCAGCCGTTGCTGTTCCACGATCGCCATTGACGACGAGATAAAGACCTTCGGCGACAACGTTGAGAAGTTTAGAGTTGATTGTTTTTAATCCTGTCCAATTAAAGGGCGGAGCAGCTTCGATGACTTCAGCATTTTGAGTTTGAATTTGTTTTAAAATATTAAAGCTTCGCGGGCGGCCTCTCAGAATCATGGCCGATGTCATTCTCGCAATTTGGATGGGCGAAACTAAAACATCGCCTTGTCCTATGGAAAGGTTGGCGACATCTCCAGGGAAATATTTTTTATCGAGTGGAAGTTTAGGAGCATTTTCGTCGAGTTTTTCGAGGCCTGTGTTTTGTCCGAGTCCCAATCTTTGAGCCATAGAGAGAATATCGGGAGCGCCTGTAGATTGGCCTACAGGGTAGAACCAAGTATTGCAGGATCTCATAAGAGCTTCGTAGATACTGAGTGGACCTTCGGCCTCGTCAGACCAGTTGTGAAATATTTTATTTCCAATCTGATATTCAGTGCCACAATCAATAGTTGTATTTCGAATAATTTCATCGTTGATATTATAAGTGGTTTCGTTCCACGGAATGTTAAAAATATTTTTCTCGAGTGCGGCTAGAGCAACGGGAATTTTGAAAACAGAACCTGGTGGATAGGATCCCTGCCAAGCCCGAGCAACTAGAGGATCGTCTTTGGCTTTACTGAGTTTATCGTAGGTGGCTTGGTCAATAGCAGGAGCAAAAAGTGCCGGATTGTATAATGGATAAGACGCTAAAACGGGAATCTCACCTTTTTCAATGTCGAGCATAACAAATGCGGAGCGCTGCTTTTTTTTCTTAAGTAAGGACTCTGCAAATTTTTGCCATTTGAGATCGATGGTGCTTACGACGTTATGGCCTGGAATAGGTTTTCTCACAATACTTCGCTGCATTTCGCTGCCGTCTTCATCAATCATCAACTCGAGTAGGCCATCTTTGCCTTTGAGTTGTTGGTCGTAAGCTTTCTCAAGACCATTGCGCCCAGTCGTGTCTTCCCAGAGTGGATCGAGCATGGCTTCTTTGTTTTTATACGAACCTACAAGTGGACCTCTCGAGAGTGGGGCTACTTTGCCGAGTGTTCCAATGATATGCGCAGAGCTTTCTCCTTGTGGATAATGTCTTAAATAAAATGCCGTTAAATACCAGCCTGGTGAGAGCGGAGTAGGATTGAGTTCGTTTTCAAGTTTTTGTTTTTCTTTTTCTTCAAGAATGAGATCTGTTTGATAGGGGAGCCATCGTCGATTGGACCAATGCTCCCAAATTCTATCAAAATTAATGGATACTTTTTTTTGTAAAACTTTTTCTGCAAGAGTGATTTTTTCATCGACGAATGTTTTTAATATTTGTTTTTTTTCGTTTTCGATTTTACTTTTTATTTGAGGAAGACGTAGTGAGAGTATGTAGGCTACACGATTTTGCGCGAGAGCTTGGCCGTCGCGATCGGTGATTTGACCTCGAGGTGCTGGGATTCTTAGAGTGATAAAGCGAGCTTCGGGGCGAGTGTAGGGAGTGCTTTTTAGAATTTGTTTTGGGGCTTCAGGGTATGAGGTTTCGTTAGCCCAGAGAGGGGCTTTCAAGGTGCACAGAAGAAATCCTATTTTTAGAATCAGCGTTTTTTTGAACGGTGAACTCACAGCTAAGCTCATAATAAAATTACCGCAACGTGTCAAAAGCAAAAAGCTATTTATTTTGCCTGTTTAAGTTTTGATCGGCACGTCATAGATCTGGCAGGGACGAAAACTTAAGTTACTGAAATAATAAAGAAAGGCATGTATCAATCTGCACTTCAGGCATGGCCTAGGACTTGCAACCATATAGCTAAGATGAGCAGGAGCTTAAATTTTGCGTTTCTAGGTGCAATCTTGGCTCTGCTATTCCCATTTTTGTCATTTTCTCAAAATCCTTCTGATGAAGGCTCAGGAAAACTCTTTAGAGAGCTCTCTAATAGCGGCGATGAAGATACTGTTATTCTTGAATATAATTATGATCGTCCCACTAAAGGGAGACTCACTCGGGACAGTCGAAAGCGCCACGAAGTGGAACTCTCTAAGGTGCCTTCTGGCGGCCCCGCTGTGCCCACCTTTGCAAGTGAACTCAGCACCTCAGTTATGAACGAAGAACTCAAAAGAAAAATTGATGATGAGTATATGAGTAGCTTGAGAAGTTACATGTACTTTCATGGATATTCGAGCACGTCACTCGATGTGAGATCGAGAGTGATGTTTAACATAAAACCCGAAGAAGAATTAAAAGTTCGTCGAGAGATGGCTGTATCGGTGCGAAACTATATGTTCTCACGGGGTATCCCAAAATTTCTTTCTAGCCGCGAACAAACTAAGGGAATGGGTGAGAAATACGAGAAAGCCGTCAATTCAACTCATTTAAGTTTTAATTTATCGAAACCTTCAAAAGAAAAAGATGCGGCCCCTCCGTGGGTTTTAAAAACGGGTGTGGATCCTTTTAGAATGGAAGGATATGCGCGAGTGACCAATCAGGTTTGGTCTTTTGAAGGAAAGCAAAACATGCGACATATGCATCAAGTGGAGTTTCTTGTTTTGAGAAGTTTGCGAAAGCGTTCTTTTGGAAGCCGTTACAATATGGAGTCTAGAGATTTGACTCCTTTTTACAGTTATTCATTCACTCGAAATTTAAATGGATCTTTAGGAATTACGTTTCCATTAAAAGCTGATCAAGTCATGGTTCAAACTGTGACTCGAGTGTCTATGTCTTATGCTTTTTAGTTCGAGAAATTTTTAAGGGATAAATTAGGGTGTGGCCGTTTTTAGCACGGTACTTTAATTGAAAGCTATTATCAC
>JAGNHS010000087.1 GCA_018001635.1 Pseudomonadota bacterium | reverse complement strand
GAGTGGAGCTTGTTAGCGATGGAGAAATAGTTAAAGGGGCATATCCTGATATTGGATACCTCCACCGTTGCTTTGAGAAACATAGCGAAACCCGCGAATATCTTCAGGTTGTTCCTTATGCAGATCGTATGGATTATGTCGCAGCTATGAATATGGAGCTGGGATATTGCTTAGCTCTTGAGAAGCTACTCGATGTGGCTATTCCAGAACGAGCTCAATACATCCGCGTGATTATGGCGGAACTGAATCGAATCGCTTCTCACCTTTTGGCAGTAGGAACTTATGCCATTGATATTGGAGCATTCACTCCCTTCCTTTTTGCCTTCCGTGATAGGGAGCATATTCTTCGTTTGTTCGAGGATATTTCGGGTGCGAGATTGCTCTATAACTACATTCGTCCCGGTGGCGTAGTAAGAGACATTACTCGTGGCCACATCGAAACCATTAAAGAGTTTGTGAAGTATTTTAAGCCTAATCTTCAAGAGTTCCATGAACTCGTTTCTCACAATTCTATATTCGTCGATCGCACCGCTGAAGTTGGAGTGATACCGCTCGATAAAGCTATTTCTTATGGTTTTAGCGGACCTAACCTTCGAGGAAGTGGTTACAATTGGGATCTTCGTAAGGATATGCCTTACTTGGTTTATGATAAGTTCGATTTTAATATTTGCACCGGTCAGGGCGAAGTCGGCGTAGTCGGCGACAGTTGGAATCGATACTATGTTCGAATTAAAGAGATGAGAGAGTCTCTCAGAATTCTCGAGCAAGCTTGTGCTCAAATTCCTGATGGTGAGAACATGGCTAAAGTTCCTAAAGCTGTTAAGCCTCAAGGTGAAGTGTATTATGCTACTGAGTGCCCAAGAGGGGCTTTGGGTTATCACATTATTGCCGATGGCACTAAAAAGCCTTATCGAGTTAAAGCTAAGTCACCTTGTTTCATTTCTGTGTCTAGTATGGACGAAATGTGTTCTGGAATGATGTTGGCCGATGTCGTGGCTTACCTTGGAAGTATTGATATCGTATTGGGAGAGGTTGATAGATAATGGACGCTCTACGCGATTATTTTAATAATATTTTTACGGCTATTCAGACCGTTTCAAAAGGAATGGCTATCACCATGAGAGCCTATTTGAAGTCTAATGGAATGGTTAAAAAGCTAGACGGTTACAATTACGGAGCGGGTCCTGTTACAATTTCATATCCCGAAGTCAAAGATACGCTTCCCTCAATTTCTCGAAATAGATTATTCAATCACGTTGAAGGTTGTATTGCTTGCAATCAGTGCGCGGTGATTTGCCCTGTAGAGTGTATTACTATTGAAAGTCGCAAAAAAAATGCCGACGAGAATCCCGACGCTAAAACTCCAGCTCAGTTTGGAAATAAACCCGTTAAACTCAAGCTTTTACGATTTGATATTGATGAAGCACTTTGCTGTTTTTGTGGTTTGTGCACAGAAGTTTGTCCTACAGAATGTTTAGTGCACACCACTGAGTATGAATATTCGAAATTTGATCGTGATAGTTTGAATTACGATTACCTAAAATTCACCGACGATAATCCTTTTCCAAAACAGTGAGTCTTCCTGAGTTTTACAAAAAAAACGAAGACGATTCGTTTGCAAAGATTCTATTTAAATCTTCGCTGATTATTATTCTGATAGTTTCTTCTGTTGTAGCTTTTAAATTCTTCTTTAATTGGCTTGCCTTTGAGAGTTTCGATAAAGCTGAGGCTTTTCAAAAGTTAAGGTCAGCTAAAGAGCAAGAAAAGTTGATGATTGCTCAGGAGTGGTTGAGGCATTTGCAAGAAGCTCCTCAGGGTTGGGTGCCTGATTCAGCCGAAAGCGCATATATTTTAGCGGAGTTGGAGAGCATTCCTCCCAGGGCTGAATTTGAAAGTCCAATGAGGGCGGCGGCTCTTGTGGCAATTCTGGGTTATGCCCCTGACAAAAATCTTATTCGACCGAGAATCTTAAATGTTTTGAAAGCATTGGAAGGGCAAGAAAAATTTCTTCCATTGCTGTTAATGGGCTTGCTCAGTTTGTCTCAAATGGGGCCCTTCGAAAGTCCGGATGAGAAAGATTTTTATTTAAAATCCAGTGAAAGCCACGACTCCTCGATTCGTAAAATCTTTGCTTTTTCGAGTGGAAATCTCATTAAATTTCAAAATGAATTCAGTGAAATTCTTAAAGAACGATTGGCCAATCTTCTGAGCGATGAGGTGGAAGAAGTTCGTTGGAATTCTGCATTTTCATTGGCTTCTGTGGCTGATCCAAGGGCGATTCCTATAGTGGATAAAATTCTGGATCGAGCCCTTAAGGCTGGTCAAAAAAATGAAGAAATTATGACCCAAGAAAATTTAAAACTATTCGAAGAAAGTCTTCGAGCAGCCGTCTCGCTAAAGGAAATGAAGCTGCGCGACAAAGTTTATAAAATTTCTCGGGAGCATCTGCACCTAAAACTTCGACAAGCCGCTAAAAACTTTGTAGAAAAATAAGTGGTTAAACTACTTTGCATGGAGATTACATAAATGTCGACGGACAGTTCTGCCAATGACGGTGTTAGTCGCCGAGAATTTCTTTCGTGGTTTTGGTTGGGTTGGATCACTTTTTCTGTGGTTCTTGGCTCCTTAGGAGCTTTACTCGGTCGTTTCTTATTCCCTAACGTGCTTTTTGAGAAACCCTCTAAATTTAGAGCCGGTGCTCCCGACACTTATTCTTTGGGAATTGATGAGCGCTTTAAAGACACTGAAAAAGTGTGGATTTATAAAAGTCCTACTGGGATTGTTGCGCTTTCAGCCGTTTGTACTCATTTAGGATGTACCCCTAACTGGCTCAATGCTGAAGACAAATTCAAATGTCCTTGTCATGGAAGTGGTTTCAGAAGCAGTGGATTGAATTTTGAAGGCCCAGCTCCTCGACCATTGGAGAGGTTTGCAATAGCTCTCGATGATTCAGGACAAATAGTTATTGATAAATCTCGATCAATTCGGAAGCTGACTGATTGGGAAAGCACTGAATTTTTGCTTAAGGTGTAATAAGGAGATCCGATAGTGAATCCGTTGCGAAAACTTTGGAACTATATTCGCGAAACTCAAGTTTGGAATTCTATATTCCGTCATGGTTATCCTGATAACCCAAGAGACCAATCGTTGGCTGTATTAACCAACGTTTTTCTTCATTTGCATCCTGTAAAAACTAGAAAATCTGGCGTTCGAATGTCTTTCACTTGGTGTATGGGGGGATTGACCTTTTTCTTGTTCTTAATCGAAACGGTGACCGGCATTCTTTTAATGTTCTATTATCGTCCTACTTTAGAGTTTGCTTATAACGATATTATCGCTCTTCGTGAGCACGTGCCCTTGGGGGTTTTACGAGAAATTCACCGTTGGGGCGCTCACTCCATGGTGATTACTGTGTGGTTGCATATGTTCCGAGTATTCATGACTGGTTCTTATAAGCCCCCTCGTGAATTTAACTGGGGAGTTGGAGTTATTCTACTCGTTCTCACAATGTTACTTTCGTTTACAGGATATTTATTGCCGTGGGATCAATTGGCCATTTGGGCGATTACAGTTGGTGCCAACATGGCTGCTGCAACTCCATTGGCTGGTCTTGAAGGTCCTGGAACAATGCTTTTAAAAATTGGAGATGTGAGTTTGATTCACACCGGAAACGACGCCAAGTTTGGACTTTTGGCTGGTCGATTTATTGGTGAATCTACTTTGCTAAGATTTTATGTTTTGCACTGTATTTTTATTCCATTCGTAGTCACACTATTGATAGCTCTACACTTCTGGCGCGTTCGAAAGGACGGCGGAATTTCAGGGCCCCTCTGAGGAATATAGCGATATGCAATGGATTAAAGACATCATTAACTATCTAAGTGATCCTAAGATCTACTTCACTTTTATGGTGATAGGTTGGTGGGCTTTGATGAAGTACCATAAGGTTTGGGTAAAGCCTAAAACCATAAAAGCTGCTCTTTGGGGTTCTTTAATAGGATTAGCCTTTGCTTTAACAGATGCTAACTTTTTCAAAGAAGCTACAAAGCCCGATAATATTCCTATTTGGTTAATGAGCTATGGTGTAGCGTTTTTCTTTTGGTTGTCTATTTCGCGTGGAACTAAAAATGATGAATTGTTGGAGCAAGGACTTCCAAATTTAGAAAAACAAGAATCCGACAAAAAAGTTTATACTTGGCCCGATCTCGTTTATTCAGAACTTATTTGCATAGTGGCATTTACAGCCTTTCTATTAATTTGGGGAGTGGTTTTTCCTGCGCCTCTTGAAGATCCTGCCAACACCGGTATAACTCCTCCTATTGCTAAAGCTCCTTGGTATTTTTTGGGATTACAAGAATTGTTGGTTTATTATGATCCTTGGATTGCGGGAGTAGTCCTACCAGTATTTATTATTATCGGATTGATAGCTATTCCTTATTTCGACATCAATCCAAAGGGAAATGGCTACTATACAGTTAAAGAGCGCTTTAGCGCTATTTGGTTTTTTGGATTTGGGTTTATTGTACTTTGGATTGCCCTAATCTTTTTAGGAACCTTTATGAGAGGCCCAGGTTGGAACTTCTTTGGTCCTTTCGAATATTGGGATACACATAAAGTCGTACCGCTCAACAATATTAATCTTTCAGAAATTATTTGGGTGAAATTACTCAATGTTGGTTTGCCTGTGAATATTCTCATTAGAGAGTGTGTTGGTTTTGTAATTGTAGGAGTCTATTTAATTGCAATTCCGCCATTATTGGCCAAAGGCAAGCTTAAAGATCTCTATGATAAGATGGGATTTGTTCGTTACAACTTATTTATATTTTTAATACTTGTAATGACTTCATTACCTATAAAGATGTATCTGCGTTGGGCCTTTAACTTGAAATATATAATTTCTGTTCCTGAATTTTTGTTTAACATTTAAGGTTGATTGGAAAAATGGCGAAAGACAACAAGCAAGACACCGTTTACGATACAAAAACCCTTTCAAAATGGTTTGCCATTTCGTCGATTGTTTTACTGATTGCCATCGTATGGGCAGTTTTGAATGATTACGATCGTTCTTGGAAAGATTATGCCCGACAATCTCAAAAAATTGCGGCTAGTATTGGTGAGCTCAAATTGGCTCAGGCCCAAAAAGCCATGGATATGTCTAAACTTAAGGGTATTGAAGATCAAATTGCACGGCTTGCTAAAGAAGAAGCCGAAGTTGTTGGCGAAATCGACAGTCGAATTAAAACAGCCACAGACGATTACGACAAAAAAAGTAAAAAGTTTCAGTTTTTAAAAGCTGAGTATGACGGCTTACTTTTTATCTTGGAAACGGCAATTAAAAAGCAATCTATTGAAGGGCCTAAGCTTAAGGAAAAATATGAAAAGCTTGGAAAAGAAACAGCGGCACTTAAAGCGATTGCTGATGAAGCCGAGAGAACTCTTAATACTTTAAAAGAGAGTCGCCGCGATATTTTAAGTAAGCAAACTAAGTTGGCTGATTTTAAATTCAAGTTAACTCAAGAAGCTGAGCAACTTAAAAAAACAATAGAAACTAATTCAGTAACTCTTGGTAATTTGTTGAGAAATGCTCCAGTTGTAGACATGCTCACACCTACAATTAAAATCAACCAAGTTGTTTTGCCTGATCTTCTCGATGATTATTTTATGAACAAGGTACCGCGAGTGGATCGTTGTATGACTTGTCATGCCACAATTGATAAACCCGGATTTGAAAAGTTCCCTCATCCCTTTAAAAGTCATCCAAAACTCGCCATGATGGTAGGGCCTGATAG
>JAGNHS010000049.1 GCA_018001635.1 Pseudomonadota bacterium | reverse complement strand
TGTTTCATTTAAAGGAGGCGACGAAGTTCTTTTGGAATATTCAAGAGTCTTAAGAGATGCGAGTAACTATGAAGAAGCCAACAAAAAATACGAAGAGTTTTTAGAAAAATTTCCAGGCCATAAAGAGGGACCTAGGGTTATGCTCGAAAATGCGAATGCGCTTTTATCGGCAAGAAAATATCCTGTAGCTGAAGAAAAACTTAAAGAAATTATTGAAAAGTTTAAAGGAAGAGAAGAGTTTCGGAGCTTAGTGGCAGAAGCAGAATATAGTCTCGGAAGTTTATATGAAGAAAAAGATGATGCCGCCAAAGCAGAAGAATTTTATTTGCTGGCAAAAGAGGCGTATCCAAATCCGGAGGTCATGAAATTAAAATTACAGGGATTGGAGAGACGTAAAAAGGAAAGAACAACACAATGAATCCAAGAGCCTTGTCAGAGTCTCTTCATAGTGAGGCAGAAAAAGTTTTAGTTGGTGGAGTCAACTCTCCGGTTCGAAGCTTTAGAAGAGTTGGTGGTTCTCCTATCCTTGCAAAAAATGCGAGCGGTCCTTATTTGTGGGATCAAGATGGTAAAAAATATATTGATCTAGTTATGTCTTATGGTCCGCATTTGTTTGGGCATTCTCAAAAAGACATTGTTGATAAAATTTCCTCTACGGCTAAAAATGGATTGTGCTTTGGAATGACGACTCAACAAGAGGTTGAGTGGGCTAAAAAGTTTCTATCATTTTTACCTTGGGCAGAAAAAGTGCGAGCAATGAGCAGCGGAACGGAAGCCTGTATGACGGCTGTTCGTTTAGCCCGAGGGATTACTGGAAGAGAACTTCTTGTTAAATTTTCTGGGCACTATCATGGACATGTTGATGCCCTCATGGTCGATGCCGGAAGTGGGGTGGCCACTCTCAGCGAAAAACCCTCACCCGATTCAGCAGGATTGATAAAAAGCATTGTAGATACGGTTAAAGTTTTAGAGTTCAATGACGTGGAGTCTCTAAAAAAACTGTTCTTATTAGAGGGCAAAAAAATTGCCGCAGTTATTCTTGAGCCCGTTATGGGGAACATGGGGGTTGTTCCACCTACTTTAGAGTTTTTAGAAACACTTAGAAAACTAACGAAAGAAGCAGAAGCTCTTCTAATCTTTGATGAGGTGATGACGGGTTTTCGAGTTAGCAAAAAGTCAGCGCATGGCTTTTTTGGAATTGAGCCTGATTTGTGTACGTTTGGAAAAATAGTTGGAGGAGGTTTGCCTCTTTCTGCGCTTACAGGAAAAGCAAAGTATATGGACTTTCTTTCTCCATTAGGAAGCGTTTATCAGGCGGGAACATTATCGGGTAATCCATTGGGAGTTTCGGCGGGCTTGAAAATGCTCGAGCTCATTTCTGAAAATGACCCTTATTCCAGGCTCGATGAGTTGGGCTCTTTTTTAGAAGGCGCGATTGAAGAAATAGCGTTAAAAAATCAAATAGAACTCAAGGTTTCTAGAGTGGGTTCGATGTTGAGTGTTTTTTTTCGAAAACAAAAGCCGACTAATGCGCGAGAGACTAGAGACATAAACGAAAATACTTTTAAAAAGTTTTTTTGGGCATTAGTAGAAGAAGGAATTCTTATTCCCCCGTCACCTTTCGAGGCCTATTTTTTATCAACAGCTCATTTTGAGATTGAGCAAAAAGAATGGGAAGATATTTTCAATCGTGTCTTTAAAAGAATTAGATAAACGAAAGAAAAAGGGCGAGAAACAAAACCCTCTCGCGATTTATGCGGGTTTAGGCATGTCTTTTTCTACTGAAATATTAGTTTTAACTTTAACGGGGTGGTGGGCTGGTAAAAAATTGGATGTATTTTTAGGTAAAAAGGACTTTTATGCCTATATTGGCGTTGTATCTTTATTCATTTTGGCCATCGTACATGTGATTAGAAGTTTATTAATATTGCAAAAGCGTTTAGATAAAGACGAGGAATCATAAAGCGATGCTATCTTTTATTTTAGGCGCTGGTGTAGCCATTTTAACCTTCGGCGGAATAATGCTGGGTGTTAAAATTTTAATGTCCCTTCAAAACCCTGATCTATCGCGAAGACAATACAGAATTAGAGTTCTTGGTGCCGCGTTTGTACTCATTGCCCAGTTTGTCTTTGCAGGAGCTCTCCTCTATTTTTCGAATTTGAGAGCTCATCGTCCGCTTCCTTTGGCTGCCGGACTCGTCCTTGGAATTTTTGGTCTCTATGCGCTTTTGAGAAGTTTCGAAAAAGATAAAGTCTAAAAATTCTCTATAGACGAGACGTATATCTGAAGATATGACTGGAAACGCTAATTATGTCGGAAGGCTTTAAAGTCTGGAATCTTCTAGGCCAGGAATTTCTTAATAATAATCCTCAGGTTGCCGCTGCAGCGGTTGCTGCTACGGTCTTTCTAGGAGCAAGCATTGCCTATCGATTAAAGGCTCCAACGGCGAACTTTTCATCCGTTGATGATCAAGCTCTTGTCCCCTCGGATAAGCTTGGAATAAGAAATATTTTAGAACTTCCCGGAGAGTTTATTCAGGGATTGTCTAAAGACATTATTGGTCATCATTATAAAGAATATCTTCCATTATTAATTTTTATTTTTTTGTGGACGTTAACAAATAATGTCTTGGGTGTTTTACCTGGTTTTGGTTCAGCGACAGACAATCTAAACGTTACCCTTTCCATGGGTGTCGTGGTGTTTGTTTATTATAATGTTATGGGTTTTAAGATTCATGGTCTTAAATATCTTGAACATTATACAGGCCATCTTCACGGGGCATTACTTTTATTTTTAGGCCCACTTATGTTTGTTATTGAACTCATTTCAAACGCTGTTCGACCTGTTACATTAGGAATTCGTTTGAGAACAAACATTTTTGCAGACCACACAGTCTATGGAATTATTTCTGGTCTTTTTAAAAGTCTTGCTCAATTTATGGGCGAAAAGTTTGGAATTCTTGGTGAAATTGCTGGACACGCGTTGGCAATTGTTGGACCAATTCCAATTGTTCTTTTGGGTTTGCTTGTCTGTATTATACAGGCATTTGTATTTACAATGCTAACCGTAATTTATGTGGGTATGGCGACAGCCCATGATGAACATTAGGAGGATCTGATGAAAAAACAAGGACTCGCACTACTTTCTACGGCAATTCTTCCCGCTTTGGCTTTGGCTGAAGAGGCGGCAGCAGGAGCGGCTACTAAGTCGAACTTCTACGATGCAGCTCTTTGCATCGCGATTCCTGCCGCAGTTATCGGTTTTTCTCAAAGCCGCGCAGCTGCAGTTGCTCTTGAAGGAATTGGTCGAAACCCAGCAGCGGCTAAAGCTCTTCAAACTCCACTCATTTTGAGTATGGCGTTGATGGAGTCTTTGGTGCTTTTAGCTTTCGTTATTGCGCTAATTAAATAAGGTCATTACTATTTTTTAGTAAAGGGACGCATAGCTTCTGGCTTTGCGTCCTTTGCATTTTGTAATGATACAAGTATTTGATAGGGCCAGAAAAAAAATATTTATTGAAAAAGTCTACGGGGCTTTTTGGGTGGATGTTTTTTATTCAAAATTAAGTCTCCCAATTTTTCATTGGAGACCCGTTCAAATATTTTTAAGTCACATCGTAGGACTTTGGAACAGCACGCCCTTTAGTGTGTTTCAAATTAAAAAATTCGTTCAAGAATACAATGTTGATTTGAGAAGATTTACTTATCCAAAGGGCGGTTTTAAAAGCTTTAATCAATTTTTCATAAGAAAATATAAGGAAGAATTTTGTGAATTTCCCGTTGAATATAAACTTTTAGGATCACCGTGTGAAGCGCGTGTGAGCGCTTACTATATAGAAAATTTAAAAAGTCGGTTGGTTGTAAAAGGTGAAGCGCTCTCCTTACAAGAACTTTTACTAACAGATCGTATTGAAGAACATTTTGAAGGCGGCACCGCAGTGGTTTTTAGACTCTGCCCAGCTGACTACCACCGCTTTCATTTTCCTGATTATGCAACAATAAAAAAAATATCAAAAATAAAAGGCAATTTATTTTCTGTAAATCCTAAGGCACTTGAAATGTTTCCTAAAATTTTTCTTAAAAACGAAAGATGCGTTACAGAAATGCAAACGCAAACGTTTGGAAAAATTTATTATATTGAGGTTGGCGCTCTTTGTGTTGGAAAAATTGTGCAAACGTTTGGTCGTAGAAATAAAGTTAATAGGGGCGAAGAAAAAGGATATTTTGAATTTGGAGCCTCTACAATAATTTTGCTTTTACAGGCACAAATTAAAGTTTCTTCTGATTTGTTAGAGAACACAAAAAAGGGTGTAGAATCTTTAGTCCGCCTCGGAGAAGTTATAGCTAAAAGTCCAGGTGGAGAATTGGCTTAATTTCCATTTTATTCGTTTAAAATGCTAAGTGTCGTTTAAAATAAGCTTTCATTGCCGTTGATGTAGGAGCTTCTTTTGTGGCTTTAATGAATTCTAAAGGCTCTCCTTGAAAAACTAATTCTCCGCCTCTATTTCCAGCCTCAGGGCCAACATCAATAACCCAATCTGCAGCAGCGACGACATCTAGGTTGTGTTCAATGATAAGAATTGTGTTTCCTTGATCACAAAGCAACTGAAGAACTTCTAGTAATTTTTTGACATCATTAAAATGAAGGCCTGTAGTGGGCTCATCTAATACATAAAGTGTTTTACCGGTCGATCGTTTTGAAAGTTCTTTGGCAAGCTTTATTCTTTGCGCTTCGCCACCTGAAAGAGTGTGTGAAGCCTGTCCTAATTGTAAATAACCTAAACCGACATCAAGAAGCGTTTTAAGTTTAGACTCAATTGTGGGTTGGTTTTTTAATAAATCGTAAGCCTCTTCAATTGTCATATTAAGACAATCAGAAATGTTTTTTCCCTTAAAGCGAACCTCAAGAACTTCTCTTCTGTAGCGAAGACCTCTACAAACTTCACATTCAACAAAGACATCGGCTAAAAAATGCATTTCGATTTTTTTTCGGCCGGCACCCTCGCACGCATCACAGCGTCCCCCTTTAACGTTGAACGAAAAAGTTCCAGGAGTATAACCACGCATTTGAGCGTCGGGACTTTGGGAAAAAAGTGTTCTTAATAAACTAAAAACGCCTGTGTATGTTGCTGGGTTGCTTCTGGGAAGACGGCCGATTGGTTTTTGATTGACGTGAATGATTTTGTCGATGTGTTGAAGTCCATTTAATTTTTCAAACGGCAGGGGACTTTTGTTGGCTCGATAAAATTTCTGGACAATCGCGGCCTCAAGAGTGTCTCTGACAAGTGAAGATTTTCCAGAGCCACTGACACCAGTAAAAACAATAAACTTTCCAAGAGGAATAGAGAGGTCAACTTTTTTTAAATTATGTCCACGGCAACCCGTGATTTCTAAAAAATTTCCGGAGCCCTTCCTTGGGGTTCTTTTGTTTGAAACGAATAGATCGCCTCTAAGATATCGCGCGGTTTCAGAGTGAGGATCCTTTAAAAACTTATCAGGAGTTCCGGCGGCCACGAGATTTCCCCCGTGTTTTCCTGCGCCAGGTCCTATATCAATCAAATAATCCGCTGCGAGCATTGTTTCTTCGTCGTGCTCAACAACAAGAACGGTGTTTCCAAGGTCTCTAAGATTTAAAAGAGATTGTAATAGTTTTTTATGATCTCTGGGGTGTAGGCCAATGCTGGGTTCATCAAGAACATAAAGCACGCCACTGAGTTGAGAGCCTAGTTGTGTTGCTAGACGAATTCTTTGTGCTTCTCCTCCAGAAATACTAGAGGTTCTTCTGTCCATAGATAAATAGGAAACACCAACGTTATCTAAAAACTTTAAACGCGCTAAAATTTCTTCTACAATTCTGAAAGAAACGGGATTTAGTTTTGTGTTTTTAACTAAATCTAATAACAATAATTCCAGATCGCATGCGGCCATTCCACAAAGTTCATGAATGTTTTTATTTGAAAAATAAACCCACAGAGATTCTTTTCTTAATCGAGCCCCGTTGCAAGACGCACAAACTTCTAAGTGATCGTCATCTTCGTCATACCAAGCTTCACTTTCGTCGTCAGAGCCTTTTTTAGAGGGGGCCATGGCGGGTTTTGTTACGGCCTTTTCTATGAGTCCTAGACCCTTACACTTAAGACACATTCCATAGGGCGAATTAAATGAAAACAAACGAGGTTCTAATTCGGGAAAAGTGTTTTGACCTGCTGAAGAGGCTAGCTTTCTCGAGAAAACCATTTCTTCTCCGCCTTTAATGCGACGACATCTCAACCAGCCTTCAGCTTGTTTATCAACTTGCTTAAAAACTTCTTTAACTCGTAATTCAATATCCTCTTTTCCGGATATTAAAGTGTCTACTAATAAATCAACATCGTGATTTTGATATCGAGAAAGTAGGATGGGGTCATGTAGGTCCTTTATTTGACCATCAATCATAACCTTTGTGAATCCAGCGCGACGCCAGGCTTCGAATTCTCTTAAAAACTCACCTTTTCGTCCGCGTACTACGCTAGCAAAGCATTGTAATTTTTCACCTTCAGGTAGGCTCTTTATGTAACTAAGAATGTCTTCGTCGGAATGAGCTTTAAGAGTTTCACCTGTTTCTGGATCGCGAACCTCTCCTACGCGTGCATAAAGTAAACGGAGAAAATCATAAATTCCAGTAACTGTTCCGACGGTGGAGCGTGGATGAGATGAAATGGTTTTTTGTTCAATAGCAATGGCTGGGGAAAGCCCGTCAATATAGTCGATGTCGGGCTTGCTTAATTGATCCAAAAACTGACGAGCATATGCCGAAAGGCTTTCCATGTAGCGACGCTGGCCTTCGGAAAAAATAGTATCGAAAGCAAGAGAAGACTTTCCAGATCCTGAAGGACCTGTGATGACAACAAACTTTTGAGTAGGAATTTCTAAAGATATATTTCTAAGATTGTGCTCGCGAGCGCCGCGCACAACAATCGGGGAATTATCCATGAAATCCTTTCTTATACCAAGGGAACGTTGATAGAGGGGTCTATTTTTTCTAAAATTGAAGCGAAAGCGTTTCTAATTTTTTGCAAATTTTCTTTATTCGAAGCTTCAAAACGCATCACCAAAACGGGCTGAGTGTTAGAGGCTCTTAGTAGGCCCCATCCCCCAAAAAGCGCAATTCTTGCTCCGTCAATGTCGAGAACGTCTTTTCCAAATTGATTTTTTGCTTCTAAAATAAACTTTGAAACAATAGAAAACTTTATTTCATCTGGACAATCAATTCTAAGCTCTGGAGTGTTGGTCACTTTTGGGAGAGAATCTAAGAAAGAGTCGAGAGACTCAGGTAAATTTTTATCAAGACCCTCAATGAGTCGCGCCCCAGAATAAATGGCGTCGTCAAAACCAAAAAAGCGATGAGAGAAGAACATATGTCCCGACATTTCCCCGGCAATTGCAGCATGTGTTTCTTTAAGTTTTGCTTTGATGAGACTATGGCCGGTTTTCCAACATATAGCTTGAGCCCCCATTTTAGTGAGCTCATCGTAAACAACTTGCGATGATTTAACTTCAGAAATGACGATTGGATTAGAGACTTCTTTAACAATTTCCCTTGAAAAATATAATAAAAGCTGATCTCCAAACATAATTTTTCCATTTGAAGTTACGGCACCAATTCTATCGCCATCGCCGTCGTAAGCTATTCCTAAATGAGCACCAGTTTCTTTAACTTTTTCTATAAGGTGTTCAAGATTTTCAGGAATAGTTGGATCGGGATGATGGTTGGGGAAACTGGAGTCAAACTCACAAAAGAGAGGAATGACCGTACAGCCCAATCTTTCATAAACTTTTGGAGCCAAAGAAGAGGCGGCTCCGTTTCCGGCGTCAACAACAACTTTAATTTTGTTTTTTAGTGGACGAATATTTTTTGAAACATAATCAATATAAAGGGACTCACAATCTATTTGTTCGAATGTTTCTTCAAAGTTTTTAGGGGATTGAGAAATATACTTTTCAGTTCTCTTTTTTAAATCGACCTGAATTTCATCGCCGTAAATGGTTTTTCCGTTAATGACCATTTTAAAGCCATTGTATTCGGGCGGATTGTGGGATCCGGTGATCATGACGCCAGATTTGCTAGTTGTAGAAGAATGATTTTGATGCGTGATAAAATAGAGCAGGGGCGTGGGTCCTGGTTTGAGAACACACACTTTGATTCCACTTGAAACAAGGCCCGCTCGAAGTGCGGCAATAAGTCGAGGCGAAGAAGCTCGAACATCTTGTCCTAAATAAATACTAGATTCATTTTGTTCTTTAAGAAGTTCTGCAATGGCTTTGCCTAAAGCCCAAGTTGTTTGATTATCGAGTTCTTTATCCGCAATTCCGCGAATGTCATATTGTCTAAAAATAGTCATTAGGGAGTCTTCTCCAGCTATTTATTTATCACGAGTTCGGTTTCTAGGCGCTTTTTATCTAACCAAGCCTTGAAAAGACCGTCCACTTGTTTGCCTTGAAATTGTCGGCTCAACTCTTCTTTTGCGGCTTGGAATTGTTCTTCGGAACCACGTCGCGAACTTTCTACAATGAGAGCATGAAGTGAATTATTTGTTAAAATGGGGCCTGCGGCCTCCCCGTCTTTTTTGCCTTTAAGAGCTTCTTGAAATCGGGCTTGTAGAGAAGAAGGAGAAACCCAACCTAAGTTTTCAGGCTTTTCTTGTTTTTTTAAGGCCTCTATAGATAAGGCTCCAGAATTAATGTTTTTAATAAGTTCTTGTAAGCGAGCCTGATTCTCGGGAGAGTTTTTCTTAATAAGCAACAACAGACTCCATTCTGTTTGAGCCGTTTTTAAAAACTCATTTTTTAAATCTGCTTCAGAAATCGCTGCACCGGCCGAATGGCGAATATCGTTATCAAAAATAGTTCGTTTTTCGAGCTGGATTTTAATACTATTTAAATAGCTCTGATAATTGATGTTCTCTCTATGAAGCGAAGTCTTGAGTTGGTCTAAGCTCATGTTGTTTTGTGAGGCAATTTGAGAAACTTGTTTGATGACATCTTCATCTTTAATATCAAGCTTATTATCTTTTAATACCTGACGAATAATCGACTGGTTTATGAGAAGTTCTACTAGCGTATCATCAGAGGCTTCATCTTTTTTAAGATTAAAAGAGGAGGCCAAGTGGGGATTTTGTTTTAGGTCACTTTTAAGTGTTTGAATGTCAGATTTTAGAATCGGTTGATCACCAACAACAGCAAGCAAGCGATCAATGACTTGTGCGTTCGTCGAAAAACTGAGTAAAGCTAAGGAAATAGAGCAGAGTTTAGTCACAGAAAAACACTATACTAATCTCTTTTTGGCCGTCAAATTATGAAGTCAGAGCTTTCTTCAGTTCTGACGCAATATTTTTAAGGCTTATAAAAGGCTTTCGTTGGTCACGACTTTGTTTTGAGTCTTCAGAGATTCAAAGTAGTCATCATAAATCTTTTGACCCTTTTGCTCCTTAATCGAGCGGACAATATAGTCTTTATAAACAGGGTCGATTTTTGAATATTCCTTAATTCCACTAAGTTGAATTATATGAAAACCATAAGGAGACTCTACAACATCGCTAATATTGCCCGGAGCTTTAAGGGCGATAGCGGCATCATAGTATTCGCCTAATAATTTATGTTTTGCGCCCCAGTCGACGTCTCCACCTGTTTTTGCAGAGGGCCCCTCAGAGTATTCTCTAGCCACTTCGGCAAAATCCTTTTTTTCGTCTTTGAGCTTAGGAAGCAAAGACTGTGCTCTGCTTTTTACTTTTTCTTTTTCTTCGGCGGACATTTCTGGTCTTGTTAGTAAAACAATGTGTCTAGTTTTTATAAGAGGGCTGTTTTCATAAAACTTTTTAACTTCAGCTTCTGAAACTTTGTAAGCGTCAATTTTGGGTTGAATATTTCTTCGAACAAGTTCTTGATACAGGAGAATGTCGAATTGATCTTGTACAACTTTGTCTAAATTAATTTTTTGCTTACGCGCTTCTTGAGTGGCAAGTTCAAAATAAACAATGTTTTTTAAAACTTCTTGTCGTGAGGGTTTTGCTCCAGGGTTGAGACGAGTGTTTTGTTCATAACGACTCTCAAATTCTCCAAGAGTGATGCTTTTGGCCCCAATTTTAGCAACTATTGCCGAGAGGTTTTTGTTGGGTGCAGGGGTCTGAGGACTATTTGGCTTTGCTGCTTGATCTTGCGCAAAAGACAAAGTTGAAATTGCCATAAAGAGTGCCGTTAAGCTCTTGCTTTTCATAGAGTTCTCCAAATCTAATCTTCACACCACTCTTCTATTTGAGCAAGGGCTGCTTCAACGCCGCGCAAAAGTTTTTGTGTTTCAATATTGGGTTCAGCATTTAGAAGGGTGAGCTTTCCGTCGGGTTGAAGCAAGAAATGTTGAGGGTATTTTTTTATTTGTTCAACAAGCTTCATAGGCTTAACGGGAGTTTTGGGGTCGAAAGTTAGAGAATATCCTCTTTTACCAGCGACAAGACTTCGAACTTTCAGTCGGCGAAGTTGACACTTCATTCTCATAAGTTGGAGAAGATTTTGACAAGAGTCGGGAAGGGATCCGAAACGATCCAATAACTCATGTTCAATTTCTTGAATTTCATTTTCGTTTAAAGCCCCGGATAACCTTCTATAAAAGAGAAGACGGAGGCCTGTTTCGGGAACATAATCTACAGGAATCAACGAATTTACGGGAACGTTTATTTCTGGATCAAATTGAGGTTCAAAGTCTTCACCTTTGAGCTCGCTAAGACACTCTTGAAGCAATTCTTGATAGGCTTCAAAACCAAGAGCAGACATTTGTCCACTTTGTTCTCGGCCCAGGAGATCTCCTGCACCCCGAATTTCAAGATCGTGAGTTGCAATATGAAATCCAGAACCCAGTTCTTGATAAGACTCTAATACGGAGAGGCGCTCTTCGGCATCTTTAGAAACCGCAGCCGTCTCTGGCAGTAGAAAATAGGAATAGGCCCGGTTTTCGGAGCGACCCACGCGACCCCTTATTTGATAAAGTTGAGCGAGGCCAAAGAGATCGGCTCTTTCAACAATTAAGGTGTTAGCATTAGGAACGTCTAGACCTGCTTCAATAATGGATGTTGTTACGAGAACTTGTGTGTGTCCCTCGTAAAAACGAAGCATTCTTTCTTCGAGTAAGCCTTCTTCAAGTTGACCATGAACAAACTCGATTTTCAAATGTGGAAAGAGAGCAGAGAGTTCTTCTATGGGTTTGTGAATTGTGAGAACTCTATTATAGAGATAAAAAACCTGTCCTCCACGATGAATTTCTCTTTCAATGGCCTCTTTAATAAGGGCTTCTTTTTTTCTGGCAACATAAGTTTTAACACTCAAGCGGTTTTGAGGCGGGGTTGCTATGACTGAGAAATCTTTTATTCCTGTTAAGGCCATGTTCATGGTTCTTGGAATGGGCGTGGCCGTCATGGACAAGACGTGGAGGTTAGCGCGAATTTTTTTAATTTTTTCTTTATGAACAACTCCAAAACGTTGCTCTTCGTCTATCACTAAAAGCGCAGGGTTTTTAAAATTAATATCATTTCCTAAAAGGCGATGTGTTCCTACTATGACGTTTATGGATCCTTCAGAAAGATTTTTTAAAATTTCCTTTGTCTCTTTATTGTCTTGAAAACGCGACAGCATTGCCACCTTAAAACCAAAGGGGCTTAATCGCTTCGTAAAGTTTTTATAATGTTGAGCCGCGAGTAGTGTTGTAGGCACTAAAATAATGGCTTGATATCCACAGGAGGCCGTGGCGAAGGCGGCTCTCAGCGCAATTTCGGTTTTTCCATAGCCAACATCTCCGCACACGAGTCTGTCCATGGGAGAGTCTTTGGTCATATCCTTTAATGTGGCATTAATGGCTTCAAGTTGGTCAGGGGTTTCAGTATACGGAAAAGTTTCTGAAAAAGCGTTGAGCGCTTCTTCGGTAGGTTTGATGGAAAGTCCCTTGGCAAGACTTCTTTTGGCATAGAGATTTAAGAGGTCACCTGCAATGGAGCGAAGATCTTTTTTGGCCTTGGCTCTTTTTTGTTCCCAGCTTCGAGCGTTGAGTTTGTCGAGAGAGGGGTCGCTTATGGGACCAGAATATTTTTGAATTAGGGCTAAGCGAGTTACAGGAACAAAAACTTTTCCATCTTTAAATTCTAGTTCAAGGAAGTCGGTAGGAATTCCTTGAACAGACAGTGTTTTAAGGCCCTGATAACAAGCAATTCCATTTTCTTTGTGAACAACGAGATCGTTAACTTTTAAGCCAAGAAAAGAAATGTCTCTGGAGCTCGTTAATTTTTGTGAAGATGTTTTTGATAGGCTCGCTCTTTTTTTTCTTCCTAAAATGAGTTCGTCAACAACCACGAAAACTTTGTTCTCCGGGTCGATAAAGGATTGTTGAGGGAGTCCCAATATTGTGAAGAACGCCGGGGGCTCTTTGAGGATTTCTTCAAATGACGCTTTGCTGGTAGGAGAGATTCCATAGTGGGGTAATAGTAGAGAAAAGCGTTCTTGGTCGGCGTGTGTTGAGCACGCTAAAGCTCCGCGAAAACCCTCAGCTATTAACTGAGAAACTTCTGAAGCAAACAATGGAAGCACTTTGTCTCTATTTGTCTCTCTTTGGGCGTTCAATTTTTCTCGAAAAAGATCAAAAGACTTTAAGGGGGACCTTGAAGAGTTTTTTGAGTCGAGGGAGAGCCCGCTTTTTTCTCTGCTGAGAAAAAAATGTGTGGATGGGTTCTCAAGACAAGAAGAAAGAAAGGACAGAGAGTCATCGGCGGGCCTTAAAAATTTATTAATTTCCGGGAGCCATTCATTTTCGCTTCGAGCCGCCAAAAAGTTTTGGGTCATTTCTTTAAACGAGGAGCGAAGTTCAGAATCTATGAGTTGAGGTTCAACGATGAGATCAATTTGAGGAAAAACCATGTTTAAAGGAGCTGAGTAGTGTTCAGGGTGGAAAAAGCTTGCCCAATAATCTAATGAAGGTGAAAAGGCTCGGTTTGTAATTCGATCTAAAAAATCATCTCTGTCTTCTCTGGCCCAAGAGGACCCATCGAGAGAGGCTCTAAATTGACTTCTTAATTCTTTTAATTCCTTTTCGTCTTGGGGAAAAATAAACTCATGAGCAGGGGGAATGGTTTCATTCGCTGTTGTGGAATGAGTTCTTTGTGAATCCACAAAGAAAAAACGCATGTGTTGAACGGTGTCTTCAAAAAGCTCAATTCTTAGAGGATGATTTTGAGTTGGAGAATAGACGTCTAATATGGAGCCACGCTGAGCGTATTCAAAAGGTTTTTCTACCAAATCAGTTTTCATGTAACCTAGGCGCTCTAAGTTGTTGGCTAAGCTAAGGACGTCGAGAGTGTCGCCCGTTTTTATTCTTAAAGATTGATTGTCCCAAAAGCTGCTTTCTAGAGAAAGTGGAAGCAGCGCGGATGCGTTGATGAGAAAAAGCGCATTGTTTTGTGTTTGCTTTTGAAAATAGTTTAAAAAAAAGTTAATTCTTTCTTGTCGTCTGTGGACGCTGGGCCCGCGATGCTTGAGTAAGTTTGTCTCAAGGGGATTTAAAATATAAACTTCTTTTGAAGGGTCTAAAAAAAATAAATCGTCTTTTAAGTTGTAGGCCCATTGCGCGCTGGGAATCAAGACACAGTATTTTTTGTTTAAGCATTGTCTTAACAATGCCCAAGCCATGGCCGAGGCGTTGGGGATTGAGTGAATGATTGGGGTCTCCATGGCAGTAGAAAAACACGCTAGCGCAGAAAAAATAGATCCGTCATCTTTGTTGAAATCTTTTATCTTCGTCGCGGCGCGCCGTTAAGAACTAGTCTTGTTGTAAGCAACGCGATCTGTGATAAAACTAAGCCTTAAATGCTCCAAGAGTTTGGAAATGCTTTGTCTTTCATTGTGTTAGCGGCAATTCTTCCGCCTGCTATATTGTTTATTTCGAAATTTTTTAGGCCCAGCTATCCCCATTCTGGCAAGCTGACGTCCTACGAATGCGGTGAAGATCCTTCGGGATTGGCCTATGTCATGTATAACAATCGCTTCTACCTAGTTGCGATAGTATTTCTGGTTTTTGATGTTGAAATTGCGCTGCTTTTTCCCGTGCTTCGATTGTTTAAGGACTCTCTTGGAACGCCCAGTAGTTTGCCAATCTTTTTGTTGTCTTTCGGTTTTCTTTTTGTGCTTTTGATTGGCCTTGTTTACGAATGGAAAAAAGGCGACATCGACTGGGTTCGTGATTCTATCGAGAGGAAAAAGGCTCTTCAGAGTCAGGATTCCTATAAACATAGGCTTGGGAAGGATAGCGTGTGAGTTTAGCTGATTTTTTATCGCAGCTTGGTTCTCAAATCCCCTACGGATTCTTTTCTGTTCTTTCGGCTGTAGTGGTTATACTTTTATTTGCAATGCCCGTAGGTGGATTGTGCACCTACTTTGAACGAAAGGTCGCGGCAGATTTTCAGGAAAGAATAGGTCCAAACAGAGTTGGGCCCTATGGTTTGCTTCAGTTTTTTGCCGACGGCATAAAGATGTTCTTGAAAGAGGACACGGCGCCTAAAAATGCCGATCTTTTTATATATAATTTAGCGCCTTCTTTGGTGACGGCGGGCTCGCTCGGGGCTTTTGCGGCAGTTCCCTTTGCAAAATATGTTATTGGCGCTGAGCTTGATATTGGAATTTTTTATGTAATGGCCATGGGCTCTTTGGTTTCTTTAGGTATTTTATTAGGAGCCTGGTCCTCTGAAAATAAATGGTCATTGTTGGGTGGCATGCGTGGGGCAGCTCAAATCGTATCTTATGAAATTCCACTCGGAATAGCTGTTTTGAGTGTGGTTTTGGTTTCTGGCGCCATGGGGACTCATTCTATTGTTGAGGCGCAGGCTTGGCCGGGTTCGGGTCAGGGGCATTTTTGGAATATTTTTCATAATCCCTTTTTGTTTTTAAATTTCTTTGTCTATTTTATTGCTGCATTGGCAGAGTGTAACAGGACTCCCTTTGATCTTCCTGAGGCTGAGTCTGAGCTTGTGAGTGGTTTCAATACTGAGTTTAGTGGAATGCGCTTTGGTCTATATGCTCTTGCCGAATTTGCAGATGTCATTATGTTTGCTTGTATTGCTACTGCTATCTTTTTGGGCGGATGGCATTTACCTTTTGTTGATTTAACACAACTTCAAACGGGAATTGTTGTTGGAGGAAAAAGCCTTGATCCCCTTCTTCAAACTCTTCTTATGATAGGTGTTTTCTTGGCCAAGTCCGCTGTTCTCGTTTTTGTTGTAATGTGGCTTCGTTGGACACTTCCAAGACTTAGAGTCGATCAATTGATGGACCTTTGCTGGAAGTATTTAATTCCCATCGGTTTCTTTAATCTACTTGGAGCGGCTGTATGGGTTTGGGTTTTTAATGGAAAAAGTATTTTAGAGCTCGTGGGCGGAATGCTCGGGGTGATCCGATGAACTTTTTAGATTTCTTTGTTTTTTTGTGCGTGCTTTTGGGTGTCGTCAGCGCCGCTTTGGTGGCTTTTCATCCAAATATTTTATATGCCGCAGTTTCTTTAATGGGCGCTTTGCTTGCGGTTGCTGGCTTGTATGCTTCTTTGGGCGCAGATTTTTTGGCCGCTACTCAATTAATTATTTATGTGGGCGGAGTGATTATAGTTATTCTTTTTGCTGTCATGATGTCGGAAAATATTTATCGAATTAGATTTTTAGAAGGGGCTCAAAAAATTCTGATGCCATTTATAATGAGCGCCGTGATTTTGGGCGGGCTGCTTGCTTTGTTTAGAGGAACGAGCTGGGGTCAGTTGTTGATCCCGTTGCGCGAGCCTACGGCTGAGGTGATGGGCCGTGCTTTAACGGGCCCATATGCGCTGGTCTTTCAATATGTGGCTATTGTTCTTTTGTTTGGCCTCATTGGTGCGGTTGTTGTGGCTAGGCCCGATCATGCTACTAAAAACAAGGAAGGAAAATAGTTGTGGCTGGTTTAGCAAACAACATTAATATTTACCTAACGCTATCGGCGTTCTTTTTTGTTTTTGGAATATTAACGGTGCTTTCTCGAAAAAACGCCATTGGAATTTTTATGGGTGTTGAGCTTATTCTCAATGCAGCCGCTCTTAATTTTGTGGTGTTTCAAGCCTTCAAGAAAAATTCTGGTTGGTTAGATGGCCATGTTTTTTCTCTTTTCGTAATAATTTTAGCGGCCATTGAAGCGGCTGTGGCCTTGGCGATTGTTCTTAGGTTTTTTGGAAGCAAACGAAACATCGATCCTGATAGAGCCGTGGAGTTGAAAGGATAGCAATGACACCTGTGATTGAAATGGCTCTGCTGATTCCTCTTTTGCCGTTGATTGCTTACGTTATTCAGGCGTTTTTTGGAAAGCGCCTTCCTCGGATGGGTGACTGGGTTAGTTTGGGTGCGATTTTTGGGTCGTTTTTATTGGCAACAGCAATTTTCGCTCAAATGTGGAGTAATTTTGATCCAAACTGGCAACATTCATGGCACACGACCTGGCTAGATATTGGTTCAGAAAAATTTCCTTTTAAATTAGAAATTGGCGTTCGAATCGATAACCTTGCGGCCATCATGCTCTTTATGGTGACCTTGTGTGCAACTCTGATTCATTTGTTTTCCACTGGATATATGCGTGATCACGACGGAGCGCCCGCTGATGGTTATAGGTATGCTTCTTTTTTTGCTTTCTTGTCTTTGTTCACTTCGGCCATGTTGGGTTTAGTTATTTCAGACAATTTATTCACGTTGTTTATGTGCTGGGAGCTCATGGGCCTTTGCTCATATCTTTTGATTGGCTTTTATCGAGAAAAGGTTTCTGCGGCCAATGCGTCTATTAAAGCCTTCATGACAACTCGTGTGGGCGACACCTTGTTTTTTATAGGAATGCTAGCCTTGTTTTCTCTTATCCATTCTTTTCGATTTGAAGATATTTACCAGGGAATTGAATCTGGAGCATTTAGCGGAGAAATTCTAGGAATTTCCGCCGCGACTTTTATTGGGTTTTTAATTTTTTGCGGAACTGTTGGAAAATCGGCTCAGTTTCCTTTACAGGTTTGGTTGCCTGATGCGATGGAAGGCCCAACTCCTGTATCTGCATTAATTCACGCGGCAACAATGGTCGCCGCCGGTGTTTATTTAATTATTAGATCCTTTCCTTTGTTAGAATTGGGGGGAGTTCTTCCTGTCATTGCGTATGTTGGAGCGGCAACGTCTTTGTTGGCTGCTATTTTGGCAGTCAAACAAAACGACATTAAAAAAGTTTTGGCTTACTCAACGCTTTCTCAGTTGGGATATATGGTGCTGGCCGTAGGCGTGGGTGCTTATGCTGCTTCGTTTATGCATTTAATTACACATGCATTGTTTAAGGCTTGTTTGTTCATGGCTTCGGGTGCGGTTATCTATGCCATGCACCACGAGCAAGACATGCGACATATGGGTGGATTGAAGAAAAAACTTCCAATTACATATATGGCCATGCTTGTTGCAACGTTGGCTATTTCTGGAGTTCCTGGTTTTAGCGGATTTGTTTCAAAAGATATGATTTTAGTTTCAGCTTTAGCTTACGGAGGAATGGCTCATCCTCAACATATGTTTTTGCCCATAGCCGGATTTCTAACGGCGGGATTAACTGCGTTTTACATGTTCCGATTAATATTTATGACTTTTTGGGGAAAACCACACGATCATCATCATTATGATCATGCTCACGAAGTTTCATGGAATATGTGGTTGCCTTTGGTGGTTTTGGCGTCGTTGTCTCTCTCCGTTTTGTTTAGTGGGTCGCTTACTGGTGGATTGTTTGGACATGGCGACTATATTCTTGGTGGTATAAACGAATGGTTTACCAAGATGGTGGTACCACCAATGCACGAACGTGTTGATGAACACCTCGAACACGCTCTTCATCAGGCGCATATTCCCGGCATGACAATGTCTGTAATTTTGGCTGCGGTTGGAATTTTGTTTAGTTACCTTGTTTACGGATCGAAGAAAATTTCTTCAGACAAACTTTCGAAACTTTGGCCGTCATTCTTCCATAAGATCACAGACAACCTTTATTTCTTTGATTATTTTTATATAAAAGTTCTTATTCAAAAACTGTTTCTACCCCTCTCATCTTTTTTGGCAAAGTTTGATAATTCGGTTATTGACCGTGTGGGAGTAGATGGCTGGAAAGATGCTAGTAAGATTACAAAGGATGTTGTTGGAAAAGTCGACGATGCTTTTGTTGATCAGATTTTTGTAGACAAAATTGGTGGCGGCGTTCCTGTGTTTTTTGGATCGTCTTTACAAGTTTTACAAAACGGAAAAGTACAGCGTTACCTTATGGTGGCTGTTTTTGCATTAATGCTAGTTAGCATACTTAAAGAGGTCTTCTAGATGGATCATATATTGAGTTGGATTACTTTCTTTCCTCTACTTGGCGTCATTGCCATTATGTTTGTGCCTGGGGGGCAGGAAAAACTTGTAAAAACAATTGCGGCGGCTGTGACCTTTGTTCCTTTTGTCTTGGCGTTAATCTTAATGTCTCGATTTGATACAAGTTCTACACAAATGCAGTTTGTAGAAAAACTCTCTTGGATACCAAGCATAAACGTTGAATATCATCTTGGAATAGATGGGGTGAGCATTCTGATGGTGCTTTTATCTACAATGCTTAGCTTTCTTTGTATTTTTGCAAGTTGGAATATTAAAAAACTTGTAAAGGGATATTTCTCTATGTTTCTACTTCTTCACGTAGGAATGTTGGGCGTATTTTGCGCCTTAGATTTCTTTCTGTTCTACGTGTTTTGGGAAGTGATGTTGCTCCCAATGTATTTCTTGGTGGGTATATGGGGTGGTGAAAAGAAAGAATACGCGGCCATTAAGTTTTTTCTCTATACTCTTTTTGGATCGGTTTTAATGTTGGTTGGAATGTTGGCTCTTTATTTCTACAGCCGCGGTCCAGATGGTTCACAAATTGCTACTTTCAATATTCTTGAATTGGCGAAAAGAAATTGGGCTGGTTACACCGTTGATGTTTTTGGTCTTCACTTACCTTTTGATAAAACAGTGTGGTGGTTGCTCTTTGTTGGCTTTGCGGTGAAGGTGCCGATTTTTCCGTTTCATACATGGCTTCCTTGGGCCCACGTTCAAGCCCCAACTGCTGTTTCAGTAATACTGGCAGGTGTTTTACTTAAAATGGGTGTTTATGGTTTCTTGAGAATTAACTATTCAATTTTTCCTCAAGCATCCGTTTACTATGGCCCAGTGCTTGTTGTTCTAGGTTTAATTAACATCATTTATGGAGCCTTCTGTGCGATGGCGCAAAAGGATCTCAAGAAACTTGTCGCATATTCTTCAGTTAGTCACATGGGATATTGCTTGTTGGGTATGGCCGTCTTTACTGAGGCCGGAATTCATGGAGCTGTCTTGCAAATGTTTAACCACGGATTATCGGCGGCAATGATGTTTATGTTGGTTGGAGTTTTGTATGACCGACTCCATCATAGATATATTGAAACAGATGATGGAAAGCCTGGTTTTGGTGGAATTGCACAAAAGGCTCCAGTTATCACGGCCGTTTGGATGTTGGCTGTGTTTTCAAGCTTGGGATTACCAGCGTTGAATGGATTTGTTTCTGAAGCCTTGGTCTTTTTAGGTGCTTTCCCTGGATACAAAATTCCTACACTCATTGCGGCGTTGGGAATTATTTTAACTGCAGCTTATCTTTTGTGGATGGTTCAGAGGGTCTTCTTGGGGCCTTGGACTACGTTGCATAAAGACGATCAAGGACATCTTCATGCGGCGACTACGCTTGAGCCGATTAGGGTAAATGAGTGGATTGTTTTAATTCCTCTCGGAGTTTTATGTGTCTATATCGGTTTGTTTCCACAGCCTGTACTAAATTATTTAACTTCTACTCTAAACGCATTATTGCAAACGTTAAGGTATTAATATGCCGTCATTGTTAATTGTTAGTCCGGCCTTAGTTCTTTGTTTGGGTGGAATGTGTGTTTTAACTCTTGGGCTTTGGATTCAATCTAAAGCCTTTGTTTATGGTGCCTCCCTTTTAAGTTTAGCCGTTGCTGCAATTCTTTATATAAGCATGATTGGAAAATCATCTCAGGATGTTTTTGCTGGAATGCTTGTATTTGATCCTTTTGCTTTGTTCTTTTCACTTTTCTCAATAGCGGTTGTTACTGCAGCCTTGTTGATGAGCGTTGGCTCTAAAGCCATTCCAGATGAAAGAAGAGTAGAGTTTAATTCTATTTTATTAGCTCTTTGTAGCGGATTAATTTTTATGGTTTCAGCCAATCATTTTTTAATGATTTAT
Source organism: Pseudomonadota bacterium (assembly GCA_018001635.1). Taxonomy (GTDB): domain Bacteria; phylum Bdellovibrionota; class UBA2428; order UBA2428; family UBA2428; genus JAGNHS01. The sequence goes on along the minus strand of JAGNHS010000049.1, from coordinate 3,058 downwards.
TTGGCCATCGAGACAGTGTCTATTTTAAGTTACACGTTAGCTGGTTTTAGTAGGGAAAAAAGTGCTTCTGTAGAATCATCTTTAAAGTATGTTGTTTACGGTTCGATGGCTTCGGCTCTCATGGTTTTCGGGATGAGTTTAATTTTTGGAATTACTGGTCATGTAGATTTGCTTTCTATTCGATCTTTTTTTGCCCAAACTCCAGTAGAAACATTGCCTCCTTTATTATGGGTAGCTGTTCTATTGGTTTTTGCTGGCATTGGATATAAAATTTCTGCAGCGCCTATGCACATGTGGACTCCTGATGTTTATGAAGGAGCTCCAACACCTGTAACGGCCCTTTTTTCTGTAGGACCAAAGGCTGCCGGAGTCGCTCTACTTGTTAGATTTTTCGTAACTGGTTTTTCTCAAAGTCGAGGAGAAGCTAGTTTTGAAATATTGGGCTCTTTCGATTGGCCAAAGTTTTTAATGTATTCATCGTTGTTTACGATGTTTATGGGAAACTTGGCGGCCCTAGGTCAGGTTTCGGTTAAGCGTCTTTTGGCTTATTCAAGCATTGCACATGCCGGATATATTTTAATGGGTACAACAACCCGTACACAAGAAGGCTTATCTGCGATAGTTTTCTACATCATTTTGTACTGCTTAATGAATCTAGGTGCTTTTTGGGTAACTTCAAAAGTTGAAGATGCTTATGGTTCTGATTCGTTGAATCAGTTTAAGGGTTTAGGTCGCAGACATCCATTTTATGGGATCGCGATGGCGGTGTTTTTATTTTCTTTAGTTGGTCTTCCTCCTTTTGCGGGTTTTATTGGTAAGTTTTACCTGTTTTCAGCAATCTTAAAACAGGGAATGTATAGCTTTGCGCTCTTAGCTGCGATCAATTCTGTAATATCACTCTATTATTATGTGAAAGTGGTTAAAGTTATGTTTTTAGAGGCTCCTGTTGGTCTGGATTCAGTTGAGCAGCAAAACATATTTGACTGCAAAACTACGGTCGTATTTATCTCTTTGTTAGCTATTCCCAATCTTGTTCTTGGAATCTATTGGGAACCCGTGATGAACCTTGCTCAAAGAGTGCTTGGTCTTTTCATGGGCGCATAATGGTAGGAAGTGTTTTTGATGGAAGCCCCAAACGATGTTTTGATTCCTCTTGCGGCTATGCTTTGTTTTGCCGTAATTGTTGCGTCGGGGGCACTTTTTGTTGGCAGGTTTCTGGGCCCACGCGACCTCAGGGGCGTTAAAATTGAGCCGTATGAGTGTGGTGTTCCTGCTTCAGGAAATCCAAGAGATAAAATCAGCGTTAAATATTACCTAGTAGCGATTCTATTTTTGTTGTTTGATTTAGAGGTTGCGTTTCTTATTCCTGTTGCAATTGTATGGCCAGAGATGAAGGCGCTCGGATACATTAGTCTGGGTTTAACTGGATTTTTTCTTTTCTATTTTTTATTGGGACTTTGGCATGAGTTTAAAGTTAAAGCTCTCGAGTGGGAAATTGTATAATGGAAAAACCACAATGGCTAAATGATATTGAATTAGAGTGGGGCACCAAGCTTTTAAGTGTTAGCAAAAGTTCTACTAATGATTGGGAAATCAAATGTTCCCCAGATAATTTTAGGTCGTTGCTGGTTGCCCTTAGAGGCGCCTCTAACTCTTTTGATCATTTGGCCGACTTAACGGCCTATGATGATCATCCCTCTCGCCCAAGATTTTTTATGGTTTATGAGTTGATTGCGATGAGCTTGGGGCAACGCTGTAGAGTATTGGTTCCACTTAAGGATGATGCGGCTCCATCAATCACTTCGATTGTAGATTTGTGGGCAGGTGCAAACTGGCTTGAAAGAGAAGTTTTCGACATGTACGGAATTTCATTTGAAGGACATCCGGATTTGAGAAGAATTTTAATGCCCACATCTTTTCAAGGGCATCCACTCCGCAAGGATTTTGTTGTGGATTATAGACAAAATTTTCCACATCAAAATTCCTCTGAAGAAGTTTTTAGTCCTTTTTCAAACAATTTTGTTAAGGAAGGGGTTACGGAGTGAGTTATACGTTTTCACCTGAAGTTGAAAAAAAATTTCAATGGCTGTTAACTCGCTATCCTCAAAAAAACGCCGTACTCATTCCTTTGCTTCATTTAGTACAAACAGAAGTTTCTTATCTTTCTGTTGATGCAATAGAATATGTAGCTTCAAGAATGGATCTCAGCCCTGCTCGAGTAAAAGAGGTGGCCTCTTTTTATTCTCTTTTTAAATTTAAACCCTGCGGAAAGTTTAATCTTCAGGTTTGTCATAACATCACTTGCCACATGCGCGGAAGTCCGGCCGTTTTGGAAAAGATAAAAAGCAAACTTGGAATTAAAGAAGGCGAAACAACTCCTGATGGAAAGTTTAGTGTTGAGAGGGTCGAGTGTTTGGCTTCTTGTTCAACAGCTCCAGTAATGCAGGTTAACAATTGGGACTATCACGAAAATCTTGATCCTGAAAAAATTGAAAAAATTATAGAGGCCTTGTCGAGTGGAAAAGCTGCTCATGAGGATTATGCCGAAAGAATGAAGGACGGAGGTATCGCGTGAGTCAAAAGGTACTGGCCCCTCATCCTTTAGAAAACAGAGTTGTCATTTCTGGAATTGAAAAAGACAAATCTTGGACCTTGGATGTTTTTGAAAAAGAACTTGGCGGCTATGTCGCCGCAAAAAAAGCTGTAAACGATGAACCTGATAACATAATAAATTTAGTTAAAGATGCCGGCCTTCGGGGCTTGGGTGGTGCGGGTTTTCCGGCGGGAGTTAAGTGGAGTTTTATTTCAAAAAGTTCTCCGAAGCCCGTTTATTTGGTGTGTAATGCAGACGAAGGTGAGCCGGGAACTTTTAAAGACAGACAAATCATGGAACACCTTCCTCATCGGCTCATTGAGGGAATGATTTGTGCTGCAATGTCTGTTCGTTCTCAGACGGGTTATATTTATATAAGATATGAGTTGAGGCTTGCTCGTCGACGCTTGGAAGCCGCTATAGAAGAGGCTTATCAAAAAGGGTATCTAGGAAAAAATATTTTTG
>JAGNHS010000048.1 GCA_018001635.1 Pseudomonadota bacterium | reverse complement strand
AGGACTAGGAACTCCGTCTAATTTTAAAATTTGCATGGTTTTTTCTAAAATGCTCACGCAGAGAGCTAGAGGAAGACCGTTAGACATCCAAAGGCTCCACTCTAAGCTTCTGAGCCATCTAAATTCACGCGGCTTTTGAGCAATTTCATTCCAAATGTTGTTCCAATAAAAAATAAAAGTATTTTTGTCGGAATTTAAAAGTGCGCTACTTATAATGAGAATTTGTTTTTGTTTTATAGGATGTTCTAGCCAAGCGTATGCGATTTCGCTTGAGGGGTAAGTGTATACAATGGGGTAGGGCCCAGGGACTTTAATCAGATTTTTAAAAAATTCACGAGTCAGTATTGGGTATTTATCATAAGTGATCTTTTTTAAGCCTTGGCCGGTATAAGGTCTTTTAAAACAAAGCAATGTGAGAAAAATGAAGGGTCCAACAATGAGCGCCCAAAGAAAAAGAGCGATAGAAAGGCTTCTATCAAGCGCTAAGAATCCCCATATTCCCCAAAATGTTGCAAAGAGCATGTGAAAACCGATGCTTCTTAAAAAACAAAAGAAGAAAGAAAGCTCTGTGCCTTTAAACTTCTTCATCTATCTCTTAGAATTTAACAGATGAATCCAGAAGTTGCTCGTCTAACTGAATTGATTAAACAAGAAGGCGCCTTTCTTAAGGAGGCCCAAGAGGAAGTGGCCAAAATTGTCGTGGGTCAACGCGTTATGGTTGAGCGTATACTCATGGGCTTGCTTACGGGCGGTCACGTTTTGCTTGAAGGCTTGCCGGGCTTAGCTAAAACTCTAACAGTTAAGAGTGTGGCACGAGTGCTCGATGTGAATTTTAGTCGAGTGCAATTCACTCCAGACTTACTTCCCAGTGATTTAACGGGAACAATGATTTTTAATCAAAAAAGCGGCGACTTCAGTGCGCGACGTGGTCCCGTTTTTACAAATATATTACTTGCCGACGAAATCAACCGAGCTCCTGCTAAGGTCCAAGCGGCACTTCTTGAGTGTATGGGAGAAAAGCAAGTTACAATTGGCGATCAAACTTATCGACTCGAAGAACCCTTCCTTGTTTTGGCTACCCAAAACCCCATCGAACAAGAGGGAACTTATCCATTGCCAGAAGCGCAAATGGATCGTTTCATGTTTAAGGTTCAGGTGAACTATCCTAATCGCGCTGAAGAGATGAGAGTATTAGAAACTCAATCCTCGAATGAAAATCCTACAACGAAAGCCGTGGCTCACGCGCAACAGATTTTAAAAGCACGAAGTCTTTGCTCAGCCATTTATATGGATAAAAAAGTTAAGGATTATATTTTAGACATAGTTTTCGCGACTCGTGAGCCAGAAGGCAAAAAAGGTCTCGAAGATCTCAAACGTTTTGTTTCAATTGGAGCATCACCCCGCGCTACGATTTCGTTGGCACGCGCCTCTAAAGCCAAAGCTTTTCTTGAAGGCCGAGGTTTCGTAACGCCAGATGATGTGAAAAGCATTGCGGCGGATGTTCTACGACATAGAATTATTTTGTCGTTTGAAGCTGAAGCCGAAGACGTGAATACACAAACGGTCATTCGAAAGGTTCTTAGTACGGTAGCTGCCCCGTGACTCAAAGCGAGCTTCTCAAACTTGTAAAAGATATTGAGGTGAGCGCGCGGAGAATTGTCCAAGGCGGAATGGCGGGTCTTTATTTGTCGGCATTTCGAGGAACGGGAATGCAATTTCGTGAATTTAGGCAATATGTGTATGGCGATGATGTGCGACATATTTCATGGACTGTAAGTGCACGTTCGCAGGACCCAGTTATAAAACTTTTTGAAGAAGAAAGAGAGCGAACTTTATTTTTAGTGGTCGACGTGAGCGCTTCATTGCGGAAGGGCCCATGGGGAGCTTCCAAAGCGCGAAGACTTGCGGAAATTGCTGCGACTTTAGCCGTCTCTGCTATGAATGCTCAGGATAAATTTGGGTTGCTTATGTTTTCTGATCAAGTTGAAAGAGTGGTGCCTCCTGCTAAAGGTCGAACTCAACTTCTAAGAATTATTCGCGACATTGTGGCCTTTGAACCCAAGGGGCATGGCACCGATCCTAGCATGGCACTTCGTCAGCTCGATCAAGTTTTAAAAAAACAATCTTTGGTTTTTTTGCTCACAGATTTAGAAGTGCTCCCCGATGAAAAAGTATTAAGGAGAACTTCTCTATTGCATGAATTTGCTTGTTTTGTTGTTGAAGATCCTCGCGAATGGCAGGTTCCTCCGTGGGGGTTTATTGAAATCGAAAGTTCGGAGCGCTCACGACCTGCTACATTGGATGGAAGCTCTGATACCTTAAGAAAGTATTTATTTCAGCATTACGAGACTCGTCGATTAATGGCTCAAGATGTTTTTCGCAAAGCCGGCGCTGAATTGATGACTTTGACGGCTGACGAAGATTACGGGCGAACCCTAAGAATGTTTTTTGAAAGAAGGAAGCGACGCTAGTGGAAAATATTCCTCCAGGGAAGCTTATTGATTTAAAGTGTCCTGATGGATTGGCTCCAGGGATGCATGTTGGGCAGAGATTGCCCAATCTTGAAAAAGCATTAGCCGTAGTTGTGTCTATACATGACAAAACTATGCAAGTTGGATTTTTAAAAGCTGGAGAATTAACTCTTGATTATCCTTGCGCAAATTCACAGCAACAGATTTCCGTTAAAATTGAATTACCGAAAGATGCCGATAAAATTAAAAAGTTTGATCCTCTAAACCCTTTTGAAATTGCCTATCCTGGCTGGATTTTTTGGTTAGTCGTAGGAATTCTTGTTCTTTTTGCATCTGGGGCTGCTTATATTTTTTATCGAAAAGGCGCTCATGTTAAAAAACAAAAAGTTAAAAAACGTGAAGCCACTATAGAAGAAAAAATTAGAATGAGAATGGGAAATGCAGCTATTGAGCTTTTTTTAACGGAAACACAGCAGCCTAAGTTAAGAGCTAGTTATGAAGAGGCTATAAATTTATTCAGAAGTTATTTAGAAGACACTTTAAAATTAAATACTGAGTATTTTACAAGCAAAGAATTAGTGTCTTATGTGCGAACTCTCAACTCAGTTAAGGAATTAGATCCTCAAAGAATGGCTCAGCTAGAAGCGCTTTTTGTGCGTGCTGAGCAAATTCGTTTTGCAGGATATTTTCCTACAAAAGAAGAAAGAGAAAGCTTTTTAAAAGACTATAGTGAGCTTTTTCTGCTTTTACAGAAAAGGAGGGTGAATGAACTTCGCCCATCCTGAGGCCTTTTTACTTTTTATTCCTTTAATTTTAGTTTTTATTTTTACTCAACGAATTGGGGTTAGATTAAGAAGTCGAATTTTTTATCCTACGGATTCATGGATGAAACAGCGTCCTCGCTTTTCAAAACCGACACCATTTAAGGTTCATTTAATTCTGCGCACTTTGGCGCTTTCATTTATTATTGTCGCCCTAGCTCGGCCACAAGAACATGCTGAAAAAGTTAAAAGAACTGTGGATGCCATTGATATGGTCATTTGCTTTGACCTTTCAAAATCGATGGATGCTTTAGACTTTAAACCCAATCGAAGGACCGTGGCGATAAATACCATCAGTAGTTTTATTGATCGTCGTGCCGATGATCGAATAGGTTTAGTACTTTTTAGTGGTGAAGCTTATATGGCAGTGCCTATGACTCTTGATCATGACATACTTAAAGATGCCATAAGACGAAGTAGCAATAATCAACTTCAGGACGGTACAGCGATTGGTCAATCTTTAGCAGTAGCTGTTAGTCATTTAAGAACATCAACGGCTCGGTCACGAATTATAGTCTTAGTTACAGACGGTGATAATAATATGGGAAGCGTTGATCCTATGACTGCGGCCACTTTAGCCGCGGGTTATGGAATAAAAGTGTATGCTATTGGTATTGGTAAAAAGGGACGTGTGGCGTTTCCTGTCGTTCGCAAAGATGCTCTTGGTCGAGAGTTTGAAGAACTTCAATATTTAACAGACGCTGCGAATGATGAGCTTCTCCAAAATATTGCTAAAACGGCAAACGGCCAATTTTTCTCAGCGACAGAGCAAAAAATGCTGGGTGAAATTTTTGCCACTATTGATCGATTGGAAAAAACCAAAATTGAAACTCAAAGTTTTACTTTGGTACACGAAAAAGCGTGGCCATGGATTTTGATGGCGCTTCTTTTAATGACTCTTGAATTTGTAGCACTTCACACGCGCTGGAGGAAAATTCCATGAGTGTGTTTGGTGTAAACTTTGCTTTTCCAGAAAATCTTTTTTGGGTTGGAGTTTTTTTGTGTGTTCTAGTTTTAGTAATTTGGGCTAATTTAAAACGACAACAATTGCTTAAGAAACTTCAATTAATAGCAGGCAATCAATCCTTTAAAGCGCCGAAGAATCGTCCACTAAAATATGTTTTAGGAATTTTAGGATACGCCTTGCTTGTTATTAGCGCCTTGGGACCGCAGTGGGGGCAAAATGCGCAATCAATGCGATCAGAAGGTTTGGATCTTTGCATTGCCATTGATTTGTCTAGATCGATGAATACAGAAGACAGCACGCCCAATCGCTTAAAACAGGCTAAAAATCAAATTTCATTATTTTTAAAAAACTTAAGTGGTGATCGTGTGGCTTTGACTGGTTTTGCAGGTTCTGGATATGTGGCGGCTCCCTTGAGTATCGACTATGCTTCGTTGCTCGATTTCATGGAGCCTATGAATTCTGATTTCATATCGGACCAATCTACGAATTTAGCCTCTGGTGTGGATGCCTGTATTGATGCCTTAGAGCTAAGAGAGAAAGATTCTCAAGAAGACTTAGCAGGTGAAAGCTCAAAGGTCATAGTGCTGGTGAGCGATGGCGAAGATAACGTTGAAGACTATAAAAATGCGCTAGCACGTGTGCTTAAATTAAAAATTCCCGTTTATTCAATTGCGATGGGAACTATTAAAGGTGGCCCCATTCCCATTCGCAAAGAAGATACAACTTTAGAGGGATATGTGAAAGATCCTGAAACAAATCAGCCCGTGCTTTCAACCTTAAAAGATAAAGCACTTAAAGAAATTGCGCAGAAAACGGGTGGTCAAGTTTATTATAGTTCGGAAGGATTTGGAGCTTGGAAGCGACTAGAGGCCTCTTTAAAAAATTATAAAAGAGACATGCGTGAAATGGGTTCAACGATGAGTCGCGTGCATCGATTTATGTATTTTCTATTACCGGCATTTATTCTTCTATTAATTGATTTTTTATTGCCTGAATTAAGAATTGGCTGGAAATACTTTCCATTTTTTATAGTTTTGTTGATGTCAAAGACTTTGTTGGCCAATGATCCTCGAAGTGTTTGGAATAATAATCGAGCTTTGGGGGCTTTTGAAAAAAAGAATTTTAATCAAGCTGAAGAGTATTTTGGAGAAGCCCTTTCAACAGGACGTGATCCGGTTCTTTTGTTCAATTGGGCTACGAATAAACTTCATTCTTTGGAAAATCGAAAACGACAGGGCCAACAAATCAAACCTGAAGAAGTGGCACCCATTGTGAAAACTTATGAAAATTTACTCAAACTAAAAATTTCTAATGAAGAGAAAAAAATTATAGAACATCAATGGGCCCAATCTTTGGAATTGGCTGAGCAAAATCCAGGAGCTCTTGAGCATTATTATAAAAGTTTATCTTTAAGTGAAAATAAAGAACTCGATGCACGCACTCGTAACAACATCGTTCGCCTTTTGAAGAAGGAAGAGCAGAATTCTAGCTCTAGCGGAGGCGGTGGTGGTGGCGGAGGAGGCGGCGGTGGCGGCAGCGACAAATCAAAACAAGGTGGACAAGGCGGCTCTGAAGATAAAAAAGATTATCAAAAAGGATCCGGACAAAAGGCTCAATATAGTGGAACTGATGTAAACGAGGATCAAGCCAAACAAATTTTACAAAGTGTTTCAACTGAAGAAAAAGAAATTCAAAAACGAAAAGCTCGTTCAGATGCAGAAGATCGCGCCTCCGACCGCAAAAAACAAGGCGACAACTCCGACGGCTCCCGCGGCAAACCGTGGTAGAAGGCGCCTAGCGACTTTTTACCATCGCCCCCCACCTTTTTACCCTCAAGTTAAATATAATCTAAAATGGATTGGTATGAATTCTGCATAAGGCATTCATTATGGCTAGAAGAAAATTTATACCAGAACAGACTTTTCCTTATCACGTTTATAATCGGACTCTTGATAGAAGTTTTTATGGGCTTAATATGGACCAAGTTTGGGGTATTTTTGTGAACCAATGTCGGATAATGACTTGGTGTTTTGGAGTTAAAATAAATGCCTTTGTCTTAATGAGTAATCATTACCATTTATTATGTACAACTCCTGAAAAAAATTTGGATGAAGCAATCTGTTTTTTTCAATCTAACATTTCACGGGAAATTTCAAATTTAACGTATACTCAGCGATTTAGGTTTGCCACTCGTTATAAATGGTCATTGATTAGAGAAGCTAATCATTATTCAAATGTTTTTAGATATATATATCAAAATCCCTTAAGAGCAGAAATTTGTGATTCAGTTTCTAATTATAAGTATTCAACATTGAGTGGATTAGTGGGTAATGAAGCTCTGGGATGTCCAATTTATCCTCAAGAATTATTTTCGGAAGTACATCCCTCTGATCCGTTTGAGTTATTAGAATTTGTAAATTTTAAATTGCCTGAAATATTATTAGAACAAACCAGGAAAGGCGTAAGAAGGACATTGTTCAAGCCCCCTGAAGAGAAAAGATGTAAAAGGGTGGGGGGCGATGGTAAAAAGTCGCTAGGCGCCTTTTAGAAGTCGGCTTGGCCGGGGGCGCGGGGGAATGGGATGACGTCGCGCACGTTGCCAAGTCCGGTCACGTAAACAACTGTTCTCTCAAATCCTAATCCAAACCCAGCGTGAGGGACGCTCCCGTATCGACGCAAATCCCTATACCACCAATAATCCGATTTATTGAGTTTGTGTTCTTCAAGACGAGCATCGAGCACATCTAAACGATCTTCTCTTTGAGAGCCGCCGATAATTTCTCCAATACCAGGAGCTAAAACGTCCATGGCCGCTACAGTTTTGTTGTCGTCGTTGAGCCGCATGTAAAAGGCTTTGATCTCTTTAGGATAATTCATCACCACTACAGGGCGGCCCACATGTTCTTCGCAGAGCCATCTTTCATGTTCAGTTTGTAGATCAATACCCCATTGGACTGGAAATTCAAAAGTTTTTCCTGATTTTTCTAAAGCCTTAATGGCCTCTGTGTAATCCATTCTTGTAAAAGGTTCTTTGATGAAGGCTTCAAGGCGCGCAATACATGTTTTGTCGACTCTTTCTGCAAAGAACGACATGTCATCTCCGCGCTCTTCGAGTACGGCTTTAAAAATAAATTTCAAAAGCTTTTCTGCTAAATCCGCATCTTCTTTAAGTGTGGCAAATGCAATTTCTGGTTCAATCATCCAGAATTCAGCAAGGTGCCGTGTGGTGTTGGAATTCTCAGCTCTAAAAGTGGGGCCAAAAGTGTAGACTTTGCTAAGAGCGCAGCAATAACTTTCAACGTTTAATTGTCCAGAAACTGTTAAAAATGATTCTTTTCCAAAAAAATCTTTTGTGTAGTCTATTTTTCCGTTGGCAGTTTTAGGCAAATTCATTTGGTCGAGAGTACTCACTCTAAACATTTCTCCCGCACCTTCGCAGTCGCTTGCGGTGATGATGGGTGTGTGAACCCAGAAAAATCCTTCTTGATGGAAAAATCTATGAATCGCTTGAGCCAAACAATTTCGAATTCTAGCCACCGCTCCAAAAGTGTTAGTGCGTGGTCGCAAATGTGCGACTGTGCGAAGAAATTCGTAAGTATGACCCTTTTTGGAAACAGGATAAGATTCGGGCTCGTCCACCCATCCGATCACTTCCACAGATTCGGCTTGGACTTCTACACTTTGTCCCTTACCTTGAGAGGCCACAAGTTTTCCTTTGATAAGAAGTGAACAACCCGTGGATAATTTTAAAATTTCACTTTGGTAATTTGAAAGTTCACCGGGTGCCACCACTTGTATACTTCCAAAACAAGAACCATCATTGACTTCAAGAAATGAAAATCCACCTTTAGAGTCTCGTCGAGTTCTGAGCCATCCACGCACTTCAATTGGGGCGGGTACTGAAACTTGGCCTTTAAGTAGGGTGGCAATCGAATATGAGCTTTGCATAAGCATCCTTTATAGAATCTTATGGGCTATTAGTGAAGCTGCTTGGCCTTAAAAATTATTAGGCGCTAAGTTCTAAGCGATTGAAATCTTGATGCTTTTTAGTGACTAAAATACTCAGGTTTTAAAAAAATCTTTAAGTTACAATAGTAGATAAGGTGAGGTTTTTAATCCAAGTTTTCTTTGTTCTCAGCCTGGCTCAGCTTCGAGCAGATGACCCCGATGATCGCGCGCCTTTAAATGTTCGTGAAAACATTTTAGAGGCTAAAATGCTCGATCTTCGTATGGTGATGGCAAAAACACTAATCGATTTAGAAGAATTTAAATTGCATCCACCCAAAAGTTCTTCTGCAAAAGAAGATTTCGAAAAAAGATTTAAGCATCAGATGGGGTATTTTGCCGATCTCATTCATGAGTTTTCACAGCAATCTATTCCTCGCTCTAATTTTGGTAAAAGCCTGCTGGTCTTAGTGGGGCTCCAAATTAGATATAGTTCTCTATTAGACAAAGCGAGTGAGAAGAGTACATTTTTTAAACCCTTTTATACGAAAGAACATAAAAAACTTTTAGATTTTAATTTTCAAAACTATGACAAAGATAAACTGAATCCTGCCTTTTTAGTTCGGAAATGGATGTCTCAATCCGATCTCTATATTCCAGAGGGCACGCTAGATTTAGTGAATTCTTACGATCGATTTAATGTGCTTAGAGCCTTTTATGAGCAACGTTATCGTCAATCTCTTGAAAAGTATGGTGAAGGTTATGGCAGTTCAAAGCCTGTAGATTATGAGTCTCTCAATAATTTACTTAAGGTTATTGATGAGCCGGAAAAATCAAAATTAGCCGTGTCTATGTTGATCACAAAACAATTTACTTTAAATGAAATTAAGGACGTTGCTGAAGGACTCCATGGAATGTCTGGTTTAAAAAAAGTCATGAAAGCAGATTCTCTAATTCTCAAAGGATGGCAGAAAGATTATGAGTTTAGAAGATTTCTAAGTTTTTATTATCCCGATAAGAACTTCAGTGTAGAATGTGTCAGTTTGCTCGATCTCGTTGCAGTGAGAGTCACAAAAAGAAAATAGCTTAACTTTCTTTATGACTTTTTGGTAAATTCATTTTTATTTGTTCTTTGAGTTTTTTGGCTGCACTCGTATAGCCGCCATTGCTTCCATCTAAGAAGTGGATGTGTTCTCCGTTTTCAGCTTTAAAAACTAAGCAAGTCATGGTGGCGCTATTAGCTCTGTGAAGTCCGTAGAATATTTTTCCTTCGGAATAGAGTTGGTTTAGTAGCTGCTCAATTTTTTCAGATTCATCGGCGCTGCAATCGATGATCATTTTTAAGCTTTCTTCGAGTTTGATAAAATCATTTTGCTTGAGCATTTCTTGGAAGTATTTTTCTACAGGAAACCCTAAAAGCATATTGGGTCTTAAGGCAAAAACAATTTTTAAAAATCCAACTTTAAAAAAGATTGATATTAGGAAAAGCCATTTTGGAAAATGAAAAGCGTCGCGTTTCCATTCTAATTTCCAGCCCTGAGGAATGAGGGTGTATTTGAGGCTTTCTTGGTCGACGGGTGAGCGTGTGGAGAGGTTGGGAACGATTTTACGTATTGTTTCAAATAAGGACGCTAAAGTATTTTGAGTATCATTTGAATTTTGACTGAGAGCAATGATACTTAATATTTGACCTCGTTGTGTGAATAAGGGTTGCCATCGGCAGCTGAGACCCTCAAGAGGCGCAGGATTGTCTTGAGCCATTTCTAAGTCGCATTTTATGGAACTCAAATTCAGAAAAAGTTCAGAATGAGACTTGGCTGTTTTTTCAACTTCTAAAAGTCCTTCTCCCATGAGAAGTGCTTGATAGCAGTTTTCTCCTTTTCGAAGCTTTGCAACATTTATTCGCTTTCCCGATTCTACTAAGTTTTTGTATGGAAAAATTGTGACTCTCAATTTGAGGTCAAAAGTGTCTTGAACAAATTTTTGAGTTGAGATGAGGGCTGAAATTATAGACTCTAAATTTTCTGAAGGAACAAGAATAGTGGCCCCATCTCCCCCAAAAACGTATGGTATTTTTTGATGATCAATTTTATTCAGAATGGCCGTAATGGCAGACGCGCCAGCAAAATTAACGTTTTTATATTGGCCTTTTTCTATGGCTAGAGTCGAGCCTTTTACGTCGCATAAAACCACATGCCAGTCGATTGGGGCTTCACTAAAGCCTTTCCCCTCAAGAGCTTCATTCAGTTCTTTGAGGGGATTTAAGTTTTCATAAAAATTAAGGCTGTTCATTCTCAAATCTATTTATAAAGATTCAAACTGAATGAAGTGTTTTGAAGGAGTTCAACAATGAGATCGGCCGAAGTGTGAGAGTTGTCTACCACGAGTTGTTCGGTCGTCGTTTCTTCGTTGCTTTCGATATTGTTTGCCGACAATATCAAAGGAAACAGTCCATTGCTTTTGCGACGTTCTATTCTGTAAGGAATTTGATAGCTGTCGAGTTGTCTCTTATCAAAAGCTGTTATGGTTAAGTTAAAAGTTTTTGGAGTTTCATTAATAATTTGAGCCGACCAATTTCCATAATCATTTTTCGCTTCTAATAGAATTTTACCATTGTAAGAGCAAGTGAAGGCACTTCCCTCGTAGGCCCCTTTTCCGATTCGTTTAAGTTGAGTGCTTTGTCTCTCAACTTGAAATTTATCATTTGGAGCTACAAGCGTTAGGGGTCGTTCAAGACCCGCAACATCAACTCGATGCTCCAAATCGCAAAGTTGAGTCGTGTATTCACAAGAACTTAAAGTACTAATTAAGACTAATAAGAAAATTTTTTTCATTTCCCCTCCAAAAAGTATCCTAATGGACTATGTCTTAAATGCAAATTGACTTGGTGTATTAGGGTCCCAAGTATTTTGTTTTGCCGAATTGCCGAAAAAATTTCCTAAAGTTAATTTGCCTATCCATGGGTAGAGTTTGGGTGCAGTTTTTAGGTATTCTATTGTTTTTTTCTGGATTTTTTCAGGTCGAGGCTTCTTCGAGATCTTCGGCGTTGGATTTAGCCTTATCTCTTAGGGGAAGTCCTTATGTTTGGAATTCCAATGGCCCCAATTCCTTTGATTGTTCTGGTTTTGTTCATTTTGTAATTCGTCAAACAGTCGGTGTTAAAACTTTTCCTTATCCTTACAATCTAAATGAAATAGCTCGTTTCAGTGGAAAGTCTTATCAGTATCAATCTGTCTATTACAGAGATCTTTTGCGTTCGAAGAACGCGGAAATTTCATGCGATTGGGCAAAGTCGGGAGATATTGTATTTTTTCATAGAAGTTCTCAGCAAAATTATAACCACATTGGCCTTATTGTTGATTCACGACAAAGAACATTTATTACAGCTCAATCTCGTCAATTAGGTGTGATGCTTTTGCCCTTTGGACCAGGATCTTATTGGCAAGATCGAAAAACGGAATGCTATAAAAATATCTGGCTTCAATAAGTGTCTTTTTCGTGTATAGAAGCCTCTCAATAATTCATATACAATAATTTTACTAAGACTATGAAGAATTTCTTATCACTTTGGAAAAATGCTGGGCGAGCAAGAATGGAGCTCGATGTCTTGCTCTCGAGTGCTAGCCCAGACATATCCTTAAGGGATAGGGTTGTTTGGTTAGTTGAGCTCATTCAATGGGCCAGAAGTCCTGGCCGTATATCAATGCAAAATTCTGAAAAGACTAAAAGCAGTCAATTAAAAGCGGCTCGTGTGAGATATTTTCTTTTAAGTTTAGAGAGAAATCCTGAATGGAAGCTTAAAGTAGCGCATACGTTACGTTCGATTATTTCTGAATCCTCGGCTTTAGATTTGTTTTGCACTTCGGGATTGCCAGAAGAACCTGGATTTATGTCTGAAGCCACTGAAAGATTTTTGTTGAGAACTCTTCCGCGCCCACCCCATGACACGGACTTGGGTGAAATATTCATAATGTTATTTCCTTCCCAAGAAGATGCTAATTGGCTCTCGCTTTTAGATGACAGCACCTTAGAAGATTTAGGGGCCTTGTTAAAATATGGTTTGGCCTCGCACGATGTGAATTTTTTTAAAAGAGATCTCGAAGATGCTTTTTTGTTTTTAGCAGGGCAGGTGAGGGCTTTGGGCTTAGACCCTAGAATACGAAGAAGAACAAAGATTGCGCGTATCCGTGAACGTCCATTCTTTAAGGTGAGTGGAGATGCTAATTTTTTTGTTCAAACTTTAGAGTCGGGTGAAGCCGCTAAAATATCGGAAGCTGCAAATAATTTTCGAAAAACACTTTTAGAGTGCTTGAATCAACTCACTGAAGTTCACTTGTACTTAGAAGAGTTTGGTGTGAGTGTTGCCATCGTTTATCAATTAGATCGAATTTCATCGATGCTTAAGCGCTTAGAGACGATGCTGGAATTGTTAGAGGGAAAAGACCATTCCGTTCGAAAAGTTTTTGATTTTTTTAGATCCTTAATTATCGAGGCCGCTCAAAGAAAAAGTTTAGGAGCTTTGTTTTCTGAAAATTTAAGCTTACTTTCTCAAAAAATTGCTGAAAGAAGTGCTGAGACGGGCGATCATTATATTACGCATTCTAGAAAAGAATATTTAAATATGTTTGAAAAAGCGCTTGGGGGAGGTTTTGTAACGGCCTTCACAGCCTTTTTTAAAGTTGTTTTAGAACATCTTTCTTTGGCCTATTTTATTAAGGGCTTTATTGTTTCTTTGAATTACGCAGGTAGTTTTGTATTGATTCATTTCCTTGGTTTCACTTTGGCCACAAAACAACCTGCAATGACGGCTAATGCCTTGGCTGCAAAAATGTCGATGCTTAAAGAGCGAAAAAATCTTGAAGCACTGGTCGATGAAATCATATGCCTGTTTCGATCTCAGATTGGCGCAGTATTGGGTAATATCACGATGGTGATTCCTGTTTGCATAGGTCTTAATTTTATTTTTTATTCGTTAAAAGGGTCTAGTTTTGTGAGTTCTTCGTTAGGGACAGAATTGCTGGCGACCCACTCACTTAAGTTGCCCCCATTATTGTTTTATGGAGCATTTACGGGGATTTTATTGTGGCTTTCTTCTGTAGCTGCGGGCTGGATTGATAATTGGTCGGCTTTTCGAGAAATTGATAAAGCCATTGCACATAATAGAAGGCTTCGATGGTTGTTGGGGTCATTGAGGGCTGAAAAGTTGGCTCAGAGATATAGATCGAATTTGGCTGGAATTTCTGGGTCCATCATTTTGGGTTTTCTACTTGGGCTTTCTCCCAAGTTTTTAGCTTTTCTAGGGATACCCCTAGATGTCCGTCACGTTACACTTTCAACTGGAGTTGTGACATTGGCAGCTTGTTCGCAGGGGATTGATGTTGTTAAAAGTCCTGAGCTTTGGTGGGCCGTCTTGGGAATTGTGGGGATTGGCTTAATGAATATTTCTGTAAGTTTTGGGATGGCTTTTTGGGTGGCCCTTCGAGCTCGTAAAATTGAAGCCACTGAAAGAGAAGAGATTTATGCTCTTTTATTAACGCGAATAAGGCAATCTTTTGGAACATTATTTTTTCCCCCTAAATCTTAAATTATAAAAACTTAGTCCTATCGAAGTAGATCGTTTTTGCGCTTTAAGCTAGGATGAAAATGATTATAGATGTTGCATCAAAGGCAAAAACTTCATTTTTATATGGCTCTAATCAGTGCCATTGTTTTTGCATACACTCTCTTTTTTAAAACAGAATTTATTTCTCTAAAAAATTGGAATTTTACTGCCTGCCAAATCAGTAAAAATTGGTCGTTGCATACAAACGATTGTTTGTTTACTCGAGAAAAATCCATTGTATTAAGTTACCCCGTTAATCCTGAGCGTAAACTTTTAAAATGTTTTTATGAACAAAACACTCCATTGATGACTAATTTAAATCCAGACGCTGCGTGGCTTCCACCAGAATCTTGCCGAGTGTGGAACAAGCCTTTGAAGATTCCAGACATAGGTTGGGATAGTTATCAGGTTTGGTATGCACGCGCTCTTATTATTTTTGAAAACTCAAAAACTAAAGGATTGCTACATTCTTTAACAGATTGGGATTCTTTTCATATTTTAGAAAATAAAGATTATTTACGTTATCCTTGGCTCGTCTCTCAAGTTTTCGCATTTATCTTGTGGTTATTTAATTCATCTCATCCATTGATACTTCAAGTTTTTCAAGTGCTGATGATGCTATCTTGTGCTCTGTTGTTTTATAAATTAAGGCCTAAAAATGATAAGTATTTATGGCTTTGTTTTGCTTTGGCTCCAATAAGTGCCAGATTTCTTTTTTATATTTATGCAGATTTGTGGGTGCTTGGATCAATCCTTTTTCTTTGGTGGACCTTAGAGCATCCGAGGTTGGGTCGTTGGATTATTGCTCCTTTAATTTTAGCTTCGTGTTGGTTAAAGGCAGAAGCCTATGTTCAAATTCTGTTTTTCTTGTGCACTTGGGTGTGGCTTAACAAGAAAGTTCTTTCAAAAAATATCTCTATTATCCTCATAGCCTTTAGCTCTTTATTGGTGGGTGCTTTGAGTTATTGGCAATGGGCTTCAAGTTTTCCAATTTCTGAAAACCAAACGTCTTTATTGGAAAGAATTGTGGATCCCTTAACTTGGATCCATCGAATTCCTCAAATTTCAAGATATTTTTTAGATGTCTATTTCAGACCAGCTTTTTGGGGCACTTTAGTTGTGTATTTTTTATATTTATTATGGAAAGTCAAAAATCAAAAACATTATTTAATTGCGACTATTCCGTATTTTATTTTGATTGTTTTAATTCCAACAGCTTTTCTAGGTTTCCCCGATGGTACCTATCGTGAAGTTGTGCTTACTGGAGCCAATCGTGCCTTGTGGCAACTTCTTCCTTTGATGTATCTTTTGATGCAATCATTTTTAAAGGCTCTACCCCAAAAAAATTACAAACAATAGAATAAATTTCGTGATTCATGATTCTCTTTGGGAGAGAATTAAGAGTTGTGAAAACATCGGCAGTAGGAATGTGTTTGCCAGTTCTTGTTGTTAAACATTTGAAATAATCAAAAAATTTAAACGCTTTATTTCCTATAAAAAAATCTGCATTTTCTTTTAAGGGAGCGTAAAACTGGCTTCTATAGAAAATTTTCAGTGGGTCTTTGGGATTTTTTTCGACAAGAAAAATATTTTCCCCATTTATTTTAACTTCTTCAAAAGCTCTCAGAGCCAAATTTGCATCTGTGAGATTGGAGAAAAGTATATGACCGTCGTAGGACATGAGAGGCTCAATAGATTGGTATTTAATTCCTATTAATGAAAAAAGATCTTGAGGATTTTGGATTTTATAGGAATTCCAAGTGGCTTCATGATTGGTGTTGCATTGAGAAAGCGCATTCATCACAATGAGGTCTTCACGCTCTTCTTGATATTGAAAAGCAAGTTCAAGAATTCTATCGATGCATTCAAATCCGTATTGAAGTCTAAAATTGCTTTTTAGGGGGGTGTCTAACCAATCGTAATGCTGAAGGTGAGCAATACCGTTGGCAAAGAACATAGAAAAATCGATATTTTTCTTTTTTCGTTCTTCAAAAAACGCTCGGGCCAGAATGATTTCTGCAAAACTAAAATAAACAAAAATTTCTCTTGGGTGTTTTAGAATTCCCTTAAACAAAAGTGGGACATGGCGAAAGCAATCCAACAAAGCTTTGGGCTGTTTAATTAAAGATATGGAAAAAGAACTCAGATGTTTGAGGGCTGTAAAAATATTAAAATCTAAATAATTTTTAGCGAGGTATCGTGGGAAATCTAAAAAGCCTTGCAGCTTTCGAGGGTGTGCGTTTTGTGTGAAGGTCCATGGATCGGGCACGAAAAACTCAGCGTCTTGGGACTTTTTAAGTGAAGCATTGAGGGCGCCCCAAATACCGCACTTAACGCCGTTTTCAGTGAGCCTTTCCCATAATTGAGGAACTTCAAGATCAGGTATGTCTCCCAAATGTTTTATTCCGTGAAGTTTGGATTCGACTCCGCTTTGAACTGAGACCCATTGAACCCAGGGTTCTAAAAAGTCACTTTCGTAAGTATCGTGGGTTAAGCTTTGGCTGTAATTGAATTTTAGTATTTTCTTTATATTCTTTAAATTCCATGTATTAGCCGCATTTTCGAGTAGCTCTCGATTGAATTCGTTGAGTGCAAATAGAAAGAGTTTAGCCTTCATAGATAATGGCTAAACTTTATCGGCTGAAGACTCACATGTAAAATCAATTTCATGACTAGAAAACTCTTCATGGAGCGATTAAAAGATCTTTAATTACGAAATCCTATGAAAATTGCTGTAGTTGTTCCTTGTTTTAAAGTTAAGCGACACATTGAGGATGTTTTAGCTAGGATACCTATAGAGGTGACTGCGGTTTATGTTGTCGATGATGCTTGTCCAGAGAAGACGGGTTCATTTGTGGAAGCCCATAATAAAGATCCTAGGGTTTCTGTGATTTATTTGCCCAAAAATCAAGGAGTGGGTGGGGCCGTTTTAAGGGGTTTTTCAGAGGCGCTAGAAGATGGTGCCGATATATTGGTGAAATTGGATGGCGATGGCCAGATGGATCCAACTAAAATTGAAAAACTTATATCCCCCATCGTTGAGGGGAAGGCCGATTTTACTAAAGGAAATCGCTTTTACTCACCGAGTTCCTTTTCGCGTATGCCTATTATGCGCCTTATAGGGAATAGCGTTTTGTCTATTATGACAAAATTTACGACGGGATATTGGGATTTGATGGACCCCACTAACGGTTTTATTGCGGTTCATGCTAAGGCTTTTTCATTACTCCCAACTCATAAAATATCTCGCGGTTTCTTTTTTGAAACCGATATGCTTTTTAGGTTGGCCCTCTCCAATTGTGTGGTTCAAGATGTCGCTCTTCCCGCAATTTATGGAAACGAGAAAAGTAATTTGAAAGTAGTTAGAGAGGGTTTTAACTTTTTAGGACAACATTTTATTCGTTTTCCAAAGCGATTGGCCATTCAGTATTTTGTTCAGGATTTTCGATTTGCCTCCCTCTCCTTGGTTTTTGGTTCAATCTTCTTGATATTGGGCCTCTATTTGGGAATTTCATATCATCAAGAAGGTTTAAGAACGGGGATCCCTACCGAGGGTGGTAAACGAACTATAGTCGTTATTCTTTTATTAGTTGGAATACAGCTATTTTTGGAGTTTGTAGCAGTCGATAAAAATAGTCATAAAAAGGAACCCCTTCATAAAAGCCTCTAAGCCTTGGGTTGACTTCATTGTTTTAAATAGATTTAATCCCTGCAATGTGCGGAATTTTCGGAATATTAATTAATGATTCATCTTATGCGGCCACTTCAAAAATTCTTGAAAATTCTCTAAAAGAATTATTTTCTCTTTCAGAAACTCGAGGCCGTGAAGCCGCAGGATTGGTCGTAAAAAAATCTGATTCTGTATATTCTCTAAAGCAAGCCATCACTGCTAGCGATTTTATAAAACTCGAAAAGTTTAACAAATTGATAGACGATGTGAATTTTCAGCCCAAGGGGCAGCAGAATTTCGTGGTTGCCTTAGGTCATTCGCGATTGGTGACTAATGGTTTTCAATCAAAAAATGAAAATAATCAACCCGTGATTGTTCGGGGAGCGGCCGCTGTTCACAATGGAATTATTACAAATGAGGCTCAGCTTTGGCAAAAGCATCCAGAATTAGATCGCGAATTTGAAATTGATACTGAAGTTTTTGTGAAAATTATCGAAAGATATTTTTCGCAAAATCGAAATATAGAAGAAGCGACTATAAAGGCATTTTCTGAGGTTGAGGGTTCTGTTTCGATTGCTTGTATTTTAGAAGGTTCATCGGAGTTACTATTAGCCACAAATACGGGATCACTTTTTTATGTGCATAATGAGAAAGTGACTCTTTTTGCATCTGAAAGATTTATTCTGGCTAGTTTTCTCAAAAACCATAATCATAATTTGGGCTTGTCTTCTGATGTGGGAATTCATCAACTTAAAGCTGGAACTGCTATTAGGGCTTCCTTTGATACGGGAGAATTGCTTGAGTTCTCTTTAGATTCAAAAATTTCAGAAAATTCTAAAGCCACTCAAAGTTTAACTTTAAAAAGTTTTAGTTGGTTTGATCGTTCGTCAAACCTGACTCAACTTAGAAGATGCACGAAGTGTATTTTGCCAGAAACTTATCCTTGCATTGATTTTGATTCGTCTGGAATTTGTAATTATTGTCGTCATCACAAGCAAATTGCCGTTAAAGGACCAGAGGCATTGGCTCGCTTTGTTGAGCCCTATCGATCAAAAAATGGAAGCCCAGATTGTATCGTAGCTTTTAGTGGCGGACGCGATAGTTGTTATGGTCTTCATTACATGAAAAAAGAATTGGGAATGAATCCCGTCGCTTTTACTTTTGACTGGGGTTTGGTCACGGATTTAGCCCGACGTAATCAAGCTAGGCTTTGTTCAAAATTAGGTGTCGAACATATTATTCGTGCGGCAGATATTCCTACAAAACGCCGCTATGTGCGAAAAAACGTAGAGGCCTGGCTCAATAAGCCTGAATTAGGGATGGTCACTCTTTTCACGGCAGGAGACAAAGAGTTTTATCATTATGCGCGAGAGTTAAGAAAAGAAACTGGAATTGATCTTATTATTTTCTGCACTGGAAACATGATTGAAGACACTCCTTATAAGACGGGTTTCTGTGGTTTTCTTGAAAAAGACCATGCCATGACTCTTACAAATTTAGCGCCATCCGATAAATTTCAACTTCTTTGGTATTACTTTAAGCAATATTTAAAAAATCCTGGTTATTGGAATGAATCTTTAAAAGATACGCTCATGGCTTACTGGCACACTTTTGTTAAAAAAGAGGATTTTCTTTGGCTCTATCATTATCTTCCCTGGGACGAGAAAACTATCGTTGACACTCTTATCAATGATTACAATTGGGAAGTGGCTAAGGATACTAAGACCACTTGGCGTATTGGCGATGGAACGGCCGCTTTTTATAATTATATTTATACAAGCATGGCCGGCTTTTCCGAAGATGACGTGATGATTTCAAATATGATTCGTGAAGGAATGTTGAGTCGCGAAGAAGGTCTTGCGCGAGGAGATGAATTTAGAAAACCTCGCTACGAATCCCTACGGGAATATGGCCAACTCATCGGTCTTAATATCGACGAAGCCCTCGTTAAAATCGACTCCGCCCCTAAGCTATTTTAATTGTGCGCTAGGAACCGGGCCTGGCATATTCAGACTAAAATTTATTAGTACCTATAAAATCAAGTACTAGAACGGCTTGGGCGACCCCTGTGGCTTGGGGCTTTGCCCCACCGCCCACCACAAGATGCTCAAGTGATTGATTTTATGGGTATAAATATATTTCCAGGCCCGTTTCTTAGCGCACAATAGAATGCTTTTGGGCGGGCTTAAGTTGAGTATTGGCCGAGGTATTGTTTGGCGAAAGAAAAATAGTAGAGCATGCCAGCAGCTTGAATCATATGAAAGATAGCGCTGGGGCCAAAATTTTCAAAACCAATATGGACCACTTGAACGATCATGCCAAGGCATGTGGCTAGGCAGCCCAGCAGGGCAGCTTTCCAAGCTAGGTTTCCTCTTCTAAATTCATAAATTGAAGTGAATAGAAATATGATTTGTCCAAAGAGTGCGATGAGTGCGCAGTAAAGAAAATTATTTCCACCTAATAAGGCGTAAATAAAAAACGGCATTAAAAATACACTTAAAAGCCAAAGTAGTTTCATGTTGTTTAAACTTTTAGCGGCCACATGGGTCATCGAATAAGTTGCGAATCCCACATTCACAAAAATAATAAGCCAGAGAATTCTAAAAATTGTTGATTCGGGAGCGTTGCTGTAGAACCCGTGTGCAATGCCTCCCGCTAAACTTGAAAGACTTACCGTGTAAAAAAGTAAAAGAAAAACCCAGCGTTCGCGAGGCTTCCTTAAATTTTTACGTTTTTGAAGCTTTAATCCTAAGATTAGGGTGATCGCAAAAAGAAAAAAATCAGTTAATGCGATGTCGGCTTCAAGTATTGGCACTGCTTTCTACCTCGGCGGAAATATTCTCGCTCCCAACTTTATCAAGGATGTATATGGTTCCTTGTTTTCCGTCGATGCGAACGCGCATTCCCGTCTTAAGAGTTTTCACTAATCCTTTAATAGATACAATAGCGGGTAAGCCCATTTCTCTGGCAACAATGGCTGAGTGTGACAAAAGGCTGCCTCTTTCAACGAGCAAGGCACTCACGCTTGGATAGAGTGGAACCCATCCCGGATCGGTTCTCGGTGTGACAAGAATTTCACCGTTGAGTTCTAAGTTGTCTTGAGGAGAGTTAACAACTTTTACAATTCCTTCTACGATACCAGGACAGCAGGGGAGCCCCTGTAGATCGGCATTGGGGTCGCTCACGGCATCGAGTTCGACTTCTTCGGTTTGAATCAAAGGATTACCCCAATAAGTAGGGCCACGGCTTAAGACGCGAGTCTTAGGTTCTTCGTTCTCAAATTTTGTGTAGGTGCTTTTTCGAAGATTGATGATTTCTTTTAGCGAATAAGTGGTGAGTGTGCCGCGATAAATACCAAAAATTTCATCCATTTCGAGAAAGAACACGTCGCGAGGAAATTCGATGATTCCAGTGGCGGCTAAATCTTCTCCAATGGCTTGAAACATGCTTCGAGCCACGCCGTAAATTCTAGTTCGAGCAAAGCGAGTGTTTTCTCTATTCTTAACGGCTTTTCGTGCATGCTTTAAAACCCATTTATAAACAATGAGTTTTAATCCCTTCAGATATGAGAAAACTTTTTTCTCTGCGTTAGTTCTTAATTCCTTTTCTCGCTTTTCCATTTTTTCAAGATCAAGAGTTCCGGAACGAAGATAGTTTTTCAAACAAACAAAAAAGTAGGAAGGATCGGAGTAGAGATCGACTTCTTCCAGTTTCATTTCATTCATGCAACGAAATCCATATTTGTCGATGTATAGAAGCACGTCTTTATAGAACTCTTGAAATTGGGATTGATTTAGGGCTTCGAGTAAATCATGAGCTTTAGAGTTTTCCACTAAAGTTTTCAGTTCAGGATTTTTTGCTACTTTGGCAGCTAAACGTATGAGCTGTTTAGTGGGTTCAGCACTTTCAAGATTGCCCTCTCCTGCCAGTAAGTCGTTTTGAATGCTTCCGTCTAATCCGTGCAGCCACTGACTGGTGAGTTTTCTCAGCAATCCGAAATGCACCATACAAAGAAAATCGTTAATGATGGGAGCCTTCCAGCGGCCAATCATGTTGCGTTCCATTTCAACGTAAACGCGATAAATTTGATCGCCGCGCATGCGAAAATAATTTTTCGAACGATAGTAGAGATAGTCTTTATAAAACGAACTTAAAAAATCATCGACAATGTCTTGGATTTTAAAATGATAATAAATAAACGAAAGTCCCGTTACAAACTTTCTCCATCGGCCTTTCCAGCTGAGCCAGGAAGGATGAGGGGCAATGCGCTCGTTGATTTCATCTGTAAGAGCTTCTGAAACTCCCATCATAGTTTCCATGAATTCTTTATTGGCTTTAAAGCCAGGCAAAACACCGACTAGTTTGTACCAATTGTAAAGATTGTAAAATACGCGGCCGTGAATTGAGCCCAGCATGTTTCCTAAATAATCTTCCATGTCTTTTATGATTTCGTGGGGAACATGGAGAACTTCGCAAAATTGAATATAAACATTTTTATAGTTTCTAAGAGCGAAAGTGAATGAAAGTGGGCTGGTGATGCCACCATAGGATTCCACGATGTTGGAGTTGTCCCATAGGTTGGGATAACCCACGAGTTGCTTTTTCAAGGTTGTGATTGGGCGACTTTGAAGTATGTAGGCTTGGCCCTTTTCGATGGCCCATTCAACATCTTGATGAGTGTTGTAGAATTCAAATATTTTTTTTCCAAGTTTGGCTATTGTTTCTAGTTCAGATTCAGACAGCGAAGAGGCTTGACGAAGTTTTTCAGCAACTGGAACAGAAAGACAACCTGCTGCATCTGGATTTCTGCGCAAAGCATTTTCTTTGTCGACTATATCTTGTCTAAGAAGCTTTCCATCTTGGGCGTTTACCCAAAAGGTGTCGGCCGCGAGTTCTCCTGAAACAATTCCTTCTCCTACGCCATAGACGCTAGAAATGAGAATTTTTGTACTGTCTTCTTCGATAGGCTCACAGGTGAACAAAACTCCTGATTTATCGGGATCAATCATTTTTTGAAGCACTACTGCGATACCAATATTCTTCAAAGAAATTCCAGCCTCGCGTCTGTAACTTAAGGCTCTTTCGGAAAATGCTGAAATCCAACAACCCTTAACGGATGCTAAAGCTTCGCTTAAATTTTTAACGTAGAGGAAACTGGAAAGTTGTCCAGCAAAGGAAAATTGTCCACTGTCTTCATCAGCGGCTGAGGAACGCACCGAAATGAGATTGCCTTGAGAAATCTCATTGTAATACTGTGAGATTTTCGATTCTAATTCTGATGAAAAGGGTGTGGAGTGGATGAGCTCTTCGATTTGCTTTGAAGTTTCGAGTGCGTTTATGGCGTTGCTTTGAAATTTCTCTAAAAGAGCTTCAAGCTTAGGTCCAATTTGAGTTTCATCAATGTATTGAGCATAAAAACTTCTTCCTAATACCGCCCAGTTTGGAACTGGGAGGCCAGCACTGCTCATCAAATAAAGATTGAATCCCTTGCCGCCGGCTTCGCGCTTTGCAAAACTAAAAGTACTATTGGGTTTAACGGGAATCATGGCTTAACTCCTAACAGTGAATAATAAATAATCATTGAATACGATGCGAGTAGTAATAATCCGCTGATAGCGCGAAAAAATTTAGCGGAGCTGACAGATTTTTTAACGGAAAAGCCTAAACAACAAAGAGCGTAAATTGAGAGAAGTGCCATATAGATTCGCCCAATGGGTGATTGAAAATCAATGGCCCAACTCGAAGTCCAGCTTCGATTGACTAGTAAAATAAAAATTGAAAGTTGCGAAAAACTCAAAAAGCATGCACCCCAGAGTCCAAAAACTTTTGAATAACTTTCAACAGATTTTCGTTCTTCTTTTGGGGCAAATGTTTTTCTGGCGAATTCAAATAAATTAAAAAGGGCCCAGTTTGAGAGAAAAAATAGCATCGACTCAAAAGTGTAAACGCGCGTGGCATGGGCCGCGAAAGCCCAAAGACTTAAGCCCATAAAAACAGA
>JAGNHS010000007.1 GCA_018001635.1 Pseudomonadota bacterium | reverse complement strand
GTATACTTTAATAGTATGCAACCTATTGTTTTTATCAAATATCTTTTTCATAATCCTAATGAGAATCTTTAACCTTTAATACCGAGGAACGTTTGGAGGAACTCAATATGAAAAATAAATCACTGGGAGAAGATGTACTTTCTTGCCTAATCGAAGGAAATAAACGATTTCAATCTGGGCTGAGAAGCGTTCAATCAATGGCAACACCGGAAAAACTTAAAGTACTCGCTCAAAATGGGCAAAACCCTAAGTGCATAATTCTTGCCTGCTCTGATTCGCGCGTTCCTGCTGAAATGATTTTTGACCAGGGACTAGGCGATCTTTTTGTGATTCGAGTGGCAGGCAACGTTGTGGCACCGTCTTTAATTGCTAGCATGGAATTTGCGGCCGCCAATTTTGGAAGTCCTTTGATTATGGTTTTAGGACACACTCGTTGTGGAGCCATTCAGGCCGCTTGCTCACACAAACTAAAGCCTCAAGCCGCACCCAGCAAAAATTTGGAAGACCTCATTAAAAGACTAACGCCTGCCGCTGATAAGTGCTTCCAGATAGACTCAGAAAATTCTAGTTATATTGAAGCTACCACTCGTGAAAATGTAAGAAATAGCATTCATGAAATTCTAAAAAATAGTGCGATTATCTCTAATAAATTCGAAAACGGCGAAATCTCAATTGTAGGCGCTGTGTTTGAACTCGATTCTGGTAGAGTTGTGATCGATGATACTCCCTACTCTTATTTTCCAGAACAAATCATCACAAGCCGAGCCAATAACGCAACTACTTCTCTAGCTTAACAAATATGTATCGCCTCGAAAGAGAAGATTTTCTTCGCTCGAAATATATTGTCTTATGGGCAACGCTAGGTTTTCAAGCTGGCTTCATTAATTCTTTTGGATTTTTAACCGGTGGTCGATTTGTGTCCCATATGACCGGAATAGGAACCCAAATTGGATTTAGCTTAGGAAAGAATGAATGGATATTTTCGGCTGAACTTTTGTTGATACCAGTTTTTTTTATTCTTGGATCATTCATCAGCGGTGCCATAACAAGTGCTCGAATTGACCGTAATCTCAAACCTAAATACGAACTTGTAATCTTAGCTAAACCCGTAGTCATTTTTATCTTACTCTTAACAACAAGCCTTGGACTTTTTGGAAGTTTTGATAGCGTCATTACTAGCCTTGGAAAATCATTTCTATCTCTTTCACTTGCAACACTTTGTGGACTACAAAATGGATGCTTTGCTACTATGACGAAAGGACAAATAAGAACAACTCACCTAACAGGTATCAGCACTGACCTTGGCACCGATCTCGCCCGATTAGCCTTTGGCAAACTATCCCTTCAAGAATCAAGACTCGTGCATCGAACCAACATATCTCGAGTAGCTACTTTTGCCTCATTCGCATCAGGTGCCGTAGTATCAGCGTTAATTTCGGATAAGTTGGGTTATAACGCTCTTATCATTCCCGGGATATTGTCTTTAGCCATTTATCACTCAGTCACTAAAATAAGTCGAAGTATTGATCTTAAATATAAAAACTCAAACATTGCCTTAAATTTGTTGAATTCCTCTGAAAAGAAAACGGATAATATCAAAATACCAATTCCTAGTTTTCCAAACAAAAGAGGCGACTTGTCGCCCCACTAAAAAAAGCAGTATTTATATTTTTCCAATCCCCTCATAATTTTCACGAGATAATTTTCCCAATCAAAGATTTTGGATGATATCGCTGCAGTAGTTTTCGACGAACGAAGGAGTTTAGTTTCATCTAAATGACTGAAGTGAGAAGAAAACTAATGCAGCGAGATCGCCAAAAGCCGAAGATTGGCGGAGAGAGTGGGATTCGAACCCACGGTATGCGTTTAACATACGCACGCTTTCCAAGCGTGTGCCTTAAACCACTCGGCCATCTCTCCGTATTATAGAAAATGCCGTAGGGCTCAGTTTCTATCACAAGGCATAAAGATTGCCACTTTAAAGAAACATCAAGTAGCTAGATTTTTTAAACCCATATGATACGTTTAGAGGCATGTTTGGTATTGAATTGCAGCATTGGCACCCCCTCTTAGTTCACTTCCCCATAGCTCTTTGGACTCTTGCAACTATTTTTTATTTACTATCCTTTTTTGGCCCCCTTTATTTTTTAAGGCAAGCCTCAATTTGGATGGGCTTAGTAGGCTGTGGAATGGGCTTTTTAGCCGCGGAAATGGGTGAGAAATCTGCCGAAATCATAGGCAATACAATATGCGAAGACGTCATGACACTCCTTTTAAAACATGAAGATCAAGCAGAAAGCACCAATGTCATAATGGCAGTTGCATGGTCTTTAGCTGCAATTCAAGAATATGTTTTAGCTCGATTTTTAAGTCGCATTTCTCAATTTCGATTTATTTGCGTAATTGCCGCTATAGGAATGTGTCTTGGCATGATGTTTTTAACTAAAACTGGCCATAAAGGGTTTCAATTAGTCTATCAAGGTGGCGTCGCCGTTGAAGGCGTTGCGAGAAAGTGCAAATAATTAAAATGCTAGCGCAAATAGCAACTTTTAATTAATCGTTATCCTTTTTATTCTTTGTCTTCATGTTTACGAGTCTACTCACCAAAAGACTTTTTCCACTTTTTAAAGCGCTCGGACGCTGCCATGTGTTTCTAAATGAACTCTTATTTTTGTCAGCATATAGTTTTTCGTACCAGTAATTATTACAAAGAATTTTGGTTACATAATTGCGCGTTTCACGAAATGGAATCAAATCCATAAACAAAAGCATGTTACTCACTGGATATCGCTTTTCCCACTCCACAACTCTATTTGGGCCGGCATTATAGGCAGCCAAAGCTTTTTCTACAGAACCAAATCGCTCTGTAAGTTGCGCCATATATTGCGCCCCCAACTTTATATTTTTTTCAGGACTATATAGATTTGTATATCGATTTCCAGATAAGACTCTAGCTGTACTTGGAAGTATCTGCATAATCCCTCTAGCGTTGGCCGGAGAGCGCGCTAACGGATTAAAACTACTTTCCTGGCGAGCCACTGACAAAAGCAAATAAGGATCAGTACTTGCTGTTTGAGTGGCCTTTTGAAATTCCCCGAAATAAGGTCTTGGGAAAAGCATTTCTAGCGTTTGTTTATTAAGGACTTCGGGATTATCAGAAATTTGTTTATTCAAAAAAACCAATGTTGTGCCTGTAGAAGAATGAGCTTCTTTCAATTGGGCCATATAAATAATGTTAGCGGCTTTAAATTCTTGTGGATAAGCCTTGGTAATTAGCGAAGCAAAAGCAGGCGCCGCAGTTCTCTGTCCTAATAAATGTAAAGCCTCTAACCAATAAATTCCCTCTTGAGCCGCTTTTGCTTTCGCATTTTTTTGATAAGTTAAAAAGCGACTTGGTTTCAAATATGGCTTTTTACTAAATAAGATAAAAGGATCTTCTCCACGATTTCTCCACACTTCTAAAGCATGAAAAGTTAGTGGATATTCTTCAGTCAACTCTCTCCAATAAAGTTCTCGCTCTCGTGTGCTTCCCGAAGTTAAACCCGCCCAATAAAGAGCACGCCTACGCTCAAAAGTTTTTTTGGCTTGAACGGCCAACAGAAAAGCCTCTTTTGCACCAGATTCATTTCCCCAAGTTAATCGAAGCAGTCCTTGTCGCAAATGAGTTGATTCATAAGCATAATCGGTAGGTCTCAAACACTCGGAAGAATGCTCATAAAGACTCTCTATAGCCGCTTGAATTTTAGTGCTTGGAAGAGACGTTTCTAATTTTCTAATGGCGGCCGCTGATAAATTTCTAGGGCAAGAACGTGTGTCTGTAATTTTAGCTGTCCAAGACAAAACTTCTTCTGAAGAATATCTCTCAAGAGAACTTAAAAGTTGTTGATAATGTACTCTTTGAAGTAAAGAAAATTGATGAGGTTTGATTTTGATTTTTATTCGTGTTTTTAAAATACTTGCAGTACCAGGATTTTCATAAGAGCTTGCTGACAGTTGAGCTTGCTTCACGTAATCACACATTTTTTTATTTTCAGAATAAAGCTGACCGCAAATTTGTCGCCAAGAAGACGCTTTTCTTAAAAGTCGATCCATTTGCCAAACTTGACCGCGCAAACTCTTTTCATTTAGCCCAAGCTTCGCCGCCACTTCATCAATTTTTAAATCTTTAACTTTAGATTCAGCATCTTTAGGTATGTCAGGAGAATCATTTTCTTCAACGCTTTCAGCGGCAGCCTCAATAGCTTTCGCATTTTGCTCTGATGCTAATTCCTGAACTTCTTTTTCCTCCAAGTCCTCATCGGGTGGAGTTTTAAGTTCTGCAATTTGAGCCTCTTTTTCTTGCAATTTTTGAGTGTGCAATTCATGAGACGTGGTACAAGCCGCTAACAAAAGAAGAAACAATATAGGCATAAACCCTATTGTAAGGGGAATATGCCTCTAAACGATTGCCAAAAAACCGGACGTCAATTTGCTGGCTCTAAGAGTTTAAGCCTTCAATGAGTTCCGTATTACATTCAAAGCTGAACCCGCCTTAAACCACTCAATTTGCTCAGCGTTTAAAGTGTGCTTTAAATCAACATCTACAGTTTTACCGTCGGTTTTTTTTATCTTCAATTTAAGTAAGGACCCCGGCTTAATTTCAGCCAACCCCAAAATACTTAAACGATCATCCTCAGCGACTTTGTTATAGTCTTCAGGATTTGCAAAAGTTAAAGGAAGCACACCTTGTTTTTTCAAATTTGTTTCATGTATTCGAGCGAAACTTCGAGTGATCACCGCAGATGCCCCTAGGAAACGAGGAGACATAGCTGCATGTTCTCTAGAAGAACCTTCCCCGTAATTTTCATCGCCAACAATAATCCATCTTTGATTTTTTGCTTTATAAGAACGAGCCGCCTGAGCCACAGCTTGGCCCGTTTCTCCGGTCAGTTGATTTTTCACTTTACCCATTTCATCGGTAAAAGCGTTTGTCGCTGTCAGGAGCATGTTGTCAGAAATTTTATCTAGATGACCACGATACTTTAACCACTTACCTGCAGGAGAAATATGATCTGTCGTAGTTTTTCCTTTAGTCTTCATAAGAAGCGGTAGATCAATAAAATCTTTTCCATCCCAAGCCGAAAATGGACTTAAAATTTGCAAGCGATCACTATCGCCCTTAACACTCACTTCTTTCTTAAAGCGCTCAGCAGATGGACCCGCAAAACCTGCATTTCCCTCTGCAAAACTCGAAGGCAATTCAGGAGCTTCAGGTGCCGCCAGTTTTGTTTTTCCATTAGGACCCACGAGCTCATCTGTCATGGGATTAAAATCTAATTTCCCAGCCAAACCTAAGGCCATCACGATATCTGGACTACTAATAAACGCTAAGGTTTCATTGTTAGAATCGTTTCGACCGCGGAAGTTTCTATTAAAAGAAGTTAAAATGGAATTTTTTTCTCCTTGTTGAATATCATCACGCTTCCATTGTCCAATACAGGGACCACAGGCATTCGCTAAAACAGTAGCGCCAACATCTTCTAAAACTTTCATCTGACCATCTCGTTTAATGGTTTCATAAATTTGATCAGAACCTGGTGAAACCAAGAATGGCTGAGGCATTTTAACACCAATTTTCATGGCTTGTTTAGCAATATGAGTGGCTCGGCCAATATCCTCATACGAAGAATTTGTGCACGAACCAATTAACGCAGAAGAAAGTTTTGCGGGATATCCATTCTTAGCAATCTCTTCTTTAAATTTTGAAAGCGGACGAGCCACATCGGGACTATGAGGTCCCACAACATGAGGTTCGAGTTTATCCAAATCTATTTCAATAATTTCATCATAATATTTTGAAGGATCTTTAAGAACTTCAGGATCTGGAGTGACCACATCAAGATAAGTGTTGGCTAACTTAGAAATAAAGTCCCTTTTTGTTCTACCAAGATAAGCTTCCATGCGTTTGTCATAAGGAAATACGGAAGTTGTAGCACCAAGCTCTGCCCCCATATTGGTGATTGTCGCCTTGCCCGTACAACTAATGGACTCACAGCCAGGTCCAAAATATTCAAGAATTTTATTTGTACCGCCCTTGGTCGTGAGTAATCCGCAAATATAAAGAATAACATCTTTAGGAGAAGTCCAACCATTCAGCTTACCCTTAAGATGCACTCCAACAAGTTTAGGCATTTTTACTTCCCAAGGAAATCCAGCCATAACATCAACAGCATCAGCACCACCAACTCCGACCGCAATCATTCCCAAACCTCCAGCATTCGGAGTGTGAGAATCAGTGCCAATCATAAGAGAGGCCGGCATAGCGTAATTTTCAAGTACAACTTGGTGAATAATTCCAGCGCCAGGTTTCCAAAAACCCACACCATATCTTGCACTCACAGAATCTAGAAAATCATAAACTTCACGATTACTATCAAGAGCCGTTTTCATATCTTTATCGGCATTAACACGCGCTTCGATTAAGTGATCGCAATGAATTGAAGCAGGAACAACTGAAGATTTTCTTCCAGAAAGCATGAACTGAAGCATGGCCATTTGCGCAGTGGCATCTTGCATAGCCACTCGATCAGGATTTAATAATAAATAACTTTTTCCCCTCTCAAGTTTTTCAACACCATCTACGTTTTCCAAATGAGCAAAAAGAATTTTTTCAGTGAGTGTCAGGGGTCTCTTGAGCTTTTCTTTAACTTGCCTAATTTTATCGGCAGATTTCTTATATATTTTTTCGACAGATTCGGGTGTGTTTTCAATTTTTACTTGTGTATCGCTCATAGGCTGTCATCTTAGCGCAAATTCCCCTAATTATTCCACAAAGGCGGAGTAAAAATAATGACTTATACACACTCCCCCATGACACCCTAGAAGACCGCAAAAACGTCCAAAAACTTGACATTGGCTGCGCAAAAATTGGAAATATGACAAGTATTTGCGTCTAGAAGGTCATTATTTTTGATTTAAGCCTTGGCATCCTTTGCATTCTTATTTGCACTTATGTTGCGTGGAAAAAGCTTGCTGTTGTTATCCCTATTAAGTGTCTTTGCCTGTGGAAGAGATAAAAAATCCTCTTCTGACAATTCCCTACTTCGCTGGGAAGATGGAGCTCAAATTCCCCTTCAATTTAATATTTCGGTCCCTAACACTTACCAAAACTCCGTTAAAGACGCCGCCTCCCGACAAAATGATCTTATGAGAAAAACAGCCTTTTATTTTAAAGGCTCTTCTTTTCAAACAAACTCAAATTCAACAAGCTCTAAAGTTATCAGTGGCGATGGAGTGAATGGAATATACTTTACGGACTCTTCATTAGAAGCCACCGAAAGCAGTTCTCATCCCGACGCAATCACATATACTGTATCTATTGAAGGTAAAATAATCGAATGTGACATTGTCTTTAAAAAATCATCTATTTTATCTGCGAGTGATCAAGACGGAACTCTTGAGGTTTTAGCGTTACACGAATTGGGACACGCTTTAGGTCTGACTCACTCTGGAGACTCCAAAAATATTATGTTTGAGAAAGTCGCACCTTCATTGTTAAATTCTCCATTCACCAATGATTATTATTCTGAAATGCAAAAACGTTACGAACTTAAAATATAAGTTCCGCCGCGCCGTGTGGTTGTCTGCCCCTTAAAATCATGGGATCACCTAAAAAGGTGAGGTGGGACATGAATTTTTTGCTTCTGGGGTTTTTCTTTTTCTTCTCCATCAACAACTTAAAATCTGAAGAGGGCCTGGAACCTATATATAACGATGAGCCAGGCAACTATGCTGAATTTAGAAAAGACTTTGAAAGCAAAATACCGATTATTGAAAATCACCTCAAGATTAGTAAAAACCTTATTTTGGCTCCAATAAAATATTCTACAGTCTATGAAATTACATTTGAAGATTGCGTTGAGATTTCAGAAAAAATTGAAAAGGCCTATTCTCAATCACCTTTTAAATTCGTCGGACGAGGCTTTACTTCATACTATTCGCTCTGTGTATTAGACGCTGGACTTCCAGAAGAGTACCAAAGCCATCAAGGCATGAAGTATTTTTTGGATAACACACAACAAAAAAGCACTCTGGGTTTGCTTTCTACTCATAGTCTCATCATTGAGAAATCCTTAAACCTTTATCCCTATAATCCCAATAAAAGTGTTGTTTTACTTAACGCCAATAACCAAATCATAGAAATTAGAAATGAAATTTATGAAATTAACGATCAAGGAACTTTTTTCAAATTGCGATCTCGCAACGTTGAAACCGTCGATAATAATGCAAATTACTACTTTAAAAGTAACGATGAGGCGCATGTGAAACGTCCATGGAAAATTTACAAATTCACCTCATCAGACGGCACTATAAACGACGCCATTAAAACAGAGCGATTTAGAAGAGAAGACTCTGGCATGGGCCATCAATGGATTGAAAGTAATTTCTATTCTTATTCTTCAAAAAAAGATTGGAAGAGCGTTTTTATGCCTCTTTCTCTATCTTGGTTTGGAGCAAGATTTGAATATGAATCAGGTTTTTATTCCATATCTAAGCATCGTGATTTTTTAAGAAGTGTAATATTTAACGGTAAAGAAGTCTGCGCAGAGGGAGATAGGCGCGCCTTCGATAAATGGACTTATTACTTAGAGCCCAATAGAAAAAGAAACGATTGCTTTAACAATTGGTAACTCAATTTTTAAGTAATCCAACTAAAAAACTCAAGTGCAAATTTTATTTGCGTTCAAAAGGGCCCAGATTCTAGGAAGAAGTGAAGTGGAGCCGCGGAGCGATGTTTTATACATCGTGAGCAGCGAAACGAGGTTCTGACAACGAAGCTGGGCCTTTTTCAACGCAAATAAATTAAAATTTAAATTTCTTGCGTATGTCTTCTAAGGCTTTTTTGGCCGGCTCTGGCAACTTTTGTTTTTCAATTTGCTTTTGAAGCTCTTCTCCAGCCTTTTTAACAACTTTTTGACCTTCTTCTGAATGAGCAAAATTCTTCAACATTCTAGGTCCAAGAATTCCCACTGAATATCCAATGTCTGGTGAAGGATCATTCATGAGACCCTTAAATCTTAATGGAATTTCTATCTGACCACTGGGTCCTTTCAATTCTTTTAATGGAACAACTTGTGGAGATAAAAACGCCGTTCCAATAAAGTCCATTTGTCGATCAAAATTAACATTGCCGCTACCCAAAAATTTCATTTCACCTAATCCAGCTTTTTCAGTAGCAAAAACAATATCTGTTTTATCAATTCTAATGTCTCTGCCCTTTATAGTTGTCTGCAACTGCATAGTCTTAAACTCACCATTAAAGCTCTGCCCTTTGGTTTTATCAGCGGCAGGATTTTGAACTTTTTTGGGAAGTTTCTCAAGTATTCCAGAAACCAACTTCACAACAGGGATACTCGTTCGTCCATTTTTAACTTCACCCGACAATCCACCACTTAAGTTTTGACTTAATTGAGCCTTCCTTAGACCCTTCCCCTTAATGGAAAACTGCCCATTAATATTTCCTGAAAGTTCATTTTTCCAGGCTGGCATATGAACTTTAAGGGCCTCACCAATGGAAACTCCTTGAAGTTTGCTTGAAAAATCAAAACTTGGAAGCTTTGGATTTAAGCCCAACGCCCCATTCAACACGAAGGATCCCTTATATCCATCAATTCCTGTATTATTTATAGAAAGAACTCGGGAAGCGTAATTGAGATTCAATCTCGCATTCTTAAACTCACCTTCAAGCATTCGCATCGAACGAGCTAAAATTTTTACATCGGCCCGAATTTTATTGAGCATGGGATTCTCTAAAGACTTCTCCAAGTCCGGGGCCATTTTATCAAGCGTTTCGTCTAGTGGAGCCGTATTAACAACTTCGGCAGATTCAGATCCAGCTGTTCCAGAACTTTGTGCCGCTTGAGCCGCAGATTGAGTTCCCATAAGTTCATCAACATTAAAACGATTAGATGTAATTTCAAGTTTTAAATTGGGAGCCTCAATTCCAGCGATTATGGCTTTAATAGCTAAATCAGAAGTTCCAACTTTCATTTTAATGGGATCTAAATTCAATATTGGATTGGCTGCAGTTCCTGTAATTAAAATTTGAGCATCTAAATCGCGCAATGGCGTGGACAGCTCAGGAGTTTTACCTGTGACATTATTCAGGGTCATCTCCATATTTAAGTTTGGAGTTTTTAAAGGACCCACAGCATTTCCCTTAAGAGAAAACTGCCCCTTCAAATGATATTGAGCGACCATGGGAATAAATTTCTCTAAACTTGAGAGCTGAAGTTTATTGGATTCCACATTAAAATTTAAAGAAGCTTCAGTTTCACTCAGTGCGCGCTTCACATCCATTTTTGACTTCACTTCTAGATCTCCAAATCGAAAAGCAAAGGTCTTGATTTCTGCGTCTATATCTTCATATTTTTTTAAAGTTCCATCTAAAGAAATAAGCATGGGAGTCTTAGCATCTTTAGAGAAAAGGCCCGCCATTTTAAGCTCTAGGGCACTCAGATCATTTTCTAGATTAAAATTTACAAAATACTGACCATTGTCTGGCTTTATGTTGACCTGACCACGAGCCATCAAAGGACCGAGAGCACTTAACCCAGCTGATTTATAATCCACGCTTGTATCAACATTTATTTTAATGGGGCTATTAAAACCTAAATCATTTAAAGTGAAATTTAAATCTTTCACTGTAGTATGTTCTTTTTTTGAAGCTCCTAATTTATAAAGACTTAGAAAAGCTTTATCGAGCACCAATGTCATTTTGGCATTCTCTACTCGCGACCTAAGAAACGAGGGCATAGATTGAAGAGGATCACCCGAAACAGCCGCTTCGTTTTTATCAGAAGCTGCAACACTGGTGCTATCTGGAATGGCTAAAAATTCTGTCAAATTAGTCTTCCCCTGACTGTCGACTAATCGGATCTCTGCTTCACTTAGCAAAATGGTCAACCTGGGAGCCCATAGAAGTGAATAAAGCGGTATTTTTATCTCTATCTTTTTTGCTTGAGCCAATGTTTCGGTGTCGAAAGGTTTTGGAGCCATCGCCTTAAAACCATCTACAGTAATTTTGACAACTGGAAATGTGCTTAATGAAAACTTACCCAATTTAAGTTGACCCCTAAACTTTGTGGCCATTTGTTTTTCGACTGCAGGTCTAAAGGAATCAACGCTAACAAACACTGGAATCAGAGAGACAAGAATTGAAATAACTACGAGAATTGAACAAAAAACTATGAGAAATCTTTTCATTCGCACAGACTAACCGATCCATTTTTTATCCTCAATGCAACAACGTCAAATGACTCAATGGGTTACTTGGGGTCTATGATGAGATCGAAATACAAATCTGCTACCACGCGAGATTCTTAAGAGGTAAAATAAGAACTCTTATGTCGCTCAGAAAAAAATTTCTAGTCGTTCTTGGTGGTCTACTTGGTATTTGTCTTTTAGTTTTTACAATAGTTTATTTCACGCTCACCAAGAGCCTTCCTAATGTTTCAACCCTTGAAAATTATGAACCCAATCTTGTGACAGTGGTTTACGATCGCGAGGATAAAGTTATTGCTCGATACTCCACAGAGAACCGCGTTGTCGTAACAGTGGAAACAATGCCCGATCTTGTTAAATACGCATTCGTAGCCGCGGAAGATGACGAATTTTTCCAACACAGTGGAATTAACCCCATAGCCATTCTCCGCGCCTTCATTAAAAATTTACGCGCTCGAAAATCGGGGCAAGGTGGATCAACAATCACTCAACAGGTTGCCAAAACATTTTTTCTTTCTTCTGAAAAATCTTATGTACGAAAAATTAAAGAAATGTTTCTAGCCTTTGAACTAGAAAACAAATTCCCAAAAGAAAAAATTCTTAATTTATATTTGAATCAAATTTTTTTAGGACAAGGTGCCTATGGGGTCGAGGCTGCCGCTAAAACATATTTCGGAAAAAGCGCACTTGAGCTCACTCTTCCCGAAGCCGCCATTCTTGCTGGGCTCCCTCGAGCTCCTTCACGTGACAACCCTACCGTCAATCCAAAAGGAGCCAAAGAAAAGCAAAAGTATGTGCTCAGGCGCTTGCTTGAGATAAAAAAAATTAGCGATGCTGAATACGAAGAAGCTATCAACGCACCTATCAATATTCACAACGCTAAATTTCAAGTGGAAACCGACGTCCCTTATTTTGCTGAACACGTTAGACGCTATATTCAAAAAAAATATGGCACAGAGGCTCTTTATACCGGTGGTTTAAAGGTCTACACCACCATGGATCACAACAAACAACTGACTGCTCAAAAGTCCTTAGATAAGGGTCTAGAAAATGTAGACAAGCGCATGGGACTCAGAGCTCCTGAAATATTCTTATCCAAAGAAAGTGACAGAAAAGACTATTTAAGTAAACAACACCAGGCTCTCGTTGAAACTGAATTTGATTACAAAGTTCTCAATCCAGATGGTTCCATTGTTTTTCCCGTAAAAGAAAATGAAGACACCCCCATCAAAGAGGGAAAAATTTACAGTGGTGTTGTTATTGGAAAAAACGAACGAAGATCCAATATCATAGTTCAAATTGGAAATCGCAAAGGTGAAATTGCATCTGCCGATTATAAATGGGCATCTTATGCTAACCCGGAAGAAATTTATGCTAAAAAAATTATTCGATTTCCTTATAAAGAACTTAAAATAGGACACGTCATTGAAGTCTCTCCAAAAAAAATTTCCGGAGATCAAATCACCTTAGCCCTCGAACAACGACCCTTAGTGCAAGGTGCACTCCTCAGCTATTCCGTACCTCAAGGCGAACTTTTGAGTATGGTTGGAGGCTATGATTTTTACACCACTCATTCTGAATTCAATCGCAGCACACAGGCGGCCCGCCAATCGGGATCAACTTTCAAACCTATCGTCTATGGTGCGGCCATCGAACAAGGATTAACTCCAGCCACAATTATTGTCGACGCTCCTATTGTTTATAGTAGTACTAGCGAAAAAGATGAATTTGAGAAAACTTGGAAGCCCAACAACTTTGGCGAAAAATTCTATGGCGACACTCGACTAAGAAATGCTTTAGCTCTTTCTCGAAACGTTCCTACTATTAAAGTTTTACAACATGTTGGAGTTAAAACTGTTGTTGATTTTGCAAAGAAAATGGGAATCACTGGTCAACTTAATGAAGATCTTTCTTTAGCTTTAGGAAGTTCTGCAATTTCTTTAGAAGAACTCCTAAAACCTTGGGGAGTTTATGCCAACAAAGGAAAAAGACTCGACACTTTTTTTATAAGAAAAATTGAAGATCGCAACGCTGAAATTCTAGAACAACATGAAAACAAAGAACCAGAACAGGTCATTGATGAAAGAGTTAATTTTATTATGACCAGCCTTCTACAATCTGTGGTGGAATTTGGAACAGCCGCAGACGCCCAAGTCCTCGGTCGTCCTATAGCTGGAAAAACAGGCACCACCAACGACTATAAAGATGCTCTATTTTTAGGTTTCACACCTCAAATTCTAACTGGCGTTTGGGTGGGCTTTGATGAAGACCGACCCATTGGTAGAAATGAGACTGGGACAGTGGCCGCATTACCCATTTGGTTGAGTTATATGAAAGAAGCCTTAAAAGATCTCCCTGAAGAAAATTTTGGTGTTCCCGAAGGGATAATTCAAGTACCCATCGATGGCGAAACTGGCGATGTGCCTACAGAAAGAACTAAAAAGCGAATTACGGAATATTTTATTGATGGAACTGCGCCAGGCCAAAAGAAAGTCGACAGTGCTGGAACTCCTTCAGCCACTGGCGCCATTAATCGGACAATGGTCATAACAGGAAACAGCCAGAGCGATCGAAGCCAAAGCGACGAAAAGAACTCTGACGATGAAGATGTAAAGACAGATGACATGATGAGAGAGGAGTATTAAGAGAGACTTCTCTTTCTCAATAGAAGCTTAGAGCAAGATAAAAATGATTTATGATTATTTATAAGACCGACAAAGAAATCGAAGAAATGCGAGAATCTTGCCAGTTAGCGGCATCTGTTTTGAAATTTATTGAGCCCCACATACAAGCAGGCATCACCACAAATGAAATCAATGATCTCTGCCACTCTTATATTTTAGAAAAAGGAGCCACTCCGAGCCCCCTGAACTATAGAGGATTTCCCAAAAGTATATGCACATCGGTTAATCAAGTTGTTTGTCATGGAATTCCTAGTTCTTATCAACTTAGAGACGGGGATATCGTAGGAGTTGACGTCACCACTTTTTTTAAGGGTTATCATGGCGATACCTGTAAAACCTTTAGCGTTGGCAAATCCTCAAGGTCAGCTAGAGAACTTCTAAAATCCGCCGAAGAAGCACTTTGGATCGGAATT
This sequence comes from Pseudomonadota bacterium, assembly GCA_018001635.1. GTDB lineage: Bacteria > Bdellovibrionota > UBA2428 > UBA2428 > UBA2428 > JAGNHS01. The sequence goes on along the minus strand of JAGNHS010000007.1, from coordinate 62,585 downwards.
GAAGCCGCCAGAACGGGGACTCATTTAGGAGATATTGGAGCCGCAATACAAAAATTTGTAGAGGCCAAAGGTTATTCCGTTGTTAGAGAATATTGTGGCCATGGTATTGGTAAAAATTTTCACGAAGATCCTCATGTTGTGCATTTTGGCAAAAAGGGCACGGGTCCACAATTAAAGCCTGGAATGGTTTTTACAATCGAACCTATGATAAACGCAGGAAAAGCTGACATTGTTTTATTGAAAGACAATTGGACTGTTGAAACTCAAGATAAAAAATTATCAGCGCAATTTGAACACACCGTTGCGCTCACGAGTGATGGTTTAAAAATTCTCACTGAACTAGCTTAGTTTAAGTTTTTTATTAAATTCTTCGACAACTTTTTCTTCAGATAATTTTCTTATAATCCAATAATGAATTCCAACTAACGCTATATTCATAATCCACGAAACAATTTTCATCATGCCTATGATTTTTTGCGCGTTTTCGGGAAAGGCAGCAGGGTTGGCGACTTGATTCAGAAAAGAATTTTGAAAAATTACACCTACCACAGAAAGAATTATTCCCAACCACAACAAAAACACCGTCCCCTTTCTCGCCCATTCTTTTCTTTTGAGTAATCCCAATGAAATCAAAAAAAATAGAATAGAAAAAAGGAAAAAAGATAAGAAAATATATTTAAAATATTTTAGAACAAACAAGACTGTTGGGGGTAAATTACCCATAAGTTGAGCCTGTAATACAAAGAGATCCATTTGATCTTTGGGAACAAAGAAAAATAAAAGTATGTTTTGAAATAAGCTCACAATCACCATTAGGGCCGAAACCACTATTGAGAGCCAAGCCAAATTAGTTACGAACTTTGATTTTTCTTGAGCAACAATGTTTTGCATAAAATTTCCCTTATGTTGAATGACTTTTTATTTCTAAGGATCCAGCTTCTACCGGTATAAGCATCCATGCAAAAACATAACCCATAATAAGTCCGCCCCCCATAAGAGAGAGGATCACATAAAACAAACGCACAACACTAACATCCCAATCAAAATGCTTAGCAACAGCCATGCACAATCCGCCCAAAAGAGCCCCTTTGCGAGCTCTAAAAAATGTGTCGTTCACGGTCCTGCTATCAAAATCAGGATTTTCTAAACTCGATGGGACAATAAACCACGCAATCAAATAGGCTATCGAAACAATGCCAGTTAAAAAAGACATTCCAATAACAGCTAATCTCACTAAAGAAATGGGCCATCCCTTTTGAAGTGCTATTCCCGCACAAAAACCAGAGATCATTTTATATTTGTGGGATCGATATAATTTTTGATTCATGAATTAAATCGCTTCTATTGAAATAAATAAGTAAAGTCCATTCCAATCAACTTTGGATTTGAAGGATCCCATGCCGGTGCCAAAATCCAGTTTTGATGGAAAAGTCCCGCGCCCTCTTCTTTCGAAGGAGCTTTATTATTAGCAAGATCAAAGGTCATATATAGAGCAGAGCCTATCATGGCCGCACCCGCACCTAGGGTTATATTTTTAACATGTTTATTGGGATGAGAATAAAAAGGTAAAGTTGAGAGTCCAATCACCCCACCCACCAAACCTGCAACTAAAATTGTTCCAAAAGCGTCCTTGGCATCAAATGAAATTCCAGAATCAGCATCATCAGATTTTTCTTCAGAGGCTTGGGCCATAAGTACTGGAGAAAACGAAAACCCCAACATCACAATCAGGCTCAAAATAAATCGCAAACTTAAGTTAAACTTCATAAGATTGGAATTTAATTTAGATCTCCTTTGGAAAATCCGCAATAGTTTCAAAAGCATTCAGGCCCAAAAGTTCTACAAATTCTTTTACTAAAGTGCCTTAACGCGCTTCAATCGACGCCGAAGCCAATTAAGTCCCAAAGATATGCTGAGAAAAACTGCAATTGTGCTAGCAATGGCGTCATAGAGAGTGCTTCTATAAGCAGTAATCCCCAATAACATCGTAATAACATAAATTATCCATACTGCTCTTCTGGGACTCAACCCGATTTTCAGAAGAGTGTGGTGGAGATGATGCTGATCTGCTTTAAATATCTCTAAAAATCTATATTTAACTCTTTCACGTCTTTTTAGAGGTTTGTTCGGTGAATATTTTTTATTAATCACATCACGAGGCGCAAAAAATCTTCGAGAAACAGCCATAAGAGCGTCGATTATAGGAAGCGCCAAAACCAGAGGAGGCCCCAAAAGCACTATCGCGGCCGATCTCTTCACATTGGCCGCTAAAGAAATACACGCCAACATAAAACCTAAAAACAAAGAACCAGAATCTCCTAAAAATATTTTTGCAGGAGAGGAATTAAACAAAAGAAAACCCATACAAGCTCCCGCCATAGACAAGCAAAGATAAGCCACATTATTAAGTCCAAGCGCCTTAGCTATAAAAAAGATACTAAGACAAATGATCATCGACACACCCGAGGCGAGACCATCCAAGCCATCGATGAGATTAATGGCATTGCTAACAAAAACTATCCAAATGAGGGCTAAAATCCAAATACCAACGCCATTAAGAGCCACAATTTGCCCCATGAAAGGATTAAAAGCGAAAGGAGAATTGGCACCTGCATAAATGGCCCAAAGTCCGGCCACCAATTGAACACTAATTTTTTTTATAGCATTGGCACCATGAATATCGTCATAAATCCCTAATAGAAAAATCAACAATGAAGGACCAAAAAATACTTTTAAGCTCCCTAAAACGGCCTTTTCTTCAAAACCATGTGCCACCCACAAATAGAATAAATAACCCAACCAAGTGGCTATAAAAATACTCACCCCACCTAGTCGAGGTATTGGATATTTATGAACTTTACGATCGCCCGGTTGATCAACCCAATTATAGCGAAGACAAACGCGAATAATAAAAGGGACCATTAAAACCACAAAGACAAAGCTAATAAAGCCGCTCAAAAGAGCAAAATTAAAGTTGATGGGCATGACTCTTTACATGTATTCATTAGCACAGGCAAAGATGTCAAAACTACAAAGAAAAGAACTCGCTCTATATTTCGACCATACCCTTCTTCGGGCCAATGCCAGACAATCGGAGATTGAAAAGCTTTGCGGCGAAGCTATAGACAACTCATTCTACTCTGTGTGCGTCAATCCTAAGTGGATTCCCCTTTGCTCAAAACTTCTCAAAAATAGCAGCGCACTCCCTATAACCGTTGTTGGCTTTCCACTCGGTGCCGACGGAACTTTAAGCAAAGCTCACACGGCTCGATGGGCCATAGACCAGGGGGCCCAGGAAATCGATATGGTTATTGATATTGGAGCTTGTTTAGACTCCTCTTGGAATGAAGTTTCAAAAGACGTATCCGAACTTGTAAAAATCTGTGAAAAAGTTCCACTCAAAGTTATTCTTGAAACATCTTATTTGAATGCCGAACAAATAAAAATGGCCTGCAAAGTTTCCGAAGAAGCGGGCGCTGCTTTTGTTAAAACTTCTACCGGATTCTCCGATGGGGGCGCAACAATTGAAGCCGTGTCATTAATGAAACAATGCGTAGACAATCGACTTGGCGTTAAAGCTAGCGGCGGCATTCGAAGTCTAGAACAGTGCCTGGCCTTTATTGATGCTGGAGCTACTCGAATTGGAAGTTCTTCAGGAGTTAAAATTCTTGGTGAATTAAAATGAAGCCCTTTAAAAGAGTTGTACTTTTAGTTTTAGACTCCGTAGGAATTGGTGAAGCTAAAGACGCCAAAGACTTTGGCGACGCCGGCTCTCATACTTTAAGACACATTGTAGAATGGTTTAAATCTCACTCTTATAATTTTGAAGCCCCCAATCTTTGTCGCTGGGGCTTATCTGAAATTTTACCTCAATTAAAAAATCCTCAAATTCCGGCTCCTCAGGCAGCTCACGGTATTATGATGGAAAGATCACCCGGTAAAGACACAACCACTGGTCATTGGGAGATTGCAGGTTCACTTATTAAAAATCAATTTCCAACATATCCTGATGGTTTTCCAAAAGATCTGCTCGACGAATGGGCGAAGGTCAATAATCTTAAAGGTTATCTTGGAAACAAATCAGCCTCTGGAACAGCCATAATAGATGAATATGGAGTGGAGCATATTCAATCATCAAAACCTATCGTTTACACTTCCGCTGATAGCGTTTTACAAATTGCATGCTCTGAAGAAAGTTTTGGTCTCGAGCGACTCTACTCCATTTGCCAATCGGCACGAAAATTTATGGATCCACTTCATATAGGCAGAGTTATCGCTAGACCCTTTGTCGGAAGTCAGCCAGGATCCTTTAAAAGAACTGAACACAGAAAAGATTTTAGCATTCCTCCCCCGCCCAATAATATGCTCGATCTCATTGTTAAAAATAATAAATTTGTTGCGGGAGTTGGAAAAATTAAAGACATTTTTGCCTATCGCTCAGTCACGATGAGTAATCCTACGGGAAACAACGAAAAAACTTTTGAAGGTGTCTTAAGCTTTCTCAAAGAAACTAAAAATCAATCCGGTTTAATATTTGCTAACCTTATAGACTTCGACATGCATTATGGTCATCGCAGAGACCCCAAGGGTTATGGTGACTGTATTCTAGCTTTTGATGCAAAAATCCCCCAACTTGAATCCGCCTTAAGTGAAGATGATTTACTCATTATTACAGCCGACCATGGAAACGACCCCACCTATAAAGGCAACGACCATACTAGAGAAAATGTGCCTCTTTTTGTTTTTTCAAAAAGTCCTAATTTTTATCCAATTCACTTAGGATTTTTAAATGGCTTTGGTCACGTTGCACGACTTTGCCTAGATGCCTTAGGCCTTGAAAAGGAAAGTCCGCTCCTGGCTTGTTATCCAGAAACTCACAACTTACTAAAACATCTCACGGGAAATCCTTCATGAAAACAAGCGCCGTCGATCTCATCAGAAAAAAACAACAACTCGGAGAAATGTCTTCGGATGAAATTCGAGATCTGGTTCAAGGTTTTTTAAGTGGTGACATCACGGATTATCAACTCACGGCATGGATTATGGCCGCCTATTTGAATGGTCTCAACAGAAACGAAACCATGGCTTTAACACGAGAGATTAAAGCTTCAGGAGAATCCCTTCATTGGGAAGATCTGAAAAAAACTTTTCCTTCACGAGCTCTTGCGGACAAGCACTCTACAGGGGGAGTCGGCGATAAGGTTTCGCTTATTTTGGTTCCATTAGCTGTTCATTTAGATCTCATAGTTCCCATGATGAGCGGACGAGGGCTTGGACACACGGGCGGGACTGTAGATAAACTTTATTCGATTCCCGGATTCGAAATGGATTTGAGTCCTGAAGAAAGACAACATGCTTTAAAAACAATTCACGCTTGTATGCTCTCGCAAACAGCTACACTTTGCCCAGCTGACAAAAAACTTTACGCACTCCGAGACGTCACGGGATGCGTCGACAACATTCCTCTAATTACAGCGTCTATCGTTTCAAAAAAATGGGCCGAAGGCGTCGACAACATTGTTTACGATGTAAAGTTTGGAGAGGGAGCTTTTATGAGCTCTTTTCAAGACGCTCAAAAGTTAGCCCGCTCCCTTGTAGACACCTCAAGAGATGTTGGACTTAAGGCTAGAGCCTGCATCACTAGAATGGAAGAACCCCTGGGTGTGATGATCGGAAACGCACTTGAAGTTGAAGAAAGTCTCTGGATTTTAAAAAATGAATATCCTAGCGAGCTTCATAAAAAGATTTCTCGTCCATTAAGAAATCTCTGCTGCGCCCTAGCCGCAAACATGGCCACTCTTTCTAATACACGTAAAAATTACTCTGAGGCCTATGAAGAATGCCAAAAGTATTTGGATTCAAAATTAGGGTATGACTATTTTCTAAAATTATGTGAATTGCAACGAGCCGAAAAAGAATGGTGGTTAAAGCTCCCTAAAGCAAATCAAGTATTTGAATACAAATCCCCCAAAGCAGGTTTTGTTAATAAAGTGCACTCACTTAAACTTGGTAAACTGGGTGTTGAAATTGGGATAGGGCGCCAAAAACAAGAAGATCGTATAGATCCCCGCATTGGATTTGAAATTTTAAGTTTTGTTGGACAAAAAGTAAAAGAAGGCGACACTTTGCTCAAGGCCCACCTGGCTCACGTGACTCAGTGGAAAAAAGTTCAGCAAGCCCTTTCCGAAATCTTTTCTATTAGCGATGATAAGATTGAGGAGCCTGGGGAATTAGTCTGCGAAACCTTAAATTAAATAAAGCACAAGTCACCTTTTTAATTCTATTATTTTGGGCTTGTATTCAACTTAGAATATTTTCAGTTTTCAATGACTTCTGGCTTGATGAGGCCTGGAGCATTGAGAGAATAAAACACATTAAAAGCCTTTGGGGCGTTTTTACAGAAATTCATCACGACAACAATCACCATCTAAACAGTTGCTCACTTTATATCCTTCTTAAGTTAAATTGGCTCCGGCTAGCTCGATTGCCCTCTCTTATTTTCAGCATTCTTACCCTAGCTTTAGTCACATGGCACTTTAGGAAGGATAAGAGTCAATTCCTATTTTCCCTAATTATTTTTGGTGCTAACTTTCCCTTAATTCATTTTGGAACAGAAGCCAGAGGATATTCGTCACTGTTTTTTTTCTCTATTCTTTCGTTTTTTTTAATAGATAAAATAGATCAAAGGAAAAAAACTTACTGGACCTTTCACATGAGTCAGTGTCTAGGTTTCTTATCTCATTTAAGCTTTTCTTCTATTGCGCTATCGTTAGGAATTAAATTCTTTATAAAAAAATTTAATGAAGAAAAAAATATCTACAAAAGCCTTTGGCAGACCATTAAGCTTGAGGCCCCTTCTTTAGTTTTTGTAAGCATCCTTTATTTTGTAAACATTAGGCACATTAAAGTGGGAGGGGGGCCTCAAAGACCTTTTTTCGGATTTTTAAACGACATGTCTGATCTCTTTCTTTCAAGAAATCATTTATACGCACTCTGCCTTGGATCGATATATCTTATTCTTTTATTACTAACCCGCAAGAACTGGATGAGAAAGGGTTTCTGGCATTTTGAAAATATCATTTTTGGAATTTTAATTTTTATAATTGTTCCACTTTTCAATTTTATTTTTTCAACTTATTATTTTTCTAAATCACCACCATTTCCAAGACACTTTATAGTCAGTTACCTTTTTCTTCTCATTTTCCTCATTCCAATTTTAGCGCAAGAATTCAATAAAAAACTAAACACCCGCCTAGTCTGCGCGGTGTCCTTTTTAGTATTTTTTCTTTTTGCCAACTTTCATAACTTTAAAGAATTCTATTCATATGGAAGAGGGCAATACAAAAAAGCTGTCGAATATATAAATGAAAACTCCAAAGGAAAAGATGTTGTTATCACCTGCATAAATTTTAGAGATTGTTCTTTGGCTAGCATCTTCATAGGACAATATGGAGATAAAACTAAACGATTTTTTATAGTTCCATACTCAGGACGCTATCAAAGAGTTGAGGATCACTGGGCCATAAGAGCTTATATTTTTAAGGGCGAAAAATTAGCTTCAAGCCTAAGAATGCTGAATGGCTCGACGATGAATTACATCGCGGAATTTCCCAGCGCACTATTTTCTGGGGCCACCTGGGCTCTTTATAAAAACAATAACCCAGAGTCACCTCAAATGATCCATGAGAATTAATTGGAAATTTGGCCTTTCACTCAGTCTAATATTTTTAGTAATAATCAGATTCCTTGCCATTAAAAATGATTTTTGGATTGACGAAATTTGGAGTTTTTCCAATATAGTCACTCTTGATAGTCTCGACAAGATTTTTACATCAATACGCATCGATAACAATCATTATTTAAATTCTATTATTTTATGGCTTTTATATAAATTTAACGTTTTAGCTTTAGCAAGAATACCTGCGCTCATAGCCTCTGTTTCGTTGTTATTTCTAATTGTAAATTCCAATTCAAAAGATAAAATCAAAATCAGTCTTAGTCTCATTTTAATGGGTCTATCATTTCCGCTGATTCATTTTGGAACTGAGGTCAGAGGCTATACTTATTTAATTCTTTTCGCCTACTTAAGTCTTTTAAAATTTCAAAGAGAAATTAACACCCCACGAGACTATTTTCTTTTCCATTCTTTTCAGGTTTTAGCTTTTTTATCGCATCTAAGCTTTGCTTCAATGGCACTCTCCTTGGCTATTTGTCACTTTATCCGTCTAATCAATAAGGGCCAAAAGACCAGCCGAGCCCTACTCAACACAATAATATTTGAAGCACCTTCTTTGATTTTTTTAATTTTTCTACATTTTATAGACCTTAGACATATAAAAATTGGTGGCGGCCCCAACAGAGCTCCACTGAAATTTCTTGGCGATCTATCTGATTTGTATTTAACTAGAGAGTTGACTCTTGCGACAATTTTTTTACTTTTAACAATTTTAGTCCTATTGAAAAGTAGAGACTTTATCTCACACGCCGACACTAAAACTCGTGAAAAAATATTTATCACGTTTTTAGTTTCTTTTATTTCACCTGTTTTCTCCTTCTTAGTTACAAAATATTATTTTTTAAACAACACTCCCTACCCAAGATATTTCTTGCTTAGTTATTTTGTTTTTATTTACTTTTTAATTGATGCCTGTGAATTTCTCTTAAAAAGTTCTAAACCGTTTTTAAGAAATTTAGTAAAAGTATTCTTATTTGTTTTTGCTATATCTAATTTATGGAATTATTCAATTTTTCTTAAATATGGGAGAGGTCAATACTCAAAAGCTATAAATTATATTCTGGCCAATAGTCCCAACGACATAATCAATGTTGGAATTAAGAGCAACCGCGATTTACGACTCTTCAACTTTTACTCGGAAAGTCTGCATCCCTTTAACAAAATCTTCAACCCTGCCCTGATCTCAAATCCCCAAATTAAAGTTAAAGGTGATGATTGGTATATAGAAGGTCAAGTTTTTACGGGCTTTGAAGAAAAGTCAGAGCTTTCAATTCCAGAGATGGGAAAATTTAAGCTCATCAAGACTTTTCAAAGCGCCCTATTCTCGGGATCGACTTGGATGCTCTACCGTAAAAGCTATGATAATCTTCAATAAATGAAATCTGCAGAATTTCTAACCCAATCCTATAAAAAATGGAATATTTCAGCCCCAGTCCTTCATACAGTTCTAGGATCTGGACTCAGCGAAGATTTAGACAAGGCCGTGAATTCAGATTGGATTCTCTCTGGAGAACTCAGCTTTAAGGAGATTCCCGACTTCGCAACATCGACAGTTTTGGGCCATCCAGGAGTTTATAGGTTTTATAAAAATAAAAAATCTCAAAAGGTTATATCCTTACAATTAGGACGGCTTCATGGTTACGAGGGTTTGGATCCTCTTCAAGTGGCTCAAAGTGTAACTCAAATAAAAGATGCTGGAACCTCAAATTTTTTATTAACCAATGCCGCTGGTTCTTTGCAAAAAAAATTCAAACCTGGCTCACTCATGATCATTGAAGACCAGGTTAATTTTACTGGAAAAAATCCTCTTGTGGGCAAAAACCCAAGCTTGGCGAACGGTACAGAAGCTGGACCTCGCTTTCCAGACATGGTTTCTTTATACGACAAAGCACTTTCTAAACGTCTCAAGAAATTATTATTAAAAAAATTTCAAGTTCATCAAGGAACCTACATTGGCGTTTTAGGCCCATCCTTTGAAACTCCTGCCGAAGTAAAATTATTTTCTAAGTGGGGTATGGGCGCCGTAGGGATGTCTACGGTTTGGGAAAGTATAGCCTTAAGACATCGAGGTGCTAACATTGTTGGTCTCTCAATGCTTAGCAATTACGGTAGCGGCCTTGTGAGCGGGAAGGCCCTTGACCACGTTGAAGTTCTTGCTCAGGGAAAAAAATCTGCTCGAAATTTACTTTCAAGCCTTTTCAATTTTTATGGGGAAATAAACAATGAACTTTGATCTCATTATAAACGCCGGAACAGTTTTAACATGCGACGACAACAATGCTTGGATATTAAAAAACAAAAGCATCGGAATCAGAGATGGTATTATTGAAGGAATTGCAGACACATCCTCATCAAACTGGACTGCCAAAAATATAATTGATGCCACCAACAAGTTAGTCATGCCAGGTCTTGTTAACGCCCATACACATCTCCCTATGAATTTTTTCAGAGGACTCGCTGACGATTTGCCCTTCCAGGAATGGCTTTTTCAATACATACTCCCTCTTGAGGCTCGATTAGTTTCTCCAGACTTTGTAAGAATGGGAACTGAATTAGCGGCACTAGAGCTCATTAGCCTTGGAACCACAAGTATTTGTGACATGTATTATTTTGAGGACATTGTTGGAGATGTCCTAGACAAAGCCGGTCTTCGAGGATGTGTTGGTGAGTCGATAGCTGATTTCCCAATGCCCGATTGCAAAGACGCTCCAAAAAATAACTACAAAATTCTCGATAAAATGCGCGAGCGCTTTTCAAATAATCCTAGAATACGAACCGTTTTAGCGCCTCATGCTCCCTACAGTTGCTCTGACGAAACACTCAAAGAAGCCATGGCTTATGCAGAGAAATATAATTTGAATTTCACAATTCACGTTTCAGAAACAAAACACGAAGTTGAAGAATGCGTAAAAAAATATGGAAAAAGCCCTGTTAAAAGACTCCATGACTTAGGATTCTTGAAATATAAAAGTATTTTTGCACACGGTGTTCATCTAGATGACGCTGATATAAAACTTATCGCTGATTCCAAGATTAGTATCGCGTATAATCCCGAAAGTAATATGAAGCTTGGATCGGGATCCTGCAGAGTTCCTGCTTTATTAAAACAAGGTGTCACGCTCGGAATCGGCACTGATTCTGTAGCTAGCAACAACGATTTAAACCTCTTTAAAGAAATGGACACTGGAGCTAAACTTCAAAAGCTAGTCAATTCTGATAACACGGCTCTTACGGCAAAAGAGTGTTTAAAAATGGCAACCTTCAAAGGAGCAGAAGCCCTACATCTGGAAAAATTAGGTAAAATTAGGAATGGATATTTTGCCGATCTCATTGTGTTGGACATGAGGAAACCCTGGCTTGAACCTCAGCACGACATTCTCGCTCAATTAGTTTATTCATGTAATGGTAGCGAAGTAGAAACTGTTATTTGTCATGGCAAAGTGCTCATGGAAAACAAAGAGTTTAAAACTCTTGACCAAAATAAAATATTTTCAAACGCTGCTTCGTACAGACAGAAGATGAATTTTTGACGCGAAATTTTCGTTTAAAATCAGAGATAATATTAGAATGTCCTTGAAATATGCTCCATTGGCTTTCTTATGTTTTTTATTTTCGATAATTCCAGATATTTTTGCAAAAAAACTAGATGTTAATACAGACCAAGTAAAACAAGAAAGCGTTCAAAACTTTTTGCGAAAACAAAAGAAATTTAGAATTTTCATTGAATTCGCGAGTGGGAATGGTCATCAAAGCTCAAACATAAGATTAATGCATAGACTTAGAGAACTAGGCTTCTCTGGAACATTCGAAATAATTCTTGATGAAAGATTTAATAATTCTTTAAAAATGGACGCTATGCTGCCGGGCTTTAAAGCAGCATTATTAAGTAAGAAAAGCACCTCACTTGACCCAATTGGAAAAGTAGAAATAGATACTTTAAATAATTTTAAAAATCGCCCTTTCGAAAGCAATCCTCCCATAAATCTATTGGGATCTTACGATGCCTCTATTTCTAGAGAAGATTTTAGGGGTAAAGACTTTATTCTGCTTCAACCTATGAACTGGTTAGGACCAAGAATGGTCATTCACAACGATCACTCAATAGAACTTCAAGACTTGAATCAATCCATTCAATACTTAGGCATTTCTACTGATAGAGATTTATCGATGAGCCCTGAAGTCCTCTATTCGAAGGGTCTAAAAAAATTAAAAGGACAAAGAAGCCCTTTAAATAAAAATAAAATTGAAAATCTAGAATGGCTCAAAGCCCATTTAAACGATTTCCAAATTCTTAGCACTTACTCTATGGACTTCACAGAAAACTATATTTCAATCTTTGAAAAAACAATTAAAGCACTACAACAAGTCGCCCAGGCTAAAGGACTGCCGCAAAAACCCATACTATTGCTTTCACTAGATAACTTCCAAGATATTCGATTTGAAAGATTGAAATCCTTAGCGGAAAAATTAAATATTAATTTTAAAAGCATAAACCAACAATTTTCAAATGCCGATAAGGGGTCATTCAAGAAGTCGCAAAACTCAGTTAACTTAATTCAGGTGGGTGCACTCCCTTCAGAACTTTTTCACTCTTTATTATTAAGTTCTGATTTTCCAGTTTTTATAGAAGGTCAAAACGCAAAAGATTTTATGCTTAAACGGGGACTTCCATTTATAAACACTCAGGGAAACACAGATGTAGACTTAACTATCGCAGAAATCTCTCATTCTCTTTTAAACGAAAGCCCTGATAAACCTAAATTTAAAAGACCAGATTGGTCTTTTGATTTTGATGATGTTTTTTTTCGTTCAACTTCCAATGATACTGACGTTGCCAAACTTTCAGATTTTTATAAAAAAGCTCTTACAAAAGATCCTTCAATTTATGAGCGTTTTAGTAAATTCAAACAAAATCAACTGACCTATAAAAATGACCCTGTCTTAATTGCTTTTTGGAATTATATTGCCTTAAGAGAGGACAAAGAGGCCTATTTCCCTAAGGAAAAATCCTCTATTTTTAACTTTTGCGATAGCATTTTGAAGACTTTTATACGTCCTTTCCGAAATTTAGCTCCCTAAAATTGTTTTATAGCTGTCTAAAGTCTAAACAGTTAAATCATCCACGGGCCACTTAAACACTTGAAAATATTGACTAAGATTTGACCTTAACAATGGCACGTGGGTTGCTTTACCCTTAATATGAGAAATTTTTTGGTGTTATTTACATGCGCTTTATTAGCTTTTGGAACTAGCTCTTGCGGTAAGAAAAAATCAACTTCAAATAGCGTGGTTCCAACAACTACAGTGGCTACCCCTCCACCTGCTATCAACCCTCAAACAACAAATCCAAACTTATATTCTACAATGCCACAAAATTACTGTGGTGCTTATCAAAGCAACATCATGAATCCTTACTCAGTTCAATACACCTATGACCCAACCTATAGCGTAGATTGGTACTCTTACGGTGGCGTCTATTATTATTACTATCAAGGATATTATTGGTATTATGGAGATTGTAACAATCTTTATACTTATGCCCCAGTCTATTATTACGACTTAATTTACTACCCAACTGTTTGCTACACTTGCCAAACAGCTTGCTACAGCACTCACTGCGGAACTGAAACAACTTACGTTGATCCTAATCCCGTTGATAATTACACGCCTCCCTCTCACAACACTTGCACAGGAAAATACAACTCTTTCTATAAATCTATAACGATGAATGCGGATTTATATAACAGTAAGGTTTATACAAAATATGTAGATCTTAACGAGTCTCAAACTTACTACTTAGTTTTTGAAGGAAAATATACTGGAGCTAAGCAAACAAACGAAAAAGCTGAGATTTGCGTGAATTCTGATTATGTAAAAACCGTGAAAGACTTAGACAACTCGTCATCAAACTCTGGCACTGGAAATATTCACACCAAACGTTGTTACATTGAACTTTGCCTCAACAAGGGGAGCAATAAATTCCAGTTCCGTGGACGTTGGGACAGTCTTTACATGAATCGTTTTGAACTTACGACAAGCAAACCCAATCTTCCGAGCTGCGACTAGCTTTGTCTTAACAAGCAATCTCTCAACTCAATATCTGGTTGTTTGAGAGATTGGTCTCTATAACAAAGATAAAGTTTACTATGAAGTGCAGGAAATTTATTAGAATCTAAAGACTTCAATGTTCCAGCCTTAATTTCTTCTTCACAAGTATGAAGTGGAAGCACGCTCAAACCCGCTCCAGCATGAAGAAATGATTTAATCGCCTGAAAAGAATGAATGATATGGGCATAACGAAAACGTCGATCAATAAAAATTCCTAGATGCTCTAACCATCTTTGCACCCATGGATCGCACTCGTCAGTTCTGCCATATCCTATCCAATCAAAAGATTCCCAAAATCTTTGTGGACGGTCTTTATCACTTAAAACTTTTCGAAACTTATCTATCAAATCGGCTCTTCCCACAGGCAAAAGTCTTTCTTCCATAAGAAGCTGAGATACAACTCTAGGTTCTTCAATTTTTTTTGGAGTGATGATCATAGACAATTGGCCTGTGAGCAAACGATCTCTCATATCGTCGCCTTTACCAAACTCAAAGAAAAACCTGGCCGATTTTTCCTTTTGAAAGAACGAAACGATACGTGTTGTGAGCCAATATTCACCCACGCCCTGCACAGTACCAATAAATAGCTTTGGACGGGAAACGCTTTCTTCGTATTTTGTCTCAATAATTATTTTTTCAACTCGTTCTAGCTCAGGTAAAAGATTTTCAAAAAATACTTTTCCTCGTGCCGTCAACACGTTATTACGGCCTTTTCTTTCAAAAAGTGCAAATCCCAAATGTTTTTCTAAATTATGAATTTGCAAAGTAACGGCAGGTTGAGAAATCTTAAGCTCTCGTGCAGCCTCAACAACTGAACCCGTTGAAGCCACAAATGAAAATACTCTTAAACTCTGAAGAGAAAACTCAGAAAGTTCCTCTAAAAACATCGTTATTTATCCAGCCAAAGATCCTTTGAAGACGTTCTCCAAACTAGAGCTTCTCGACCCGCTCCAGTGCCTACAGCGACAACTGGCACTTCAACGTACTTTTCAATAAACTGAATATACGACTCTAGCGTTGGACTGAGACGATCACCTTCAACAACATTTTTCCATCCAGGAAAAGTTTTCCATTGTTTATCCACAAAAACTTTAACATCTCCCAAATCAGAAAGAATGTCAGACTTTGTTAAAACAATGGCAGTACAATCCGTTAATCTGCAAGCTAGTTTTAATTCATCCAAATTCAACCAACCTACGCGGCGTGGTCTACCAGTAGTGGCGCCATATTCACCACCTTTATCCCTAATTTTTTGCCCTACCTCATTATCTTGCTCAGAGGGCATCGGACCTCGACCCACACGAGTGAGATAGGCCTTAGCCACTCCAACAGTATGTCCAATTCTAGTTAATGGAAAAGGAGCTCCTACAGCTGCAAACGAAGAAAGAGTATTGGATGAAGTTACAAACGGAAAGGCTCCATGATCTAAATCTAAAAGTATGCCTTGTGCACCTTCTAGAACACATTTACTTTTCTTAGAAACATCAAAAAAGGGAGTCTCTTCATGGGTAATATAAGAACTCAATTCAACTTTTGCTTCCTCTGCAGCTGCTAAATTTTCTTTAAGAGAACTTTCAGGGAGTCCTCTAGAGCGCAACAAAGCATTTGCATAAGAACAAAGTTCACTAATTTTTTCTTGAAATCCAGCATGCAACAAATCTCCAATGCGAAGACCAGAGCGATCTGTTTTAGTTGTATAAGTTGGACCAATCCCTCTCTGAGTTGTGCCTATTCCTTTATCCGTAGATTCTTTAGCTTTATCTAAAGCAATATGAAGAGGAAGAATAATGTGAGCTCGTGAATCAATAAATAAACGGCCTTTAAGCGACTCACTAGCCTCTTCTATTTCTTTAATTTCCTTGAGCAAAGCCTTAGGATCGACAACACATCCATTCCCGATAAAGTTTTTAACATTTGAATACATGACACCTGACGGAACACTATGCGTAACAAGCTTTTTACCATTAACTATTAAGGTATGACCTGCATTATTCCCGCCATTGAAGCGAATAACCCACTCGGCCTGGCTCGCTAAAAAATCAGTTATTTTACCTTTACCTTCATCTCCATATTGGAGACCAACTACGACAGGATGTTTCATACTCCTGTGTTTATAATGGAGAGAAGATGCCGTCTAGCAACTTTTTAAACTAAACACTACCCTCGAGCTTAAGTTTAGAACGCAAGCGTAAAACGGCCTGTGTGTGCAACTGAGAAACTCGACTTTCAGTGACTTCAAGAACCTCTCCAATTTCTTTAAGATTTAAATCATCGTAATAATAAAGGGAAAGAACCATTCTTTGCTTCTCCGGCAGCTCTTGTATAGCCACGGCCAACTGTTTCTTTAATTCATGCGACGTCAACTGAGAAAGGGGATTTAACTCCGGAGACGACTCCAGAACTGCTAATAAGCTTTTTTTATCACCATTAGAAAAGCTTCCAACCTCATCGATTGAAATTAAAGAAACTGAAGAACAAAGACGCAACGTTTCCTGGTACTCCCCCAGTCCCATATTGAGCTCGGCGGCCACTTCTTTTTCAGAGGGCACCCTACCCAATCGCTGTTCAAGTCGAGCAATTGTTCTTTCTATAATTTTAGTTTTCTCTCGCATAGAACGAGGAATCCAATCCTGGGCTCGCAACTCATCTAAAATCGCGCCTCGAATGCGAAACTCTGCATAAGTTTTAAACTTATTATCTCGCTCTGGATCATATTTATCGATAGCATCCATCAAGCCAATCACCCCAGCACTCCACAAATCATCAAGTTCAATATTAGGGGGCAATCTCATAGAGATTTTTTGAGCAATAAACTTAACTAACGAAGAATACTCTGTAATGATTTTCTTCTTTTGAACTGGGCTAAGCTTTTTTTTGCTAGCCTTATATTTTCTTATGAGCGTATCACTCATGGCATCCCCCCCTCGATCATTGCATCGCCACCCATTCTACAATTCTTCTCAGAATTATAAGAATTTAGATGCATGAGTTTTTCACATATTCTCTCAATGGCCATTCCAAAACCTGAACGTGGATAAGTGGCCTGCAAAGGTCTCTGCATTCGAACACACTCTTCAACCGCCTTGTCGTTAGGAATGTGTCCTAAAAAATCAATTGAAATATTTAGAAACTCTTGAGTCACATCTGTTAGTTTTTTGAAATATTCCAATCCTTCATTAATAGTTTTAGTGTCATTAATAAGCAGCTTGAACTTTTTTTCCTTTTTTTCTACAGCCAAAACTTTAATGAGCGCATAAGCATCCATGATAGCCGTTGGCTCAGGTCGAGAAATTACGACGATATCATGAGCATGAGTGTTAAAATTAAGAACATGAGAACCAAGGCCCGGTGCGGTATCGTAAATAACAATATCATATTGAGACATCCCTTCATAAACACGATCAAAAAGCACACGCTGAGAAAACGGATCTAATTCCAATAATTTTTTAACACCACAAGAACTGGGAATAAGATCGAATCCAAACGCTGTTTTGTGGAAAATACTTTGAATGGGTTGATTCTTAAACAACACATCTTCAATAGTGCTCGTCACCTTTAAACCTAAAAGAATATTCGTATTGGCGAGACCAAAATCACCATCAATTAGAAGCGTACGAAGTCCTTTCGTAGCAAAAGAACACGCTAGATTCACGGCAATATTCGTTTTACCAACCCCACCTTTACCACTTGTTATAGAAATAATTCTAGGATGAGAATCTTGCTGTTGCTTCGATTTCATCGCCCTTAATTTATCTGCCTGATCCAAACCAATTTCCTCCCCCAGAAACGTTTACGATAAGATCTGCAACCCGCTCTTTTGTAGCCACTTCAATATCTTCAGGCACTCTTTGTCCCATTGTTAGATACGACAAGGGTTGATGACTTTGAATTCCAATGTTGTAAATATTTCCTAAACCTAAAGTCTCATCAATTTTTGTAATGACGGTATAATTAGGTCTAAAAATTTCAAATCTTTGAACGATTTCTCTGGCATCTCTCACGCTAGTGTTAGCGGCCATACAAAGATGAATTTCCATTTTATTTCCTTCGAGAGTGTCTCGAAGTTCTTCAAGCTTCTTTTTATCTCTAGGTCCATATCCAGCCGTATCAATCAAAACCACTTCATCTGGAGATAGATTTTCACTCATTCTTTGAAGACTTTCTAAGTTTGGGCAAACCTCTAAATGAAGTCGAAGTATGTTGGCATACGTTTGCAACTGCTCAACTGCTGCAATTTTAAATGTGTCCGTAGTCGCAAGCGTTACTTTTCTTTGACTATTCAAAACAAGTTCTGCTGCTATTTTTGCAATCGTTGTAGTTTTTCCAACTCCAGTAGGTCCTACAAATGTGATCATTCTAGGATTGGCAGGATTAAGAAGTCGCTCAGAAAGAGGTTTTGCAACTCTCAATCGCCCCATCAATAATCGAGCCAAATGAATTCTTAATATACCTTCATCTTTTACTTGCTCGCGGACCATTATGTTACGCAACTCATCACCTAAACTCTTAACTTGATCTTCTGTGATTCCACTTTCAATGAGCGTCGCCAAAAGTGCAGGCAAAATACCTTTTGAATTAAAAACTTTTTGCTGAACCTGTTGATTGATTTGAGCGCGATCATTCAAATAAGTTCCCGCTTGCTCCGCAGGTGTTTCGTCGTCTTCAATATCGATGTATCTCTTTTGAGTTAAAGGACGACTCGCAGCCTGAGGTGGAGACACTCTTGGCTGAGATTGTGTAGGCTCCTGAAAAGCAGCCATCGCAGGATTAGGATTTTCAAGCTTTTGATAATTTCGGCTTAGACGATTTCCCGTGAGAACATCATAGGCTTTTGCCGCTCTGTTCGCTGGAATCGCCGACAATCCTTGCCTCTGAAGATCAGAAAGCTTTCTTTCTGCAAATTTCTTTTTTTCAAGAGCTTCGGGACTAACGGCAGCCGTGACTTCAACAGATGATTTATTCATCAAACCAAAAGCAGATCGAATATTTTTTGTAGAAATTATTATAGCTTCAGGACCCAATTCTTTTTTCACTACCTTTAAAGCTTCAGCTAGTGTGGGTGCTTCAAATTTTTTTAATTCCATAAATTTTTATCCTTACGCAACTTCTACAGTTCCAACGGATCTCACTTGGAGACTCGGGTGAATTTCATTATGAGAAATAACATTAACTTGTGGCAAAAATCTTTCCAGCAACCTTTTCACATGATGCCTAATCATTGGGGTTACAAGAATCACCGGAGTCACTCCTTCAGAACTCAGTTTATCAACTAAGTGACTAAGTCTAGGTATAATTTGTTTGACTAATGACGGGTCGACAAGAAATTGGGTGCCCAAATTTTTGTCACCAACATGAACTGATCCAATCAACTTTTCTTCAATTTCCCTAGAAAAAGTCATTAATGGCAACTGACCCGATTCATCAATAAGCCTGCCTGTAATCGTTCGCGCTAAGCGAACTCTTACTGATTCAGTAAGGAAATCAATATCTTTATTATCAATAGCCGCATCTCCGACAGCTTCAAGTATCAAGACTAGATCACGAACAGGAACTTGTTCTTTGATTAAATTTTTAATAATTCTCACAAACATACCTAAAGAAATTTCCTTCGGAATAACTTCCTCGACCACTTTAGGATGCGTTTTTTTGACGATTTCAAGAAGAGTTTGTATTTCTTGACGACCAATGAGTTCGAAAGAATATTGACGAATCACTTCAGTAATATGTGTCGCAATAACTGTTTGAAGATCAACAACAGTATATCCAGCTAATTGCGCCAACTCTCTATTCTTGTCAGTAATCCAAACAGCATCAAGATTAAACACGGGCTCTTTTGCCGGTAATCCATCAACCTTTTCAGCGTTTCCACCTGGATCCATCGCTAAATAATGATCAATCATTAATTCACCGCGACCCACTTCGATACCTTTTACATAAAGTAAATATTCGCCAGGCTTTAATTGTAAATTATCTCGAATATTAACAGGCGGAACAACAATTCCTTGCTCTTGAGCGAATTGCTTTCGAATTCCTTGAATTCTTTCTAGCAAATCACCACCTTGATTATTGTCTACTATGGAAATTAAACCATAACCGACCTCTAACTGAAGACCATCGACCACAGGAGTGGATTCAACTTTATCCCTATTCTCTAGAGCTTCACTCACCTGACTTTCACTCTTTCGAAGTATTTCATTGGCTTTATGAGTTTTTAACAGATAGCCTAAAAATCCGCACATCGATGACAAAACAGCAAAAGGAATAAAGGCTCCCCTTAAAAACAAGCCCATCCCCAAGAGAGCACCAGAAAGAATGTAAAATATTTTTTCATTCATAAAAACTTGATTTGAAAAATCCTGTCCAAATGTTTCACCCGAGGAAGAAGCTCTTGTAACAACAAGACCCGCAGCTGTAGAAATAATAAGAGCTGGAATTTGCGATGCCAATCCATCACCCACCGTTAACAAGATATAGGTTTGAGCAGCCGTTCCTACATCTAAGCCCATTTGCACGGTTCCAATTATTAAACCACCCACGATATTAACTACGGTAATGAGAATACCCGCAATCGCGTCACCACGAACGAATTTCGAAGCACCATCCATAGATCCATAAAAGTCAGCTTCAGCTTCAATTTCTTTTCGACGCTTCTTTGCTGTTTCTTCATTGATAATTCCCGCATTCAAATCGGCATCAATGGCCATTTGTTTTCCAGGTAAAGCATCTAACGTGAATCGAGCTGCGACTTCAGAGACACGACCAGCACCTTTGGTGATTACAACAAAGTTAATAATCACGAGAATCACAAACACGACGAATCCTACGACATAATTACCACCTACAACGACTTCACCAAAACTTGAAATAATGGCTCCAGCAGAAGAAGCACCCTCATGACCATGAGTTAAAATTAATCGAGTTGAAGCAATGTTTAGAGACAGACGCAACAAAGTGGCCAATAGTAAAACCGTGGGAAAGACAGAAAAATCAAGTGGCTTTGCAGTGTACATGGAAATCAACAAAATTCCCAAAGATGCCATAATAGAAAAAACCAGAAACAAGTCCATCATGAACGGGGACATCGGAAGCACCATCATTAAAATAATTCCGATAACAACAATGCTCACAAGAACATCAGCATTTCTTAATAAAAATTGAAATCGACCTAAGACACCATTCATGACTTAGCTCCTCCCCTGAGCCGATACACGTAGGCTAATACTTCGGCCACTGCATTATAAAAATCTCGGCTAATAAAATGTCCAATTTTAAAAGCTTTAAATAAAGCTCTTGCTAATGGAACGTTCTCTACACAAGGCACTCCTGCTTCACGCGCAATTTTTTTAATTCTCTCGGCCATAAAATCGGCGCCCTTAGCCACAACTCTTGGGGCGGCCATATTTTCTTTGTCATAAATTAAAGCTACAGCAATGTGAGTAGGATTGGTGATAACCACATCAGCCTTTTGAACTGCTGCAGTCATTCTTTTGTTGGCAATTTGTCTTTGAACAGCTCTAATTCGAGCTCGAATTTGAGGATCCCCTTCCACTTGCTTTCTTTCATCTCGAATTTCTTGTTTCGACATTTTTATCGATTTTTCATATTTCAATTTTTGATAGGTATAATCACCAATAGAAACAATAAGCATTGCAACGCTAACAAACATAACAAGTCTAAAAACTTGCCTGCCTAAAAACGCTGTCGTTTGTTCTGGTTCTAATTCCCAAAAACCCGAGGACTTCCAAATCCATTCCTTCATAAAAACATAGAGAACTCCGGCTACAATAATAAATTTTACGGTAGCCTTAAGAAGTTCAAAAATGGATTCCATACTAAAAAGACGGCCAAAGCCTTTAGAAGGATCAAGCCTCTCTAAATCAAACTCGAGTCTTTTTGTAGAAAATACAAATCCGGTTTGCACTACTGAACTCATTAAAGATACAAAAAATCCAATCACAGCCACTGGACCAAAAATAAACACGAAAGCTTTCGTAGAATACATTAAAATGGCCTGAACTTTTTTAGGACTCCACTCTTCAGAGGCAACTCTAGATAAATCAGAAAGTAAATCTTGAATAAGCCAACTCATGTTTTTCAGAATCCATGTCGAAGAGAAATATAATGTGATAACTAGGAAAAAAAGTAATATAGCTCCACTCAATTCGCGGCTTTGAAAAATCTGACCTTCTCTATGCAATTCATCACGTCTATGTTGCGTTGGTTCTTCCGTTTTATCGTCTTGATCGCCATCTGATTCAGCCATTCATCACCTTCCTAAAAACCTTAGCCACATCTCGATGCCGTCTTTTTGTGCAGAAAATAAAGAACCTAAAACATCTCCATACATTGGAGAAAACACACTAAAAGCAAAAATACCGACTCCCAAAGTTAAAGGGACACTCACCGTCCAAAGATTAATTTGAGGAATAAATTTTGAGAGTATTCCCATTGAAAACTGTAAAAACATAACTACCGCAAGCATGGGTCCGGCCAATTTCACCATCCAAAAAAAGAATTGTTGACCCACTTGAATCCAAAGCGCAGAAGCACGAGAACTGTCTGCCAACATTTGAAAAATACTTTCAGTATTAATTTGGTAGGAATCCGCTAAAGCTCTTAATGACCACCATTGACCGCCGAGAGACAAATAAACCATCATAGCCAACCAATCATGAAAAATGGCCCATGAACTTTGATGTTGATCCCCCATAGGATCCATCATCGAACTCATGTTGAATCCCATCTGAAGACCTATCCATTCGGCAGAAGCTATACAACAATCATAAAAGGCTTTTGCGATTAGACCCATTCCTGCGCCAACGAGCAATTCACGAATAACAAATAATACAAGAGTCCCTGTTGATGCTCTCATTTGAGTAATCTCAACAGGAAAACTTAATTTCGCTTTTTCTAATAAAGCGATAGAAAACAGAAAACACGCTGCTGCTTTCACCATGAACGGAATTCTCATAGAAGAAAAAAATGGGAAAAATATAAACAAAGATGAAACGCGTACCGCAACACAAGCCAAAAGCCACATATAGGCCATCAACTGTGCTTCGTTCATCCCCACACTCACCTCAAATGCAATGCTATGTTTTCATAAAGATCCGTTGTAAAAGAGATCATAATTCTCAACATCCAGGGACCCAGTATTAAAAGTGCTCCACCAATTGCTAGAATTTTAGGAATAAAACTTAAAGTAGCTTCGTTTATCTGAGTGAGCGCTTGAAATATGGAAACCGCCAAACCCACAATTAAGGCAACCAGCAAAAGAGGACCGCCAACAAGTATCATGGTTTGTAAAGTTTTTCTTGCAAGATCAAGTACCCAAAGGTCATCCACAATATTTTCCCCCTAAGAATTATCCGAAACTTTTAACTATTGAACCCACAATCAATTGCCACCCATCTACAAGTACAAAAAGCATGAGTTTAAATGGTAATGAAATAATAACCGGCGGAAGCATCATCATTCCCATAGCCATGAGAACTGAAGCCACAACCATATCTAAGATAAGAAAGGGAAGATATATTATAAATCCAATTTGAAATGATGTTTTTAGCTCAGAAATTAAAAAAGCAGGAACTAAAGTTAGAAACGAAATATCTTCTTTAGCAGCAGCCTTTTCTTCAGTTAAGCTCGCCATAAGATCGAGATCCTTTGGTCGAACGTGCTTTAACATAAAAGCTTTTACAGGTTCTTTCGCTTTCTCCAAACCCTCCATTTGAGATATTTTTCCTGCTAAAAAGGGCTGTAATGCGTTTTCATTAACTTGCTTAAGCGTAGGTCCCATAACAACAAAAGTTAAAAATAAGGCCAAACCTACCAACAATTGATTCGGAGGCATGTTATTTGTTCCAAGTGCTTGTCGAAGAAAAGACAAAATAACAATAATTCTTGTGAAGGATGTCATCATTATAAGAATAGCGGGCGCTAACGAAAGAACCGTTAACATCACCAACACTTGAAGAACACCTACAACTTCTTTGGGAGACTGTGCAGATTTTAATCCGAGCTGAACAGAAGGAACCACCATTTGCGCCCAAGTACTCGTAGTTATAAATCCCAAAAATATTAAAAGAAGAAATCTTAACTTCATACCCGAGTCATATCCTTAAATTTTTGATTTATTTTTTCTCGAAACTTTTTTTCATTATCGTGAGGCATGTGTTCGCTCAAACTTGAATTGAAATCAACATTTCCAATGTTCTCAGTAGAAGATGATTCAAGATCATCAAGCTCACAAAGCATTTGAATGTTTTGAGGAGATACCCCAAGCACTAAATTTTTTCCAAAACACTTAATAACATAAACTGTTTTTCCAGGGCCCAAATTACTAAAAGCTAAAACGTCGATGGGTTTTCCTCGAGCTTTTTTGGACTTCAATCCTAAAGCGCCTGTTTTTCCGGAAATTTTCTTAAAAGCGAAAACAGTTGCTGCAAAGACAAGAAGAACTACGCCTAGTGCAATTGTCATTTTAAGTGCTGTTTGAAGACTTAAAGGATCCATATTTCTCCTAAGCTAATTTTTCAATTCGTTCGATGGGCGAAATAATATCGGTTAAGCGAATACCAAACTTTTCGTTAACCACCACAACTTCACCGCGTGCGACTAGCTTGTCGTTCACGAGAACCTCAAGAGGATCGCCGGCTAATTTATTTAGCTCTATTACAGATCCTTGGCCTAATTGGAGGAGATCATTGACAAGCATTTTAGTTCTTCCCAACTCAACACTCACTCGTAATGGGATATCTAAAATTAAATCAAGCTTCGACGAACGTTCATCTTTTGCTGACTTTGCAGAAGCCTCGTCTGCACCTTCATCTACTTCTTTATTTTCTTCCGCTGACTCAGACATACTTCCTCCTATGTGAAATCTTCAAAATTTTGTTCACGATCTTCATTAGTTTCTTTTTTCTTTAAAAATTCTTTGTTCTTATTTTCTACAACTTGCGTCACTTGAATGGCCCGACTTCCACGACTCGCTCCAAACAGTCCCTTAAATCGCTGAACATCTTCCACGGCTACGGGTATTTCCGCACCTGCATCAGTACGCAAAGGAATAACATCTCCAATTTTCAAATTTAAAATTTGTCTAAGAGTGATCTCAGTACTTCCAAGCTCAACAGCAACCTTTAACTCAGTTTCTTCTAAATGCCGAACCATCATATTGGCCCAGTAATCATCCGTTTCAACAACTTCTTGCTGGAATCCACTAATAAGCTTTTGGCGAATGGGCTCTAAAGTTGCATAAGGAATAATAATTGAAAATGTTCCTGAGGCATTTTCCAACTCAACGGTTAAAGTTGTAACAATAACAATATCTGATGGCGGAACAACACCCACAAATTGAGGGTTTGTCTCAGATCTTAAAAAATTGATTTTAACTGGAGTGACCGGGGCCCAAGCTTTTTCTAAGTCCTCTAAAGCCGCAGTAATAACTCTTTTTATGATACTCAATTCTATTTGAGTAAAATCTTTTCCTTCTAACTTGTTATACGGCCTATCCGTGCCGCCAAGAAAACTGTCAATGAGCGCATAAGCAAGTTTGGTTTCTATAACAACAATACCCGAACCCCGCAGTGACTCAAATCGAACCACGCTCATACAACTGGGAAGGGGTAATGTATTAATAAATTCACCAAATTTCATGGTGTCAGTTGAGGCTATACTCAAGGTTGCCAATTTTCTAAGCTGTGAAGAGAGCGTCATTCGATAGGCACGAATAAAACGTTCGTAAATAATATCAAGTGTAGGCATTCGCCCACGAATAACTTTATCTTGTGATGTTAAATCATAGGTAACAATTGAAGTGTCTTCTTTAGTTCCAGCCTTATTACCAACATCAACTTCTCCACCGACAACCGCATCTAAAAGCGCATCAACTTCTGTCTGCGAAAGTACCTGACTCATATCGGCTCCTTATTGAACTATAAAGTTAGTAAAATAAATGTCTTTAATTTCGCCTTTAGTTAAATAACCATTTATTTTGTTTCTTATTTCTTCTCTCAAAAACTCGACACCATCTGCGGACATAATTTGTTCATAGCTTTTGCTAGATAGTGTAATGACTATAAAATCGCGAATTTTTGGTTTTAATTTGTTAATCTCGTCTTTTACAAAGTCATTAGCAACTTCAATAGCGATATCAACTTTGGCGTAATGACTTCCTTCATTGCCTGTTAAATTAACTGTAAAACTTTCCACAACAGCATTGGCTTCTGGAGTGGCTTCTTTTTTTTCACCTTCTCCATGCCCGCCTTTTCCTTCGTGTTCTCCAGCATGTTTTTCAGACATCGACTGTTCTTCAATATCTTTTAGAGAAATGCTATTGGATTGTTTCGACATGTTTAACCAAAACAATACAGCCACGACTAAAAGAACTACGGCGTTAACTATCAAAACAATAAAAACTAGCTTTTGCTGTTTTGCATCACTGGCGCCATCATCTTTTAACTGTACCGCGGAATCTTCATTCTCCGACTGGTCTTCTTGTCCATCTTGTTGAGCTTGCTCGTCGGCCACAGACACCCCTCCATGAGATTAAAAGCAAATCTCATGCCAGCTCAAAGATTTATCTGTAATAAAGTAGGATTAGTTTAGAAGTAAAATTAGAAAAAAATTCTGACGATATTTGCCACTCTTGTGACACCGTCAGAATTTCATCGATTCATACGTCAAAATTAAGTTCGTTTTGTATATGATCAGTCATAAATGTGGCAGGGTGAGCTCAATTTTGAACTCACCCTACACTATTCAAATTTAGCGTTTAAGCGTCAAAATATCTTGCAACATTTCATCGCTAGTTGAAATGCTCTTAGAATTTGCTTGGAAGTTTCTTTGGGTTTGAATCATTTTCACGAATTCTCCCGCGAGGTCAACGTTAGAACTTTCCAAACTGTTCGAAACAACTTTTCCTCTACCAGCCAATCCCGCTTTACCAATCAAGGGTTGACCAGATTTTACTGCTTCCTTAAATCGGTTGGATCCTGTTTTGTAAAGACCTTCATTATTTTCAAAACGAGCAACTGCAAGTTCCGCAATAGGTCTTGTTTCACCGTTACTGTAGGCACCTGAAACTGTGCCCGCTTCATCGATGGAGAAGTTAGTGAGTGTACCTGCAGCATAGCCGTCTTGGATTTGTTTAAAAACCTGACTATCTGAACCATATTGAGTTGAACCAGACAAACCCGTTCCACCTCTGGTTTGAATAGCATCCCCAAAGTTGAATGTAATTTTTTGATTAGGTTGAGCACCTCTAAAATTCAAATTCGACATTGTGGTTTCGTCGACGTTTAATTTACCATCAACTGTAAATCCCAATTTACCACTCGCAACTGTTTGCTTGGTTCCAGGCTGTCCACCCGCAAGATCATCACCCGAAGCTGTTGCATACCAATTCCACTGAGAATCATCTCCTTTGTAAAAATACATTGTGAGACTTCGTGCAGTTCCTGTAGTGTCATACATTTTCACAGTCGTTGTATGATCTGCTTTGACGTCGGCGGTTGCCAAATCAAATGCATTAGGATTTTTACCCTTTCTACTATCTAAATTTGCATTCATTGAAATAGTACTAGTTCCTTTTGCAGGAATTGAGTTTGAAGAGAATACAACGTCAGTTAACTCCGCCGTTCTTTCACCAGTACCTGGGTTAATTCTATATCCTTGGACTCGACCACCATCAGATGTTGTGAAGCGTCCTTTTTCATCGAATCGAAAGGATCCGTCACGAGTATAATTCACATCTCCGTTATCACTCTTAACGGTGAAGAATCCATCTCCACTAATAGCTAAGTCAGAAGCTCGACCAGTGTGCTGAATCACACCTTGAGTAAAAATTGGAGTCACCGCGTTTAACGACACCCCTCGACCAATCTGGTTACCACCCAACGCTCCCTTTAAGTTCAAGGCAACAATATCTTGGAATTCACCACGACTGGCCTTGAAACCAGTTGTACCAGCGTTTGCAATGTTATCACTTACGATCCCCATAGCGATACCGGATGACGTGAGTCCCGATACGCCTGTAAACATACTACCTAAAATACTCATTTTTATGTCCTCCCCTGGACTATTAAGAGCGGGGAAGAAAAGTTGCGTCTGTAATTCGGCAACTTTTGGCTTCGCGAAATGCGTCCAGCCTTTTTCCGCTCTTTAAAAACTAAATCATTATTGTGCTATCAATATTTGTGAATACGTTTTCCTTTAACGAACCCTTATCGATAGCTGTTATCACGGTGTTATTTTTAACACTGACAACAAATGCTCCTTTATCCGAAAGAATTAAAGATTCCTTTGAACCTTTTTCTTGAGCTTTTTTTACAGCGTCTTGCATTTTTAAAAGATCATCTGAGCTCAGGTCAATTCCTCGCGACTCCATTCTCTTCACTGCATGCTGAGAAAAGCGAAGTTCTTCGCCCATCTTATCAATGAGTAAATCAGAAAACGGTGAAGCCTTTTCGGGTCCCACTCCCTTTTGAGGCGAAACTTTTGCTAGATTCGACTCATTTATCTTTGGAATGGAAGGATTAATACCTATTTTATCTATTGGGCTCAATTGCGTACCTCCTTTCTCTTATTCTCTCTGACTTTATCTATAAAGTAGAGGGAGTAAGTCATTCAATTTTCTGTCGTCTAATGACGAGCCTACACTTGGGACTTCATTTTCCGTGCCAGACGATGTATTGGCGTCCTCCGACGTACTTACAGGCACTTGAGTCGCGGGCCTAGTTTCAGCTTGCGCAACTTTAGTATCTTTTTTGTCCTCAGTTTTTGACTCCTTAATACTTTGCACATCATCGAGTGACACTCTTTGCTCACCCACCATTAAAAAGACTTTTCCTAAACCACTAGTCACTCCAGTCACACGACCTTCAACGCGAGTGGGCACTGAGACTTCGGCTCCGGCAGGAGTCGCACCTTTAATTTTATATGTATAACGTCCGGTATCCGCTGGAAAACCGCTATCAGCATAGCCATCCCAGCGAGTCTCAACATCACCCTTGTTGACGTGGCCCATTGGAATTTCCTTAACAGGATTTCCATTTCCATCTAAGATAGTCACTTTCACGTCGCGAAGTTCCTGATCTAAATTAAATTTAAGTGAGGTCACTTCATCTTTTTGATGAAACACACTCGCCTTTTCTGCAATCACATCTTTTCCAACAACTTGAAGGGCTGCCAAATGAGAATTGTTTTGATTGGCAATCATTTTCTCCATATTTTTATTCATAGAAACTTGTTGTTCTAATTGTGACATTAACGTTAATTGCTGAGCAAATTGTTCGTTTTTTACTGGATTAAATGGATCTTGATTTTTCATTTGTTCAAAAAGCATACGCATGAAGGCTTCTTTATCCATTTCCGTTTTTGGCTTTGCCCCAAACGTTTCACTTTTATCAACCACTCCAGCCATTCTGTTGAGCTGTTGGCCCATTGAGAGTTCGCTGATATTGTCGCCCATACTTATCTCCTATTGAGTGGCGGAGCCAGTAGCCTCCGCTCCTCGTTTACATTACGCAGACTGCTTTTCTTTCCAAAGCTTTTCCCACTTAGCCATGGCCTCTTCTCTAGATCCCTCTCGGTCAAAACTTTCACCCATTAACATAGTTGATTGCCTTTCAGGATTGTGACCTGAATTATTTGACGAAGAAGAAAATTCTTTTCCTGATCCCGTAGAAATATCCACTGAATCAGAAACAGAGTGAGTCATAAAATCTAATCGATCAGCACTAGTTTCAACTTTATGATGTTTAGACATGTCTAAAGTTGAAATATTCTCATTCAAACTCGTATCAGAAAAGTTTGATAAAGAATTCGAGTGCTTTGCTTCAAAGGTGATACTTGTCTTAGTTTGTCGATTTAACGTTTGACTTAAAATATCTTTTTGCTCTGATAGCATTTTTAGAGTTTCTGGCTTCTCAACTTTAATATCCACACTCATCGATTTACCGTCTTTTTTTACAGTAATTTCTATCGAACCCAGCTCTGAAGGATGAAGATCTATCTTCATCTGGCCCCCACCGCTAGCTTTCAATAAATCAACATGATGTGACACAAAGTTAATGGCATCCGAACTAATTCTTTTATCACCCGAAGTTCCTACAGCACTTTTATCTTTCAATAAATCCCCAGCTTTCAATGAAAGTGCAGCCGCTGAAACGCCCGCAGCACTAGCAGGACTTTGCTCTAATAAAAAGTCAGCACCACTCTGAACTGAGTTCTTTGCTTTAGCATGACCAGAAAAAGACCCTTTTAGATTTTCTACGTTAGAATTTTTTGAATCAGCCTGAAGGCTACTATGACTTAAAGGTGAAGAAAGATTACGATCATCAATAGACGACTTAACTCTTTCTAATCCTTTAGTATTTAAAGCCGAAAATCCGTCCTTACTCTCATCTCCTTTACGCAATAACTTTTTATCACTAGCCTCACTTGGCAGAATCTCGCCAGACAAAGCAATTCCGCTTGCTGATTCCATTGGTTTCGTGAAATCACTCGACAACGAACTCACTCTTGCTTGGTTTAAAATGGCCTGTTCTCCTGGAGACACCTTAGCCTTTTCTACAACGATGCTTTTTATATCACCATTTTGAAGGGCCAAAGTCCAGGATTCAACCTTTAGAGATTCTTGATTGGCGCTTGAAGATAAGCTTCTTGGGTTACTTAGCAAATCTAAATTTAAACTAGAAACATCAACGGGTTTATTCGATAAGATATTTGAATTTTCATTTTTTAAAGGATTAGAATCTTCAATTGAAGTTTTGTTAAGAAATGAGGCTGAGTCAAGCATGACCCCTGATCCCCATTGCTGTTTCAACTTTAATAACTCAGAATCTTTTTGAGATTCTACTTCATGAGAAACAATCTCTTCTAAATTTCCCGATTGAGCATCTGGAATACTCATATCTTCTACCATCGACAATAAATCCACAAAACCTTCTTCTGGTTCTGAGAGTCCTGGCAGATTCGCCCCCTGTGATAAAGGTCCAGCGATTGGGCTTCCAAAAAAACTTGAGCTTCCACCCGTCATAAGCATTTGTCCAAAATCGTTCATTTACTATTTCCTCCTTTCTGTAAACTTCAGTTATATGAAGGGTTTCTTTCATGGAGAAACCTGCCCTGCTGGAACTTTTCCTATCTCAGGTCCAGCGCTCGACGCATCTACTGGTTTGCGTCTAGCAATCTGAGTTGAAAGAGCTGTTGCACGATCAGGAGTTAAATTCTCCAAAATTCCTGCTACAGTTTTTTCTTTTAAGTTTTTTAAAATACTCACAGCCACGTCATCTTCCATATTCGTAATAATAGCGGCCGCTTTTTTTGGTTGAATTTTTTCAAAGGTTTTTAACAATTTTGCTTTTGTGTCTTCAGCAAGTTTCTGATCTTCTTTTTTGCTTTTTTCTAATTTCGCTTGAATTTCTAACAACTCATCAATTCTTGATTTAATTTTTGCTTCTTCGATCTTTAATCTCTCAGATTCGTCTTTAATTCGTTGCTCTTGCTCATTGAGTTCAATTTCTTTTCGCTTTAAAGCTTCACTCATTTCTCGACTTAAAGGAACATCATTCTTAATGCCTGCAACCTCCTTTGATTCTTCTTTCTTAACTCGAGAATCCTTAGAGGCATAAGTTTGTATGGTATGAAAAATAGCGAGGCCCAAAACTGCACATAAGAAACCAATGATAACAAAAGACCACTGTGCTTTTAACTTCGTTTCCATCGCTCTACGACCCATCCGTCTATTTGCTTTCTCTCTCGCTTTTTTTCTTCAAAATCAAAAATTTCTTTTTGCTTTTCTTTTAAGTTTTCAACTACTTTCAACTCTCTGTGCAAATGCTCAACCCATTTCCGATGCCGCTCCACTTCCTTTGATACTTTCTCAATCTCCGCATTTATTAAGGTCATTTTAACTGTTTCAGTCTTAACAATCTCAGAAAATAGTTTGACGAGTCCAATTTCGTGTGGATTCTTAGAAATATACGTCAACATTTCTTCACGTTGTTTTACACATTCACTCAGTCTATTTTTTGACAAAAGCAATTCAGAGTTTAAAGCTGAGGATTCTTTCTGCGCTTTAGTAAGAACGTCTTTCCTATATTTCCTTAAAAATTCAAGTCGAAACTTAAAATTAGCCACGGAATACAGCCTCAAAAGAACTTATTGTATTTTCTAACGTAACGTCTTCGTCAATTTTTTGCTTCAGATTTGCAATAACTTTAGGATAAATTTCTATGGCACGATCAAGATTAGGATTGTTTCCCTTCCTATATCCACCAATATTTATCAGATCTTCAGCGCTTTTATACACTTCTAAAGTCTCTCGAATTTGAGCGTTCAGAGTAAGCTCTCTCTCGTTTAAAAGAAGTTTATTCAATCTTGAAATGCTATTGAGTACATCTATGGCAGGATAAAAGTTCCTGGCTGCCAATTCTCTCGATAGTACAACGTGACCATCAAGAATAGATTTAACCGCATCGGCCAAAGGATCATCAAAATCATTGCTTTCAACAAGTACGGTATATAATCCCGTAATTGAACCTGATTTTTTCTTAGCCCCCGCTCTTTCAAGCAATCTCGGCAATTGATTAAAAACTGATGGAGTGTATCCTTTTGTTGTTGGCGGTTCGCCTGATGCTAATCCTATTTCTCGTAGTGCCATACCAAAGCGAGTTACTGAATCCATCATGAGCAATACATTTTTTCCTTGATCACGAAAATACTCAGCTATTGTTGTCGCTACGTAAGCGCCTCTCACCCTTAATACAGGAGATTGATCACTGGTGACTGCAACAACAATAGATTTTTTCATACCCTCTGGACCCAGGTCTTTTTCTAAGAATTCTGTAACTTCACGACCACGCTCACCGATGAGTGCAATGACGTTTATGTCGGCACTAGAGTGCTTTGCGATCATCCCCATAAGTACAGATTTTCCAACCCCAGAAGCAGCCATGATAGCTAATCTCTGCCCTAAACCCACTGGAATTGTAGAATCAATCGATCGAATTCCTGTCACAAATCTTTCTGATATATTTCGTCTATCTGTTGGTGCTAAAGCCTCTCTTTGGACCGCACGAGATTCACTTTCAGATTCAGGCCCCCTTGTTCCCTGTGGCAAGAGCCTACCTTGGCCATCCAAAAGTTTTCCAATCATCCAAGGTCCCACCGCGACAGATGAAGTTCCCTTCACCAATTCAATTCGAGCCCCCATAGTAATTCCTAGAGTAGAATCTGTGGGCATCAACAAGGCTATACTATCTTTAAAACCGATAATTTCTGCTTCAATTTTTCCTTTGATCGGATGATAAATATAACAAATGCCTCCAACACTGGCCCCCGGCAAGGTGCCCTCAACTATAGGACCAATAATTTTCGAAACTCTTCCACTTTCATTATATAAATTTGTGTAATCTAATCCTCGAAAATTTTCTTTCAAAGAAAAATTAAATCCTGAATTTGTGTCGCTCAAGTTTTTTCTGCCTGTCTTTTAAGAACTTCTTTTTTGAGCAAATTTACCTTTTCAGATATTAAAGCTGAAATTTCACCGTTCACGCACTCCACAACAATGGCTCCATGAGGCAATTTCGCATCGACCTCAAAATGTATTCGACCTGCTCGAGCGGTTCTTGATTGAACAACTTCTTTTATTGAAGGAATAATTTCAACCAAGTGCTTTGGCACTTTGATAGTAGCGTCATCATCTTTGGAAATCCTTTCAAGAATTTCTGAAATTGTTCCAGAAAGAATTGTAGGATTTTTTTCAATTTCTGAAGCAATAACGATTTCGGCAATCTTGAAAGCAACTTCTATAAGTTCAACTTCATATTTGCTTGATAGGCCCAAAATAGCCTGATCTATTCTCGATACAAAATCTGTTACCAGTTCAGTGTTCTTTAATATTTTTTCTTTTTCTTCAGTGTAAGCCTTTTCAGTCCCAGCCTTTAATCCATCTTCATATCCCTTTTTTTCGGCCTCGGATTGAACACTGCCAATAATGGTATCAACTTCTTTTTTTACTTTTTCATTAAAACGACGAAGTTCATCATCTTCCATGGAAAGCTGATTCGACACCATTTCCGACAAATGAAAATTTCCTGAGCTTATCGTTCTTTCGGGATTAAAATTACTTCTTAATTCAGTATATGATTTTAAATTGGTTCCTTTAATGGGCGTGAGCTTATAGGTTTCGATACTCGCATTTTTAGGAACTAAAGATCCCGCTTCATTAGACGAGTCCATCACCCTCTCCTCCGCGCTCAATCATCAACTTGCCTTCTTCTTCAAGTCTTCGAGCAATCGCAACGATTTGCTGTTGTGCGCCCTCAACATCAGAAATACGGACTGGCCCCATAGTTTCCAAGTCTCCACGAATCATATCCGCAGCACGCTTCGACATGTTTCTGTAGATTTTATTACGAACTTCTTCTGGAGCAGATTTCAACGCCTTAAGAAGAACTTCATTATTAACTTCCTTCAAGACAAGGCCCATGCCTTTATCATCAATTTTAACAAGATCCTCAAACACGAACATGAGCTTACGAATTTCTTCAGCCAATATTGGATCTTTTTCTTCGACCTTAGTCATGATGCTTTGCTCAGTGGTTTTATCCATCATGTTGAACATTTCGGCTACGGGCTCGACTCCACCGATTTGAGTAGTTTCCATTGTACCCATAGTGGCTAGTCCAGTTTTTAATACGTCATCGACCTGTTCCAAAAGATCTGGACTAATATAATCCAAATTGGCCATACGAAGGACAACTTCACCTTGCACTTCTTCTTGAAGTCTTTTTAAAACATCAGTTCTTTTTTCTATTGGTAAGTGGGCCACAATCAGGGCAATTGTTTGTGGATGTTCGTTTCTTAAATAGTTGGCAAGAGTCCGAGTATCGACCATTTCTAGAGCTTCTAATGTTCGCTGTTGAGCGGCCGCACCTGTAGCAGCACCGAAAATAAGTTTTGCTCGATCTTCACCCAAGCTTGCTACAAGTGAATCCTTATTATAATCCTCACCAAATATGATTTCGTCTTCTTCTGATAGCGCTTTATAAAACTCCATCATAACTTCCTTGATGGTTTCAACAGACGCTTTTTTAGTTTTTCCCATTAGTGAAACAATTCGACGAATATCATTGTCTCGCAAATGCGCTAATATTTTTGAAGTGGCCACTGGTCCCAAGGCATTCAGCAATAGAGCGGCTCTTTCGGGTCCAATTTGCGGCGCATATGTATTTTTTGCTTTCTTAGGTGCTGCCATATAAAAATCTACCGCCTCTTACTCTTCTTAGCTTGGCTCATTAAATCTGCTTGAACGATCCAATCAGTAATAATTTGAGCTGCTTTTCCGGGAGTGATGTCCACCAAAGATATAAGTTTTTCTTTAAGCAATTCACTCTCTGCTTTTTCCATATCCACCTTTTCTTCAAGCAAAGGTAAACTCGCCAGACCCGGAAGTGCATTAGTGGTGACGTCTTGAATTTGCTCAAGCTCTTCGACAGTTTTAGGAAGAATTTTCTCAACCTTAGTACTGGAGAGTCCTGTAACCCAACGGATGAAAGGTCTGATCACAAATCCAAAGAATAGGAAAATAAACAGAGCAATAGTACCATAACGAATTAAAGTATAAATAAGTTCACGACGCTCTCTTTGAGCTACAATTTCATCAGCCTTTTGAAAATCTTCAGTAGCAAAGGCCGCGCTTTCAATGGTTACCAAATCTCTACCCTCTACAAAGCCAACTGCACCTTGAACTAATTTGAGAATTTGTGTTCTTTTACCCTCATCAATCGGCTTAGAGGTCATGACTCCTTTAGAATCTTTAACCATCTCACTCTTTAATAATACGGCTACAGTAAGACGCTTCACTCCACCTAGAGCCTTTTCTCTTTGTAATACTTTTCTAGAAACTTCATATTCAGAACGATCCGATGTTTTTACAACGGATTGAGCTGTGCTTGGAGCGGCCGGAGCTTCTGGAGCGGCTCCTGGCAATGCCGCTGCAACCCCCGCAGGTGCAGGGCCTTGTTCAGGACGCTTTGCCTCCATATTACTATCTTGCTTGTTTTGAACTTTTAAAGCTGATTGCTCAGGATCATAAAGTGTTTCCTGCTCTTTTAGTGGATCAAAATCCAACTCTGCATTAACTCGAGCAATCACATTTCCCTGACCATACATTTTAGAAAGCATGGTCTCGATTCGCTCTTCTAGAGATTTTTCAACATTCTTTTCTCTTTCAGCAAGAGTGGAACTTAAAGCTGACATTTCTGAGCCTGCAGTGCTTAAGGAGCGACCCGTGCTATCAACAACCGTCACTCTGTTGGCACGCAATCCCTCAACAGAAAAGGCCACGAGATTTTGTATACCCTTAACTTCATCTTTATTAATATCTGCACCAGGATGAAGCTCAATCACTACGCTGGCTTTTGGCTCTTCGGAAGTTTCTAAAAAAGAAGTTTTGGGCGGCATGGATATATGAACAGTACTTTTTCTTACGGCCCTTAGCGTGCTAATAGTTCTAGTTAATTCACCCTGAAGTGCACGAACATAATTGATTCTTTGAACGTAACTAGAAGTTCCAAAGCTTTCTTTATCAAAAATTTCTAAACCAGGCTTGTTACCTGCCGGCATCCCTTGGATGGCGAGTTTCATAAGAGTTTGCTGTACAAACTCAGGTGGAATTGAGACTGTTTTTCCTTCTTGAGAAACCAAATATGGAATTCTCTCTTGTTGAAGAAATTTAACTAATGCAATTGAATTTTCAGGTTGAAGATCATTATAGAGCGGAGTGTAGGATTTCTCTCCTACCCAAGCTCCAAACATAAGCAAACAACCCCCGATTACAACTAAGAGTGCGAAAACTCCCGATTTTTTAGAAACGGAAAGTTTCGACCACTGCAAACCAAAGTCTCTTATTGCTTCAACAATTGAATTCCACATAAATCAAACCTGCATCCTCATAATTTCTTGATAGGCCTCTACAATTTTTCCTCGAACTGCACTTAATGTTTTAAGAGAGACCTCAGCTTTTTCCATACTAATTAAAACATCGTGCAAATTAACATCTTTACCTGAAGCAAAATCCATGGCCGCCTTGTCTGCAGCCATCAAAGTATCATTAGTTTCACCAATAGCGCTTTCCAGAGTGTCTTTGAAACTTGGTCCCGAATCTGTTTTTTGGATATCTTCAAGTTGTGAATTTTCAATTTTATTGAGTCGTGACTCTTGAAGCTTACTCCAAGTATCTCGACCATAAAGATCAATCATTCCAAATTCACTCATGTTTATTTACCAATCTCCAGGGCTTTTAAGGCCATTTGTTTTGTTGTTTGAAAAACATTGACATCATTTTGATAGGCTCGTTCTGCAGAAATCATATTGGCTGATTCTGTGACTGGATTCACATTTGGCATTGCGACATATCCATCCTTATTCGCCATGGGATGCTCTGGTTTGAAAACTAAAAGCGGTTCGCCATCATCTTCCTTAATATCAGCAACACGAACTTCAGTGTGAGGATGTTGCACTCGATCTAAAACTTCAGTGAATTCAGCCTCCATGGGAACGCTTTCTAAAATGACATCTTGGCGTCTGTAAGGACCTTCGCCATCGGCACGCTTTGCCGAATTAGCATTAGCCAAATTGCTAGCAATCGCATTCAATCTTGTTCTCTCAGCGGTCAATGCAGAGCCGATAACATCCATCGTTCTAAAAACATCCATTATCGAGCGCCTCCTTCACCAAGAACATATTTTTGCAAAGCAATTTTTTTATTGATCAATTGAATAGCTGTTTGATAGCCGATTGTGTTTTTGGCAATTTCCGACATTTCTTTGTCAACGTTGACGGTGTTTCCATCTCCGTTGGCTTTAGCCAAAGGATCTTCATAAATTTGACCTGTCACCTTTTCTACAGCCTCTCGAACTAAATCTTGACGACGCACTAATGGTTCATCAACACCTTCGTAGTCCGACAAAGCTTCACGAAGACTTTCTTCAAAATCAATTTTTCTTGAATGATATCCAGGCACATTGGCATTAGAAATATTTGAAGCGTGGATTGAATGTGACAATGAACGCATGTCAAGATTACGCTGTAGAGCCAAGATAGTGGCATCAAAAGTCATGATCTTCTCCCCGCTTAATAATTAAAGCAGGAATTGTGCCATGATAATCGTCAAAGCATTTGCCTATAAAACTTTGACACTAATTCAATTTTTTGTTCAAAAATTGTTTTCTGATTTAGAAAGTTTAGCCCAAAGACTTTCCGGATCACTCTCTATGGCTTCTTTAAAGCTCTTTATAGCCAAAGCGTTATTACCCATCTTTCTCAATAATTTAGCCTTCTGATAAGAAATCATAGCTCTGCTAAAACTTTGTTTACCGTTAAGATTTAGTAGATAATCATAAACCAAAAGTGCCTTATCATTTTGAGAGTTATTCTCTCGAGAATTGGCTAGGGCCAATAGAACATCCACAGGGGGTTTATCACTCATTTTATCGCCAGCGATCCAGACGCCCGCCGTCGACTCTAAAATATTTGTTCTCTCTTTAGTCTTATTTAACTTCTCCAATACCTTTTCCCAGGAAAGTAAATCATCCCAACTGAGAGAATATTTCTCATGAATTTTTTTCCAAGCTTCATTGGCTTTATTGTAGTTTTCTTGAGCCAAATATAAAGGAATACTCAACCTTAGAAATTTCTCACTCTCATTATTTAATTTGGACAGATTTTTTAGAACTTCATTAATAGGCAACTTCTTTTCGGCGTACAAACGAGAGCCAATCTTTACCCCTAATTCAAACCAGGAATCATTATCGACATCGAAAGGGCGCTCAGATTTTCTATTAATTCTCTCACGTAATTTTTCGGACTGTTTCCAAGAAGACATGGCTTCATCCCAAAGACCCTGATCAGCAAAGGCTTTCGACAACTGCCACAATAGTTCGGGGCGAGTACTCTTCCATAAGGAATTCCTTTGTTTTCTTTCATAAGTCTCAATAACTTCCTTATATTTTGAATTTTCATTTAATGACTTTAAATAACCATGAAGAGCGGTCACATAGTATTCAAAATTCCACGCCGACAAATACTCACTACTCTCCACCTTATTTGAAGCTTCAAGAGCTTCCATTACCTTTAAAGAAATTCCCTTATCCATCAATGGTTTTCCCCAAAGCAATTTTCCATAAACTGTAAGATTTTCTTTAGAAAAAAATTCAGACCCCTCCAATTTTGAATTAGATGTGAAGATTCTTTCTACTGCGTTTATCTTATTAGGAATTCTTTTTTCTGGAGTCTCCGACAGTTCTATGGCCGCCTTTTTAGCTTCACACAAGCGCGCCCCAATAGTGTTTTCTCGTTTAAACGAACACTCAGAAAGAGTGCCTATAATTTTGGATTTTTCGGCTCCAACCCTCTCAAGCAATTCTGCAATCTTAAACATGGCCAAAGACACATATTTATGATTGCCGTTTGTAAAAACAAAGGCCCTGTAATCTCTTAGCGCCGAAGATTCCATCCCCATAAAGTAGTAAGCCTGTGCTCTATTGAGCAAAACTTCGGGATATTTTGTAATTTCCTTTGGATACCAAGATCCCTCAAATAAAAACTTACCCGTGCCAGGTAATTTTTGTAGAGCATCAGAATAACTAACAACAGCTTCTTTCCACTTTCTTTGACTGGAATAAATATCACCCTGCCTAAATAAACTCGCAGAAATGTACTCTTTGTCGTAAATCTTTTTCCCCGAACTGCCTTCTCTAGTGCTAATGAAATTTTGGAAAATTTCATTAGCTTCATTAAATACCTTCATAGAAAAGTAAACTTCGCCCTTTAGATAATCTAATCGTTCAGAAATTTCAGGCGCCCAACTAAATTTCTCTGCCCATACAAGAAATTCAGCTAGCTGTACAAATGAACCTCTTTCACTACTTTTGCGAATGTACTCTTCAAAACTGTATAGAAGATAATCCTCATCTTCTACACCTTTCCTCATCACCTTCCGAAGCCCTTTTGACCAAGTATTAAGACCATAACTTATTTGCTCTTCATTCTTAAGCTCTTCTCCCACTTTGATAGCTAAGAATCCTTCCAGAGCGACAAGATAAGGATCATCATCTCTTAAAAGATGCCCCACTTTGCTTTTCTTTGTAATAATAAAAGCTTGCTGTGCTCTCAGCCAATCTTTTCTTTCAATGAGAATTTTTAAATAATTCATCGCTTCGGCAAGTGTTTTATTTTCTCGCCCACCCGTTTTTGTATATAGTTTTGGTTTAAACTCTTTTTGATATAATTTTATTGGAAACACAAAAACCGGATAATCCATTACAGGAATCTCAAGCGATTTTCGCTCAATCAACTCATCGCTAAGTCCAAAATCCTTTTCTTTATCTTTAGCTCTATATTTATTTAATTCAGGACTATTAATATCTATCGATGACCCTGAAGCACCCAGAATTTGCTTCCAACTCATCTCATCTTTAAAATCATCCTTTTCTGAATTTTGTTTGACTGTAATTTTATTACTTGAAATTAAAGCTTTCTCTTTTTTAACTTTTGGCAAAGAAAACCAATGATCAACAATAATTAAGCCCCCAAATTCAATCGGTAAAAACTGCATCGGCTTTTCTTGCAAATAGGAAACTCTCAACTCAAAACTATTATTAGCCCCTAGATTTCCAACAATGGAACATGGGGCTCCATTCACACCTTTTAACGACTCTAAAACATCATTATCTTTGGACCAATCTGAAGGAATTTTTTTGAATTTAATGATTAAATCTTGAGTTCTGCGATCACCACACAAAGCGCCATGAAGCTGATCTTTTTCTACTGAAATTTCCGGGCTTTCTTCAATCTTTCCCTTAAGTCGAAATAATCCTCCTGTTTTCTGCAAAGTAAAGTCAGCATAACCATATGAAATTAATGAATTAAGAACAAATAATACAAGCGGGGGCTTAATTATTGACGCAATGTGCCGATATGCTTTATGTGAGACAGAAAACTTTAAATAGGCGTCGGTTAAAGCAGAGCGCTTTTGATTCAAACGCGCTACTTTTCGAGGCCCTTTTAAAGGATAATTTTTCATCAAAAACTTCTTTAAAATTAGTTCTCCCATACCTTGAATCTATCGTAACATCACTTGAAAAAGTGGGCTACCTATCTAGAAAGGCTCTCGTTCCCACAAAATTTTTCGAATGGATGAATACGTCAAAAGAATGGCAACACATCAATTGTGTTCGACTTCAAAAGGTCAAAAGTCCGTTTCGACTCGAATACTATCTCCTTAGATCATTGCTTAGATTTATAGAAAATACCTCTCTCACCAACAAAAGCAATACCGATACAAATGAAGAAGCTTTGGTGACTCAAATTTTAAATAAATTTGAAAATAATCTCGGCGAAATTCTAGATGAATCATCCAATAAGATTATAAATCTTTACTTTGAAGGACTCACTCCCAATGAAGTGTCGTTACTCACTGGGGTTTCCCTTTCTGAAATTCAAAAAATTGTTTTTGAAAGCAAAGAAAACCTTAAAAGCAATCTAGGAGAAAGGATGAAGAAAAATGCCTCTTAGCGAAAAGAATTTTCTATCTAGAGATTTCGACCTCCTCTTTGAGGAATTTTTATTTAATGAACTCAATGAAAATTTCCGCAATGAGCTTTTGTCAGAAACTTTAAAATCAAAAAAGTTAATCACACTTGTTTCAACCATGTATCAGGCCCTTCGAGAAGAAAAAAACCCTCAAAAGAAAAGGAAAAGAGCATGAGCCAACTAAAGCAAGCTGCACTTAGAGAATCACTAATGTCTTTAGTCTCATTAAGAGAGAGTATGAACATCCTAATTAAAGATCTGTTTTGGGTGGACAAGGCTGAAACCAAAACATGGCTGCTAACTTTATCTTCTCATTCTCAGGACTTCTCGGAACAACTAAAAAACATTGGACTTAAATGGAGCCCCCAACAACTTCAAGCTACTCTTAGTTTTTTAACTGAAATTGACAACAAAAGCTTACACTTGCTCCAGTGGAGAGATTTTGGAATCCTTTTATATTTTTATTTAGCGGACTCTAAAAAGGCTGAGTTTATGGGAAAAAAACTTGTAGCCTTAGACGAACTTTCCAGAAAATGTTGGCTTTGCCCTCAAGAATTTAACTCAATTCATGCTGAAAAAATTCTATTGTTTGTAAACCAGATTCAAACTTCTTTAGCCAATCAGCACCCTATTTTCGAGAGAAGAAACGAAAAACCCAAACTATCCGTAGGATAGTTTGGGTTCTAAATTTATATTGCGATTTAAAACTATTTATCGCTATTCAATCCCCTTCTAAGAAATGCTGGTATTTCCAAATCTTCTCCCGAGCTGTTTTTAAAACCTAAATCTTGCGCGATTTTCTTAGCTTGAATTAAAAAGTCTATGCGTTCCTTATCGCTTTCTTCAACATCCAAAAATGGCTCTTCAATTTGTGGCTCTTTTTTAAAAGAAACAGCATCCTTTTGAGAACTAACCCAATGTGACTCAACTCCTTTGGCTTGATGTTCAGGGGGATTATAAACAGGAGTCGGTGCAGGTACAGGTGAAACCGCGACTGCCTGAGGAGCCACATAAACTTCGGGGGCTCTATGAATTTCAGGTTGAGGGATAGAAACACTCTCTTGCTGTTGGGGAGCTTGTTGAACTGGGGCAGCATATACTGGCTCTGGTTTTTTCACTTCCTCAACAAAATGAGCTCTAGAAGCTGATACTTGATAAGATTTTTCTTCTTCTTTTCGTTTTACGTTTTGCTCAAAACCTGTCGCAATGACTGTAACTTTAACTGAATCACCAATTTGATTCGAAA
This sequence comes from Pseudomonadota bacterium, assembly GCA_018001635.1. GTDB lineage: Bacteria > Bdellovibrionota > UBA2428 > UBA2428 > UBA2428 > JAGNHS01. Next base: position 19,896 of record JAGNHS010000007.1, on the reverse strand, counting down.
ATACGCTACCAAAAATAACTTCAGCTTCTTTATCCGCTTCTTCAGTCACCAATGAAACAGCTTCATTAATTTCGTGAAGTGTTAAATTATCGGGTCCAGTAATGTTTATAATAATTCCTGTAGCCCCTCTAATACTCACATCCTCTAAAAGCGGACTAGAGATGGCCATGTGAGCGGCTTGTAATGCACGATTTTCACCTTGAGCAATACCAGTACCCATTAAAGCAAGGCCGCGCGCCTTCATTACGGTTCTAACGTCTGCAAAGTCTAGATTTATGTGACCCGAAATATTAATTAAATCACTCAAACCTTGAACGGCATTTAACAGAACTTCATCGGCTCGCGAAAACGCTTGTAAAACTGTAGTGTTTTTATCAACGATTGAAAGCAATCTTTGATTAGGAATCTGAATAAGCGTATCAACATTTTCCTTTAAGAGATTCAATCCGCCTTCAGCAACTCTCATTCTTTTAGGCGCTTCAAATAAAAACGGTTTAGTAACAACCGCCACTGTGAGTGCTCCCATTTCTCTTGCAATTTGTGCAATCACAGGAGCCGCACCCGTTCCTGTACCACCGCCCATTCCTGCCGTAATAAAGACCATGTCGGCGCCATCAATAGCAGCCACTAAATCATCGCGACTTTCCATAGCAGCACTTCTGCCCACATCAGGATTGGCTCCCGCGCCTAATCCTTTAGTCAACTTAGTGCCTAATTGAATTTTTCTTTGCGCAAGCGATGAAGCCAAAGCTTGACGATCTGTATTGGCCGTACAAAATTCGACCCCTTTCAAACCGCCTCTGACCATGGCGTTGATAGCATTACAACCACCGCCACCGATTCCAAAAACTTTAATTTTGGCTCCGAGAACATCTTCAAAACTAGCTACGCTAATTTCTTCAGGTGCTTCCTCTTTTTTTTCAATGTTTTCTACTATGATGTTTTCTTCTTCTATTGGCTCAAATCCCATAAACCCCTCCCAGGTCGTTCATGAAAATAAATTTCCAAATAAATCCTTCATTTGTTTTTTCATTCTCAATACTGTTGTCGTTTGTGCTAAAGGCAAGCGTCCAAAGTTTTGTTTATCCTCAGCCGCCCATTTTAATAATCCCACCCCTGTAGAGTAAACGGGTGATGCCACTCGATCATAAAAACCCGTAACCCCAGTTGGGTAAGCCAGTTTGACCGGCAAATCAAAAATAAATTCAGCTAATTCAACAGCTCCTCGGAGTAATGTTCCTCCACCGGTGAGTACAACTCCACCAGCCAGTAATTCCGAGCAGCCACTAGCAATAATTTCTCTATTAATAAATTGGAAAATTTCCTCAAGACGAGGTTCAATAATTTCTCCAATAATTTTCTTTTCAACCACTCTTGGAGGTCGACCACCTACACTTGGAACTTCAATGGTCTCAACTGGATCCACCATGCTTTTTAATCCAAAACCATGTTCCTTTTTAATTCTTTCGGCCTCAAAAGGAGGGGTTCGCAATCCAATCGCTAAATCTTGCGTAATATGTTGTCCACCCACCGGCATGATACAAGAATGAACAATACATCCATTATGAAATACTGCCAGATCTGTTGTTCCACCGCCAATATCGACTAAAGCCACACCAAGATCACTTTCGTCTCTAGAAAGTACAGCACGAGCAGACGCTAGGGGCTGGAGAACTAAAGAAGTCACACTCAATCCAGTTTTTTCACAACATCTCACGATGTTTTGAATCGCGCTTTGAGCCGCAGTAACAATGTGAACTTTTGCCTCAAGACGCGTTCCCATCATTCCTAAGGGATTACGAATTCCATCTTGGTCATCAATTTTAAATTCTTGCGGAAGCACATGAAGAGCTGTTCGATCAGAAGGAATCGCAACTGCCCTGGCCGCATCTATGACTCGATTCAAATCTTCTTTTTGAATTTCTTTACCTTTAATTCCAACAACTCCGCTAGAATTAAATCCCTTGATATGAGCACCCGCAACACCAACGACCGCACGCTCAATTGGAACGCCTGCCATCAACTCTGCATCTTGAACAGCTTTTCGAATACTTTCGACAGTCTCTTCAATATTTACAACAATACCTTTTTTGATACCGTTAGAAGCGGCCTGTCCTAATCCTAATATTTTAAGGGATTCACCGCCGGAAGCTGACTCAGATTTTTCAACACGACCGACTACAGCACAAACCTTTGTAGTGCCCAGATCCAGGCCAACTACGTATTCGTCATCTCTCATGGCCGACCCCCCTCGCGGTGCACTATCTCTTTTAAATTTAAATCATTTTTAGGATTTTGCAATTTTGAAGGAGCCTTCACCACAACGCGACTGTTATACGTTGCATCGAGCGCGGCGGCACGCAGATCCTTCTGTTTAAGATATTCAAGAGATTTTAGAGTCCTACTCCAAGCACCCGAGTAAGATTCAAAACCAAGTTCAACAAGAGTTCCATTAGTCAACTTAGCCTGCAATCCAAGTTCCCGATCCCAAGAAAGGCTTTGAATTCTCCACGAAATATCCAGATTCTGATTAATATTGTTCTCAGATCCCAACCAAGACACAACTTTAATGAGACTGGCCTCGTCATCAAAATTCTCAAGAAGTGGCCACAAACCCCTATCTTCACTAACTTCGGAAAATAAAACTCCCTTTGCATCAATAAAGAATTCATTTTTATTTTTTTTCAAAATGGCCACGGGTGTTCGTAAGTGCGGATGAATTTGTATTCCTGAAGGCCACTTCTTAGTAATAACGAGTTCATCAATTTGTTTTATCGAAAAGAGTTTTAACTCAATATCATTTAAAGAGAGCGCAAAGAGGTTTCTTCCAAGTTGAGTAGCCATCTGCTTGAGTATTAGACCCCTCACCACAGTGTTTTCGGTTAATACTTCAACATTAGACAATTGAAAAAGGGTTTGCCGCGTATAATACCAACCCCCTAATAACAATAAAAATGAAACGATGAACAGCGCTCGTATTTTAACGGCTGATTTTTTCATTTTTTCTCCTGGCGTTTTATAGACGACAGAAGAAGCTCCTCCACAAAATCATCGTACGACAATCCACTGGCCGCCGCTGCCTTTGGAACAAGCGACGTTTCAGTCATTCCAGGTAGAGTGTTCATTTCTAAAATGTGAAAACTATTATCATCACACAACAAAACATCCATTCTACAAAAATCTTTATTCTCCAAAACAACAAAGGCTCTTTCAGCACATGTTTGAATGTCTTTTGCAACGGCAGCATCCACAGGAGCCGGGCAAAGATATTCCGTAAATCCCTTTGTATACTTATGTTGAAAATCATAGAACTGACTTTTAGGGCGAATTTCAACTATTGGAAGTGCCTTGCCTTTAAACAAAGTCACAGTCAGTTCACGACCTTTAATCCAATCTTCAACGACTAATCTATTGTCGTAAGTCAAAGCTTCATCACAAGTTTTTTTAAAGGCAGCCACAGGGTCCGAATGTTCCTCAGGTACAAATCGATAAGTTCCAATGGTTGATCCTTGACGAGAGGCTTTAATGAATTTTTGGTGCCCCACTATCCAGTTTTTATTTTTAGGAAGAGACACAAACGCAGCGACTTCTTCATGAGAATAAAAATTCTTTCCGGGAATACAAGGCAATCCTGCGTTCTCCATAACTAACTTTGTCGCAATTTTGTCCATACAAAGAGCCGAGGAAAAACTTCCGCTCCCAATAAATGGAATTTCTAAACTTTCTAAAAATCCTTGAATTGTACCGTCTTCACCAAAGCGTCCATGAAGTGCGAGAAACACAATATCGGGTCTACTTTTGCTCAACACCAATTGAGCTAAAGACTCGCCTGGCGTCACGTCTATCAATTCAACATTAATGCCTTTACGAGCAAGGGCATCTCCCACGCCCTTACCACTGCGCAAGCTCACCTCACGCTCAGAGGAAGGACCACCATAAAAAACCCAAACATTTTTTGGAACTTTCAAAGTTACCCCTTCTTTTGATTGTAAGATGAATTAAAATGGTCTGCAAGAATGATCATCAAGCGCGTCTTTAAAAACTTTAAATATTTCTTCCTTTTAGTCGGCATTCTTTATCAATTCACTCAAAGCACATATGCATGGGACTCTAGAGCTGAACATCCCATTGGATTAGCGGCTTCCGTCGGTACACCGCCCCCTGCCTTAATTGGATTTTCGTTTATTTATCAATGGAGTCCCTACATGGCTATTTTGGCGTCATCGGGTTACATGAAACTTAAAGATATTGAAACTCAATCCTTTGGACCTTCGCTCCGCGTCTATTTCTTAGATGAAGCCCTGACTCCGATGATCGGTGGTGGCGTAAATTTTATCCGCGTCACAGGAAAAAAACAGTTTCAAGGCCTGGATGAAAGTCTTGCCGCGGGCTGGCTCCTGGGTGGATTAGACTTTCAACTTTGGTCTAATTTCAGAATTAGTGGTGGTGTCAGCGTTCACTTTCCCATCCGCTTAATATTCCCCTTTGTTGACGCCTCCTACTTTTTTTAAGAGCGTGCTATTGTGGTTCCAACTCCTATGAAAGAAAAAAAATCTTCACTCATACTCATCGGAATTTCAATAGCCGGTCTCTTCAATGCTTTATACACTTTGTGGCATAGACAAAGACTCTTCTCAGAAGGCGTAGCGGAAAAATCATTTTGTAACATTTCAGAGCGTGTTAATTGTGATGCCGCGGCCCTTTCTCAATACAGCAGTATTCTAGGAATACCGACCTCAGCTTGGGGCACACTTTTTTACCTTTTTATTCTGGCCTTTTCTTTAAGATTGTTTTTCGCATTTACTGACAACCAAAAGGAAATCGCCAATCAAAGCGCTACTTGGATCAAAGCGCTCAGTTTATTAGGAATTTTTCCCACTGTTTACTTGGCCTACGTCTCTTTTTTTATTTTGCACAATATTTGTATGTTCTGTACATTAAGTTACCTTATTAATATCTCCTTACTTTGCGTAAGCCAGATAGGATTAAAGTCTGCTCCCAAAAACTTCTCATTAAAATTTTCCACATCTTTTATAAGCACTCTGGTAGTGATGACACTTTTTTCTTTTTTTATGCCTACCATTATGAGTCACAGCTTAAACTCAAACCCTTTATCGGAAAAAGAAATCTCCTTATATTGGGAATCTCACGCAACCAGCAAAGAGCAATCTCTAAAAAGCGACAATCTTCCTTTTATTGGTGATCCTGCCGCAAAAATCACTCTTGTTGAATACAGTGATTTTCAATGTCCCTTTTGCGGACGATCTGCAAAAACTCTTCCCTTGCTTATGAAGAACTATCCTATTGGAGTAAAATTGGTTTATAAAAACTTTCCACTAGATTCGAGCTGTAATCCAAGCGTCAAAAGCACGATGCACCCCTTTGCTTGTTACGCTGCAAAGACATCTTTGTGCGTTTACAAAAAATTGGGAAACGCAGCCTTTATAAGATTTAAAGACAAAGTTTTTGAAAAGCAATCAACAATATGCAAGGCGAGCATTGATGACGCTGCCAAAGCAGAATCGCTGATTGACCCTGACTTAACTCAATGTCGAGATTCTCTCGAAACACATCAAGCTTTACTTGATCAAATTGAAGAGGCTATTGCCATAGGAGTTGATTCCACTCCATCGCTATATATTAATGGACGTCAATTTAGAGGGGCTCATATGCCACCACTTTTTAACGATGCCATTAAAAAATATTTAGCCAATCAAAGTCATTAAAGCCATTAATTGAACACTTTGATTAATCATTTATAAATTAGGAATTCTTTTCTGACTTCTTCCCACTGCTTCTCAGATTGCCCAAGAGCCCGCTCAAGGTCTCCAACTTCAGCATTATTGTCATCTACCCAACTTCTACAAAAGCTAGAACCACTCAAAAGATCTATAGCCAATCGCTCATTTTCGTATTCATAAGGAGGCTGGCGCCATTTCATAAGTTCCGGATGGAGCTCTTTCAAAACTTTGAAAGTCAGCATCATTAATCTAAAGGGTCTAAACTTATTAGGATCAAAAAACCCTGCGTCTAAATGAATTTGAAATCCTTCACAAAGCTTTCCAGAATATTTATGAAAACTCGGCTCAAAGTAGCATGGTCGCAAATAACAGCCCTCCATCCACTCTGAAGACTTCTGCTTCATGCGTTTAATGACTTTTTCGGCATCAACACCTGGGGCTCCCCAAAGCTCCAAAGGACGAGTTGTACCCCGGCCCTCAGATAAAGTTGTTCCTTCAAGTAAAACAGTCCCAGGAAAGCATTGGGCAGAACTAAGTCTTGGAATGTTTGGACTTGGGTTCACCCAAGGCATTTCTACTTCTATGGGCCAACCATAATTTGGAGCTGCATTTGGGCTATAGGCTTCCATCTCAACAACTTTAAGATTGAGATTTAAAGATCTGCTTTTAATAAAAAACTTCGCGAGCTCACCCAAAGTCATTCCATGTTGAAACTGCAAACCCGAAGCGGCTCCGACAAATGAAATCATAGATTCATCAAGTAATAAACCTTCGTTTCTTCTGCCTACAGGATTAGGTCTATCAAGAATCCATATTTCTTTTTTATATTTTTCACAGGCCTTCAAACAATAAAATAAAGTTGTCACGTATGTATAAATGCGACATCCAATATCTTGAAGGTCAAACAACATTAGATCCCATCCCTCCATCATTTTTGATGTTGGTTCTCTGACACGTCCATAGAGACTATGAACTGGAATTTTATATTTTGAATGAAGCTCGTCATCAGTTTCAATCATGTTATCTTGCTTATCAGTCTTCAATCCATGTTGAGGCCCCATAACAGATATCAATTGGCATTTCGGATCTTTAGCGAGCAAATCCAAAGTGTGTAACAAACTTTTATTGATTGAGGCTTGATGACAAACAAGAGAAATTTTTCTTCCTGTTAATTCTTTATTAAGTTTTGATTCGCTAAATAATTTCTCTACTCCGAGTTTCATTGAGTTGATTCTATATCTATAGAGACTTTCGGTAAAAAAATTTCTGCACAAATTATTGGCGCGCAATTTATTAAAGTCTTATTGAATTATGCCGATGACTCCCTAGAATAGATATTAAGGGGAGCTATGTTCATCAGAGATTTTACATCAAAGCGCATGTTGCCACTCTTAGCGCTTTCTCTATTTGTTGCATGTTCTTCTAATAAGAAGACTGCTACAAAAGAAAACGATGATGCTTTCCTTTCTGAAGACGTCACTTCAACCGCACAAGAAGCTCCAGCATCAGAAGACATCTCTGACACTTCTTCAAGCGGACAAGTTGGCAGCAGTGATTCTCTTGAAGTAGAAGGCTCTAAAGAGTCTAGTTCAGGAAAATCTTCTTCTGGCGCAAAAGCTGCAACAGTAAAAACCACTCCCTTTGAAAAAGACGGTTTCTTTATGAATGCCTTTTACTTTGTTCAAAGTAACCAAGAAGACTATTCTGCTTTATCAAATAAGTTCTACGGACGCCCAGATAGAGCTGAGCTTCTAAAAAAATGGAACAGTACTAAAAAACCTAAGATCGGTAACGTTATATATTACAACTCTCCATTTAGACATTCCGACAGCGCACAAATGCTTTCTTTTGGAGAAGACTTTGGAGCCTCAAACGGACAAATAACTAGTACTGATGGTGATACTTTAAAAAGCATCGCTAAGAAAATATATGGAGATGAAAGGGCCTGGAGAATTCTGGCTTCAATGAATCCTCAAATCATTGACCCTGATTCAATTGAGCCAGGAACGCAATTAGTCTTTCAACCACAAGTAGACACCGCTGCAAAGCTTCAAGAATTTGTAAGCAATGGCTCTGGTCAAAATGCTCAAGCCGCCAACAGCGCTCAAGCTGGACAGGCAGAGCAAGCTGCGCAAGCAGCTCAAGCAGAGCAGGCAAATGTTGACCAATCAAAATCTGGAGATCTTGATCTAGGCACTTCTGATGACGGTATCAATCTACAAGATGAAATTGCTGAAGGCTCAGCTGAAGCAAAAATAGCGACTCCTAAAAAGAGTAAAAAGCCAATGATTATTGGTCTGCTTGTTATTCTTGGTGCTGTTGCCTTTCTAGTTATTAAACGAAGACGAGCTAGAGCTTAAGATCTTTTATTCAACAAAAGCTGCTCATTTTCTATAATTCTTTTAACTTCAAAAACAAAGCGATCTCGATCTTCGAAATGTAGCCAATGATTTGAGTTTTCAAAAAGGACCGTCTCTAAATGAGCTTCTTTTCTACTTTCAAGACATTGCCCTAAAGTCTCTGAGCCAAGCACATTAGACCGCCCGCCATAAAGTAAAAAGACCCTACCCTTGAATTGAGACCAAGCATCCCAACGAGGCGTTTTTCGGGCTTCCTGCAAAAGCTCTCTTAAAGCTTCTATATTAAATTTCCATGTCCACTGGCCTGGAGCCAAATCAGAAATATTCGTTAAAAGAAATTGCGACAAAGATTTGTCATCAGAATACTTAGAATCAAAATACTCTTTGGCCTCCTTTCTATTTGAAAAGGGGACCGGAGTAGAAAAAAGAATTTCATTTAAAAATTGGTACCCATGATCGCTAAGAACTGGCGCAGAATCTTCTACAATCCAAACCGAAGCCCTTTCTTCAAAAGAAGTTCCAACCCATTCTAACAATGGCCTAAGACCAAATGAGTGTGCCACCAGAATCAAAGGGCCCTCTAAAAGCTCTAATTTCTGCTTTAAATTGTTTGAAAGTTCCTTAATAAATTTGCCATCATCAGGAATATAAGAAGAATTGATTTTAGAATGCCAAAGCAAATCTACTGCATAAAAATTAAAATCATCCGAACTCAGTAGATTTCGCAATTGAGCAATGACACTTCCCCAATTCAATGACGAGCCCAAAAAACCATGAACAAAAACTAAGTTTGTCTTCATAAATGTTTTAAAAGCCAAGTTCTGAGAAACTTAGATTTGGGATTATTAAGATCATTTAAATCTGCATTAGGAGTATAAAATTGAAGATATCCTGATTTTATATTCAACGTTAATGTATTTTGATTTTGAAAATTGTGGGAATCGAGGTCTCTTAGCAAATCATTCCAAGCCACTTTTGCCACAAAGTCAGCGGCAATTTCATCTTCATCAAAAGAAAGTAATATTTTCTCTGATTTAATAGAATTTTTTTGAATTAAATTTTTACGACAAGCTTCAGGCCGGATTCCACACAATCCCTTATTGTTTACAAATCGACAGGCATCGATAAAAAAGGATGAAATCAGACTCCAATCAGGCTTCAAAGTCACCCAAGGCCCAGACCGCGCCAAACCTACAACCAAACGTCCCGGAAAAGAAGGTAAAGAAAGTTCCTGCCATAAGGTCATAGGCCATCCAGGTCCTAAAATTATCAATTGAGGATTGCGAGAATTAATTTCGCGTAACAAATTTTTATCTTGAGTATCCACCCTATGAACAAAAACTCTAGCGTTCATTTTGGACTCAATGTCTTCGATTGGAATTCTAGAGCTAAAAGGAAATTCACATTCTTGCTTTTTGTCTAAAATAAAATAAATTTGCTTAAGTTCTCTATTCACTCCCTGAGTCGGCAAATGAGCCGGTCTTTTTTGAGAGCAAGTATTTAATAATAAAATATTCAAAAATAAAAAATATTTACTTATAAAACTAAAATTCAATTTTAAGATCTCCTTGATTCCAAGTAATTTTTTTTGTTGCCATCATTTCGGCCTCAGAAGAATTATGAGTGACAAACAACAAAGTGGTGTTTGTTGCTTCTAAACGATTTTTAGTCCACTGCATAATTTCATTTTTCGTTTTTTCATCAAGCGCATTAAAAGGCTCATCCATCAAAACAAGAGGGGCATCTACAATCAGAGCCCTAATTATAGCGACTCGCTGGCGCTCTCCACCACTTAACCCCGACGCTAACTTTTTAGAAAACGTGATTGGATCAAAGCCTGCCTCCAACAAACATTGCTTTATCTTTGCAATTCTTTCCTGTTTGTTTAATTTTGAATATTTTTTTGAATATTTAAGAACAATATCTAAATTTTCAAAAACAGAAAGATGAGGGAAAAGTGCGCCACCCTGGAACACAAAGCTAAGATTTCTTTGAGCGGGCGCAGAATCAATGACATTTTTTTTATTAATGACAAGAGCCTTTCCACTCAATGGAAAAAGACCAGCCAAAGCTTTCAACATCGTAGTCTTCCCACAGCCGGAGGGGCCCATCAACACCACCCTCTCTCCTTGAAAAATTGTAAAACTTAATACAATATTCTCTTTGTCTGGAATTTTTAAAACTAATGAATCTGCCCTAAGCACTTCTTGAATTAAGTTCATTTTTTAAACCGCCCCATTAAAGAAAACATTTTGATACTCAGAAAGTAAAATAAGGTCGCCAGCACGCCTATCCAAATCAGAGCAGGTCCTAAACTAAAGTCGTATCTTTGAACAGACATTCTCGCCAATGGTGCTAATAAGATAGCTTTATCCGCTATAAGCATCGAAAAAGACAGATCTCCCAAAGCTATTAAAAATGAATACAAAGCTATTCTTGCTATTATTGGCTTTAAGAAGCTGAGTTCAATTTTTATTAGAAAAGCCAATCGTCCCATCCCTATAAGTGAGGCGGCTTCTTTTAAATCATTTGACAAAATATCTAAGCGCTCACCTATCCAACGAGAATAAAGAGCTAAATTCACTAAAGTTAATCCAAGAGCTATGAAAGTAATTTCAAATTTTGGGTTCATTAAAGACAAATCACTTAGTGAAGTTCTCAAAAACAAATAAAACACAAGAGTTGGAGAGATCCCTGCAAAACATAAAAAATAATTACGATATTTTGATGTTATGGCTGATAAAATTACAGCTAAAAAAAGAGAGAAAAGAGCCGTTAGGAATCCTAACAAAAGAGAGTTTTGAAGAGCCTGGAGAAACAATTCATTTCGAGGATATGAAAAGCCAACAGCTCTAAAAAGAAAACTTACAAAAAACCCTAGTATCAAGACAATCAAAATGTGAGCACTCAAAGATAGCTTTTTATAAAGTGGCCCCATCTGTTTAAATAAAAAATTTAAATGGATTGAATCGTGAGTTAATTGAGCTGTTTTGTTCTTTTTATTCCTAAAAAAAACCGGAACCGCCACAACAACCCCTAAAACAATTTGAAAAGCAAGCAAAACCCAAACCCGTGGCCCATCATGACCCATCAACAAACTTTGAAAAAGCATAATTTCAGGGCTGACCTGACGAGGATTCATCGACAAAATTAAAACGACAGAAAAGGAACTAAAACACCACAAGAATATAACCGGCAGCCAAGAGAAAAAAAAAGAATGCATTCTTGGCCACCAAATGGATCTAAACTTAGCAAAAACATCTAAGTTAAAAACTAAAGACGCCTCTAAAGTTTCTCTGGCTTCGCTCCGCATAGATTCTTTAAGATCCTCTACAAACAAGCTCACAAGCAGAAAAAAATTCATAGAAAAGTGGACCATCACTATAGCCCAAAAACCATCAGGTAAAATCGAAAACACACTTTGAAACTTCAAATATAACAAAGCCCAAGAAACTCCGGGCAGTAAAAAAAAGAGCCACCCAACGCTTCGTATTCCGCCCTGAATAATTCTAGAAATTAAATTACCGCCTGCAAATAAGAAGTATGAAAACAGTGGAACAATGGCCAACAAAAGACCAATCACCATAAACGAGTGACTTGCTGTGAAGAAAATAGCTCTGGCCAATAAAAGCCAAAAGTCTTTAGTTAAAGTAGGCTCCATCGTTCCGCCCATTCTTCAAGCAATTTCATAGTTGGAAAAGTTTTTGATTCAATTGTTTTATAATTAGAGGAATCTACAAAACATTGTGGCATTTTAACTCGAGCAGATTGACTCCCAGGAAACATCCAGTTCAAGGTAGGAATTTTTTCTTGTACTTGAGCCGACAATAAAAAATTCATGAAATTTTTAGCGTTGCGTTCAAACAAAGTGTTTTTAGATAGGGCCACAAATTCTCTTTGAACGGGATATCCTTCAATTAAATTTAAGGCGACGTAATTCTCTTTTTTTTCTTCGCAACGATGATAGGCCACGCTACTCAAATAGGTCCAAACCCCAGCACCTAAACCAGATAAAAACGCCTCATAGGAAGAAGACCATGAAGGAAAAACTTTTTTCACAATCTGTGTATTGAACTCAGGTTTTAAGAGATTAAACTCGTAAATGGCCCTCAGCCAACCAAGCCCCGTATTGCTCATTCTAGGATCTTGAATAATAAGTTCATTTTTAAATACTTTTGCCAAATCATTCCAAGAAATAATTTTATCCGCATCTTTAAATTTGTTTTTATCTACAACAATTGAGAATGGGCTAAAGTCAAACAATTGCCCATCCTTTAACCAGCCCAACTTTTCCGCCTCTTGATATTGAAGATCTGAAATTCCCCAAACGACATCAATAATATTTTTATCTTTTTTTTGAATAGATTTTTTTAGAGTGCCCCAAATTCCAGAAAACTCTTTTGCACTTATAAACTCAACGGAGCACTCATGAGCTCTTTTATTCCACTCCGCCTGAACCCATTCCCCCAGAGAACCCTTTCCTAGTAACGAAGAATAGCCAAGCACCTTAATTCTACAATCTTCAGAATGTGATTTTATCGTTAGGCTAAGTAAAAATATAATTCCTAAATAACGAATCATGCGCTTATTCCTAAATTCCGCGTTTTCGAAAATACTTTTTAATAAAATATCCAGCGAAGCCGATTAGAAAGACCCCAACGATGCCAAGGGTAAAATAAAGCTTGGTCGTACCAACGACTTTTTCCAAGCGGGAAAAGTCGTCTTCAAAATATTTCCAAGCAAATTCACCCAAAAATACAAACAAAGGAGCCGATATCAGAGCGGCTAACCCGTCCATTAAAAAAAATTTAAAAAATGAAAAATGGAGAGTTCCAGAAGTAAAAAAAACCGCTGTCCTTAATCCTGGTAAAAATCTCGCGCCAAAGATCACCCACATACCGTGTTTTTTAAAAAGCCCCTCAACCTTGGTGATTGTATTTTCTTTCAATATAAATTTGCCCATTTTGGTTTTTAAAAAGCGTCGCCCAAAATGAGTGCCCATATAATAAATGCAGCTATCGCCAATCATAATACCTGCATAGGTTATACAGATAACTAAAATGACTGAATAAGAATATTGAGCCGCTAAAAAACCAGCAGCGACTAGAATAATGTCTTCGGGCATCGGAAAACCAAAAGCACAAATCAACAACAAAAAAAACGGGCCCCAAAGAGCCAAGACACTTCCATCTAGTTTTTCGATGAGTTCTACTAACACTGCTTCTGTTTATACAACTATAGGGCTATAAGCAAAAGTGAATAAAATTAAAACGAAAGCGTCCGAATTCGTCTTAATCTTCTAATAAATTGAGCTATAAAATACAGGCCAGTGACTAATAAAATTGAATTACCGCCGCCTGGTCCCTCTCGATTTTGCGATACATCAACAATCATTCCACAACCAGCAGCCTTACCGCCACTAGCACCATCTGAAGCCATAGAACGACCATTTGAAGAAGCTCCATAATACATTGGGGAAGACGCCGGAGGTCTCGTGCCAGTCGCGCTATAGGTTGATGCATCTGAAAAAGAATTTGCAGCATGGGCGTATCCTCGACTTGAAACCACGCTTAGGGCTGAATGAGTCACTGTATTTCTTAGAATTAGATTTTTAACTTCATAGTTAGACAAGCCAGGATTAATGGCCCTCATGACTGCAGCAATTCCCGCAACAACTGGAGTGGCCATAGATGTTCCTCTCATCTTTTTAAAAACGTTAAAGTTATTGGTGAAATGTGCATTCATACTTAAAATTCCGAAATCAAATGAGCCCATGGTTTTATAACTTCCAGGAGCTGCAATTTGTACAGACGCAGGACCGTAATTTGAAAAACTAGAATATTCTATACCGAGCAAGGTGTTGCCATTATTAAAGTTTGGAGTGATTGACCCTACAGCCATTAAGCCTGGAAGATTAAAAAGCGCTGGAAAATATGGAATAACATCATTGTTGTTTGCAGGAGTGCTAGAATTTAAAGCATTTCCCGCAGCAGCAAACATGACAACATCTCTCTTATATAACTCCAACATAGAATCATAAAGCGCTTGAGAAAAACTATCCTCACCAATAGAGCCCCAACTTGCGTTAACCACTCGAGCTCCTCTCCCCATAGCGTATTCCATCGCCATCACGGCACCAATTGACGTACCTGTACCAGACCCGTCTATAAAACGAATAGGTAATATCTGAACTTTTTGTGCCTCCGGATAATCAGGTATAGCTTGATCTCGAATGCTTTTAATAATTCCCGCAACATGCGATCCATGCTCGGTTCCAGTTTCTGTAATATTTCCACTTCTATCAAAAACGTTGGCACCATAAACGTCATCGACATATTGATTTCCGTCACTATCTCCGCTGCCAGTTCCATATTCTAAAGAATTTACTGAAAGCGCAGAACTTATATAAGGATGATTAATATTGAGGCCCGTATCAATAACGGCCACAAGTACGGAATCGCCATATGAATTGTACACATCAGGATTTGGCCTTGATTTGTTCAATCCAAGGAGCGGCAGCCAAGGAGCAATATTAGGATCTGATGGTAAATCGACTCCATCTAAAGCTCCGGCAAAGTTATATTTTTTTTCAATCTCAGAATAAGACACTAAGGGGTGATTTTTTAATCGCATCTCAATTTCATATTCATCACCGGCAACAACAACTAATCCTAAATTTTTAAGTTTACGGGTCTCTAAATCGGCATCAGACAATTCTTCAGCCACATAAGTTACGTTGGCATTTCGAACAATTTTTCGAGAAAATGGATTTGAAGATTCACCGTCTTTTAATTTTACGATGTAACGTGCACCTTCTTCGAAATCTTCGGCAAAAGACAATGGAACCAAAAACACTAACAATTGTAAAAATATCGTTAATATACGTCCCAAATTCATACTCTAATGGGAGCAATTTTGGTGCCACGCGTTATTAGGTAATATAAAGATATTATTGGGTTTTTGTATTTTAATATTGGGTTAAACCCTAAGCTTTGCCTTAAATTTATCTAGGAAATTCGAGACTCCTTTGCTAAGCCGTAAGAATAATTGGGTTATTTCAAAACCCAAAGAAATGGACGCTTTCTCAAAAATGCAAAAGAATTCCGGCTCACAAGCCTCTTCTCACATGCTCTGGTTTTTTTTGGTTCCTTCATTAGCCTTTATGATTTGGGCCGGATGGAAGCTTGTTGGCGGACTTAAAAAGGGACCAGAGACCCAAGAAGCTCATTTAATAACGTCACTTTCTAAAGTTGAAAAAGCAAGATCCAGTGGAGATCGTTGGCATGCGGCTTACAATTTTGCACACGCTCTACAAAGACAACAAGTTTCTGGTGATTTTGATCGATTGGCTCAAGAAGAAAGAACGGCTCTTTTTGAAAAAATGAACATCCTTTTAAACAAATTTCCTGAAGACATTCGTTTGCAACGTTATTTACTTTTAACTTTAGGACAATTGAGCCACCCCGATAGTCTCCCCATATTTTTAAAATTTCTAGAAAGTTCCGATTCTGAGCTTCGCTTTTATGGAGCCTGGGGCATGATTGAAACTTTAGTAAAAAACAAAAATCTAAAAGCCGATCTTTATAATGAAAAAATATTGGCCTTATTAAAAGACAAAGATCCTTCGATGAAAAAAATCGCAAGTGCTTACTTGGTTCAACAAAAAAACAACACATACACAAGCGCTGTAAAAGCCCTGCTCAAAGATCAAGACCCTGAAGTTCAATGGAACAGTGCCGTTGTATTAGCTTCTGTAGGAGATAATAGCGGAAAAGATATTCTTAAAAGTCTTTTCGAAATCAGCAATCTTCACACCATCAAATATCGTAGTGCTAAAGATCTCGAGCAAATCGTGGCTTCGGCCATTAATGCCGCAAGAAAACTGGGCGACCCAGAAATACTTTCTCAAGCTGAGTCTTTAAAAAACTCGCTGAAACCAACGTCTCCAGAAAATCGCGCCATACTTGCAGGTCTACGCTAATGTATCTGCGATAATTTCTGCCAAGTCTTTTACTTGAACTTTTTCTTGCTGACCTTTTTCAGTAACACCATCACTGATCATCACCTGGCAGAAAGGACATCCGGCCGCAATGACATCTGGCTTTTGATCAAGCGCCTCTTCAACGCGTTCAACGTTAATTCTTTTTCCAATATTTTCTTCCATCCACATACGAGCGCCACCAGCACCACAACAGAGTCCCTGACTTTTGTTGCGAGGCATTTCAACAAGCTCCACGCCTGGAACAGCTTTCAGTGCTTGTCGAGGAGCTTCGTAAACTTCATTATATCGGCCCAAATAACACGAGTCATGAAAGGCGACCTTTACGTGTTCATTATCTTTACCTTGAGGAGTGATTTTACCTTCAGAAATTAACCTTTGAATAAAGTCAGTATGGTGAAGAACTTCCGAAGCTGTAAAACCAAAATCTGGATATTCATTTTTTAAAGTATTAAAACAATGAGGGCATGTGGTGATAATTTTTTTCACATTATAGCGTTTTAAGACTTCAATATTGGCATCAACCATAGCCTTGGCCAAATATTCATTCCCAGCACGTCGAGCCGTTTCACCATTACAAAGCTCTTCTTTTCCTAAAATCGCAAAATCTATTCCTGCTTTTTGTAATATTTTTACAGTGGCTGTTGAGATTTTTTTGTTGCGATCATTAAAACTTCCGGCACAACCCACATAGAACAAATACTCAGCGTTAGGTTTGTCGGCCATTCTTGAAATGTTGAGATCTTTACACCACTCATCACGGGCATCAGGAGAAATTCCCCAAGGATTGGATTGAGTTTCGTAGTTCTTCAAAGTGTTTTGAAGTTCTGTAGGCATATTGCCTTCCATCATCACAAGATGTCTTCTCATATCTACAATTTTATCGACGTGCTCTATGCCCACAGGACAAGCCTCAACACAGGCTCTACAACTTGTGCACGCCCAAACAGTATCATGCGTAATTCCCGATTCCTCAGAAATTAAAGCCTGACTCGGCTCCGAAGCAGGATTTGCAATCAGCGCATCTCCCACATGAAACAAATGATGTTTTATATCTTCAATAAGTTTCATGGGGCGCAAGGGCTTACTTGTTGTTGCTGTTGGGCAGAACTCATTACATCGTCCACACGATGTGCACGAATAAACATCGAGAATATCTTTCCAAGTAAAATCAGTAATTTTTGAAACTCCGTAAGCTGTATTCGTTTCGTCTTCAAAATTAATGGGAGCAAAAGTTCCCTTGTGACCCAATCTTGCAAAAAGAAAATTGGGGCCAGCCGCAATCACATGCAAATGTTTTGAATTGGGAATGTAACAAGCAAAAAAGAAAACAGTTAATAAATGAATGCCCCAACCAAAATGAGCTAATGTCATGGCCGATTCAGGATCCCAAGAGGCTAAAAAATTCGCTAAATAATTAGAAACGGGGCGCAACTCGCCGTGCGCATTGGCATAGCCCGCCTTTACGTAGGCCGCAAAGGTTGTCATATTTGCAATCATCAACAATCCAGTGAGACTTAAAATCATGAGAGCTTCTAAAAGATGACCGCGATCTGCAGCCAATCTTTTAGGTTTAAGAACTAAACGACGAAAAAAACCATAGCAAACAGCTAAAAACACTAAAGGGTGAAGAATGTCTTGAGCTATAACAAAAAAACTATAAATTGGGCCCAAGAAAGAAAGACTAAATCCATGAAAAAGTCCTTCGATAATATGCTCCGTGGTTCCAACGGTAATAATTATAAAGCCCCAAAATATAATGGCATGTTGAAGGCCGGGGATAAAATCCTTGAATAGCTTTTTCTGCGCTAAAACGTTTTTGCTGAAAACCGCAAGGCGTTCTGGCCAACGATCAAAAAGATTTTCCTTTTTAGCCAGCTTTAGAAGTTTGCCAAGTCTTAAAAAAGCACGACCGGCAATAACTCCTGAAATAACGATACAACTGATGGTGAAAAAGAATCGAAAATCAAAAACTAAGCTCATGATGGCAAAATCCCTTTCCCTAATGTAAATAGCCTATCATGGCTGCATTAGGTTTTGAATTACTTCTTAGATTTCTTTGGGGTTCGCTCATTCTCTTGTTTTTTATATCGCGAAATGAAACCAGCGAGCGTTTTTTAAAGCTCGCTCTCTATATTGCCGTCGGATGCGCCCTTGCGACTTCAGCCCTAGGCTGGGCTTCACTTGAAGGCGATAAAAGTTTAGAGCTTCTCAAAAACCCACTCATCATGCTCTTAGCTCTCGTTGTTTTTTTTGCTGTTTATACTTTCGGACGCAGTCGGACGAGTCGAATCATAGGCTTTATTGGAGTCTTCATTTCTCCAATCCCATTATTTCTAAATTTCGACATCGCAAAACTTATTAATTTTGTTAGTAGCGCTTTGCTTATTGGCTCAGTTTTTAGTGGTCAATTTTTAGGGCACTGGTATTTGAACGTGCCTAACCTCAACATTCGTGAACTTCGGCGACTGGTCTCTATTTTACAATTTTCTATTGTATTTAAAACTCTCGAAAACTTATGGACACTTTTTTTTAAAATTGGATACAACGCCAACGCTCTACCCATTGATGATTTGGGTCGCCCCCTTGGAATTGACCTAAGCCACATTCAAAATCTTGAAACTTTGCATATGTCCGATGGAATTTTTAGCCTTCAAGGAGATCTCGCCTTCGGTATGGGGGGCTTTGGGTTAATTATACTTTTAACAAGAGTGCTCTGGGGAATATTGGCCCCTTTGATTTTGGCCAATATGGTAAAGCGCACTGTAGAAATTCGCGCCACTCAATCGGCCACCGGGATACTCTACGCCCTCTGTGTTATGATTATCGTCGGGGAGGGTTCGGCGATTTATCTCAAACTTACGCTGAATTATTTGCTATGAAACGCGTTGATTTAAGAGCTCCATGTAGAGTTGACCTTGCAGGCGGCACACTAGATTTATGGCCGCTTTATCTTTACACAGGTGGACATCATTTAGTTCACATGGCCATCGACATTCAAACTCTAGCGCGCGTTCAATTCACGCCCTCCAAAAAAAAGGGCTTAGAAATTTCCATAAAAAGTCATGACGTTAAAACGGATCATACTTTTAAATCCATTGAAGAGCTTGGTGAAACACTTAACAAAAGTCCACAAAAAATTCCTTCTCGATGGCTCAACAGACTGACTCATTTTTGCGTGAGTGAAAAAATCGAAAAACCCATAAACGGAAAATTGGAAGTGGAGTGTTCTAGCCAAACGCCCCCAGGATCAGGGCTGGGTGGATCGTCCGTGCTAGGTGTAGCCCTAAGCAAGGCGCTTGAAAAACTATTATTATCTCCATCGCGACAAAGCGATCCCTGGGCTCTTCAAGAAGAAATTAGAAATCTTGAGGCCATTGAAATTGCACATCCCGCAGGAGAACAAGATTATGTTCCTGCGCTTTTTGGTGGTCTTTTAATTTTCGAAATGGATGTTCGTGGAAAAAGAGTTTTAAGACTGCCCGACAAACTAGCCGTGGCTTTAAGCAAACGAATTGCTCTGGTTTACACCGGAAAACCTCATCATAGTGGAATTAATAATTGGAAAATTTTTCAAAATTTTCACGACTCAAGTCATTCTTGCAGAGAACACTTACTTTCGATTCACAAAACCTCTCGACAAATGTCTGAAGAATTGGCCGGGGGCAGTTTGGCTCGAATGGGAGAGCTCATCAACGAAGAGTGGGCCGCTCGAATGAAACTTGGACCAACGGTTAACTCGCCTGAATTAGATAGAGTCTGGGAGGCGGGTCGACGCTACGGAGCCATTGCGCGA
>JAGNHS010000047.1 GCA_018001635.1 Pseudomonadota bacterium | reverse complement strand
CTTCTATATTTCTTGAAGACGAACGCCGCGATCAAGCTGTCTTTTTGTAGCCGCATCTAAATCTGAACCGAAAGCAGCGAAAGCCGCAAGCTCACGGAACTGAGCGAGTTCAAGACGCAATGGGCCCGCAACTTTTTTCATTGCTTTAATTTGTGCCGAACCACCCACACGACTTACAGAAAGACCCGCGTTTACAGCAGGCCTTATTCCTGAATAAAACAAATCAGCTTCTAAGAAAATCTGTCCATCGGTAATAGAAATTACGTTTGTAGGAATATAAGCAGACACGTCGCCCGCTTGAGTTTCAATAATAGGAAGTGCCGTCAAAGAACCGCCGCCTTCTTCTTTACTCAATTTAGCGGCACGCTCTAATAATCTAGAGTGAATGTAGAAAACATCACCGGGATACGCTTCACGTCCTGGTGGTCGGCGAAGCAATAATGAGAGCTGACGATACGCTTGAGCTTGTTTTGTTAAATCATCGTAAACAATAAGAGCGTGCTTACCGTTGTCGCGATACCACTCACCAATTGAAGCTCCAGTATAAGGAGCAATATATTGAAGAGGCGCCGCTTCTGACGCTGAGGCCACAACAATCGTTGTATATTCTAGCGCGCCCGCGGCACGAAGTTTTTCCACTACGTTTGCAATTGTAGATTGTTTTTGACCAATGGCCACATAAATACAAAATACGTTTTTGCCCTTTTGATTAATAATTGTATCTAGAGCAATCGCTGTTTTTCCAGTTTGTCTGTCGCCAATGATCAACTCCCGTTGACCGCGACCAATCGGAATTAGAGCGTCAATAATTTTTATGCCCGTTTGAAGGGGCTCTTTAACTGGCTGACGCTTAACAATTCCCGGAGCTTTTGTTTCTACAACTTTGAATTCTTTCGCTTGAATGGCGCCCTTACCGTCGATGGGCTCTCCAATGGCGTTAACAACTCGTCCCGCCATAACTTCACCAACTGGAACTTGAAGAATTTTTCCAGTTCTCTTTACAGTGTCGCCTTCTTTGACAGAATCGTCTTTACCGAAAATCGCGACGCCCACATTTCCTTCTTCAAGGTTAAGAGCTAAGCCCTTAAGACCACCGCTAAATTCCACCATTTCACCGCTCATACAATTTTCAAGACCATGGATACGGGCAACGCCATCTCCTACGGCCAAAACGGTTCCGGTTTCACTTTGTTCAAGACGAGTTTGAAAGTCAGCGATTTGTCGCTTGATTATCGCGCTGATTTCTTCCGCTCTGATCTGTTGCATAGATTCTCCTTAACTCCTTAGTTTGCCTCTAATGAAAGAAGCTCTTTTTTTAATAAATCAACATTGGCCCTAATTGTGGCATCAATAGTCCTACCATCAACATCAACCCGCAATCCCGCGATTAAAGAGGGCTCAACCTTTACAACAAGCTGAACTCTGGAATCGAGGGCTGCTTCTAATAATTTTGAAATTTGTTCGCGTTCATTTTCGCTAAGCTCGTAAGCACTTTCAACCACGGCCTCTTTTACCTTATTGGCCTGAAGATACTCTAAACGAAACTCTTCATAAATTTTTGATAGAAGCTCAAAGCGTTCTCTTTGAACTAAAATGGTCATAAAATCTTTTAACTTTGCGGAGGCTCCCGCTTTTTCAAGAAGCTCAGCAAGCAACTTGTTTTTTTCATCCAGAGTAAAGGCTGGACTTAAGGCCAAACTTTTAAGTTCCGCATTAGAATCAAATATTTCTGCGACGGCCTTAAACTCGGCCAACAACTTATCGGCTCCACCGTTTTCAACAGAACCCCAAAGGGCACGTGCGTATCTTTTGGCAAGAGTGTTTGAGCTAGACATGAATCACCCTTGAAACATCGCTGACAAATTTATCAACAAGCTTTCTATGAATTTGTCTGCCAAGTTCTCCGTTATTTTTTTGATCTTCTTTTAATTTTTCTAGACCACGCTCAATAGAGGCGCTTACAATTTCATGTCGAATTTTTGACTGCACATCTTTAAGTTCGTTTTCTTGAGCTAAACGTGCGTCTTCTAATATTCTTTTTGCTGTAGACTCGGCTTCAAACAAAAGTTTCTCTTTTAATTTTCTACCTTCGGCCTCAACGCCAGCAATTAAGGTTGCCTTTGTGTTTTCAATTTGTGAAATCTCTAATCTCGAGGTTTCAATTTGTTTTTGAAGTTCTTTTAATTCTCTTTTTGTATCAACAAGCTTTTTAGACAGGTCGTCCTGTCTTCCCTTAAGAGCGGAACGAATTCCCGCCTTGCCAGCCAAAACAACAATTGAAGCCACTATCGCCACATGAGCCAGTGCATACCACTCACTAACAGACCAGTGAGAAGTTACGTGATGAGCAGTTTCAGCTACAGACATCTTTAAACCTCCTGCTGAGTTTGAGCGCCACTTCCACTAGACCGAGTTGCCAAAAAACGCTCAACAATGAGCTGTGCAAATTGGTCTACATGGGGCTTTAGTTTTTCAACGTCGTTTTTAAAATCACCCTGAAGCCTGTCTTTCAAAGCATTAATATCTTTGATGGCCTGGCCTCTAGCGTTTTGAATAATGTTTCTTTGCGACTCGAGAGCTTCGCTTCGGCATTGAGAAAATCTTGCGCTGGCGATGCTTTGTGCCTTTTTCAGCTCTGCATTTAAGGTTGTTTCAATTTTCGATAATTCTTCTCGAATATCTTTAATTTCAAGTTCTCTTCCATGCGTTCTGTGATCACGCTCAACCAAAAGTTCAGTTAATGGCTTTAAAGAAATAAAACTATTAATAAAATATAGAACAACAAAAACGCCTAACATGAGGAAAAACGTTTCGTTGACACCCAATTGTTGGAGAATAGATGCTGACATCTCGTTGCCTATATAGACAACGGAAGGAGCCCACGGTCAACTGTTTATTTGAATTTCTGAAAAGCTGAATCCACTATGAAAGCAGGTGCATCGAGTTTTTTTAAAGACTCTTTTGAATTTAGATTTCTTCCGTCAACATTTTGGTTCTACCCTCGAAGATTCCGCCTTCTTCAATTTTTAAAACCGGAGAACTAATGCTTCCCTTAACGTAACCCGTCGATCGAATTTCAACTCTTGAGCTTGCCAACAAATCGCCCTCTAAATGACCAGCCACGATAACAACATCGGCCTCAATTTTAGCTCGAACTCGAGAGTCAGGGCCCAGCACTAAGGTGTCCCTTGAAAAAATCTCCCCGGAAAAACTACCGTCGATTCTAACAATCCCCTCAAAAACTAGCTTTCCTTCAAATTCGCACCCTTTTCCAATAAGTGCGCTTATATCTCCTGGGCCTAGGGGCGTAGATTCAAAAGTATCCACTTGGCTCATGTTTCACGAAGCTCATGAATAAGTCTATTAAAAGAGTCTTGGCCGGAAAAGAAGATTTCAATAACTCCCTTTCTTTCGCTTCCTCTGATTTGTATTTTAGTTCCAAACCTCTGCCGCAGCTCATCTTCAAGTGCGAGTAGATGCGCGTTTTTTTGAAAGCTTTGCTTCACAGCAATTTCTTGAGAAGGAACACCCGAATTAGATCCGGCGGGCGTTAACTGAATTGAGGCACTTGGGGGATTTATTGAGCCCGCTCGAACTCTCGCTTCTACGTCGCGGACGCTTAAATTTTCATCTAAGATTCTCTGGGCAAGCGTCGAAATTTCATCATCTTTTTCAAGCATAAGAAGGGCCCGACCATGTCCTTCGCTAATTCGACCAGACTGCAACAACTCTTTAACGCTTTCAGGGAGTTTTAATAGTCTTAAAGTGTTGGCCAAAGAGACTCTTGAGACTCCTAATTTTTTAGCCAATTGCTCCTGAGTTATTTGATATTGTCCCAACATCTTTCCATAAGCTCTTGCCAACTCAATGGGATTTAAATCTTCTCTTTGAATGTTTTCGATTAGCGCTGCAATGTCGTTTTTTTCTTGTGTTGTTTCTTTATCAACAACAATGGCTGGAATTTCTAACAAACCGGCCAATCGACTCGCTCTCCAACGTCTTTCTCCAGCAATAATTTGAAAACTATTATCTCCAACGCTTCTCACAATAATGGGCTGGATGAGTCCCTGCTCTTTTATACTTTCTGACAACTCTTCCAACTTTGCTTGATTAAAAACTTGTCTAGGTTGTTCAGGGTTAGGCGATATTTGATCTATCAAAAGAGTGCGTAAGCGCCCTTCTTTTTCAGCTTGTTCAACTATTTGCTCAGTCGCTTCATTACTTGAAGCCTCACCCAAAAGAGCCGCCAAACCTCTACCCAATGCTTTGCCACTTGGTTTTTTTTGAAGACCAAAGGGATTTTGAACGTCGTTTTCCATTTAAATTAAAACTCCTTTTAGTGTGGTGCGGCCTCTGCAGGAACAGGGGACTTTAAGTTGCCCAAACGATCCACAGGATCGGGAGGTAAAAAGGTTTGTTTTTTAATGGGCTCAAGCTTTAAACCCTGACTTCTCAACAAAAACTCTTTTGCAACTTCAACATAGGACCGAGAACCAAAGCAAGTTGGGTCATATATCACGCCCGGAACTCCGTGAGAGGTGCTTTCGGCTAAACGCACTCTTCTAGGGATAATACTATTATAAAGTCTATTTCCGATATGACTTCTTAGCTCACTATAAACTTGTTTAGATAAATTTGATCTAGAATCAAACATCGTAAGCAATACCCCCTCTTCCTCTAGTGCTGGATTAAGGTGTTTTTTAACCAATTTGGCCGTTTGAAGGATGTTTGATAGCCCTTGCATAGCAAAAAACTCAGACTGCATAGGTATTAGGAAGCTATTACTAGCACTTAATGCGTTTAAAGTGAGCATTCCTAACGACGGAGGACAATCGATAAATACAAAGTCATATTGATTAAGGGCCTCGCTAAGCGATTCTTTCAGCCTGAACTCACGTCTTTCAACGTCAACAAGCTCTACCTCGGCCCCAGCAAGATTATTATTAGAAGGAACAACGTATAAATTCTTAATCGCAGTGGAACAAACGTTTTCGGAAAGCTTGCTCTGTCCAACCAACGCAAAATAAACGTTCTTCTTCTCAATATCCTGCGCCGGAATATTCAATCCACTGCTCAAATTTCCCTGAGGATCCAAATCAACAAGCAAAATCTTTTTGCCCATCAAAGCTAAAGCGCCACCGACGTTAATTACCGTAGTGGTTTTACCCACTCCGCCCTTCTGATTGATTATTGAAGTGATTTTCATATCTTATCCTCTGATGCCCTAATTGAATTTTTAGTCCACAGAACCCATCTTTAGAAGCCCCCCCGGCTTTAAAAATACAAACAATGGGTCGTTGCGCAATTCTGAGGCCGCATAAAGTGGGCCTAGGTTTTTTGCAGGGCTAAAAGCTCTACTAAAACAAACGAGCTCTTTGGCTCCAATTGTTTCACGTCGAACATCTTCAAGGCGGCAGTCAAGGAGCGAACTTTGCTGGGCGAACAGGGGCAAAGAGGCCCTAAGCAAAGACAAAAAGGCCGCGCTCTTTCGGTCTGGCTCAACAAAGACCAGCCTTCTTGATTTTAACGGCGGAAGGTCGGGCGAAAGTTCGCTCAAAAGCCATGGGGCGCCCATTATTCCCGATCCAGCGCCTATATCAACAACGGTCTCGGTAAGAGTGTTTGTTTTGGCAAGCGAAATGATCGCATCTCGCGACTCCTCCAAGAGTTCGCGCGCTGGAGATCTCCCAATGATGTTGTGCTTCTTGTTCCAGGCAAGCAAAAGGTCTAGATATGCCTCTTCAACGTGTTTCATGTGAAACAATTGGCGCTCCAGAGCCCCTACCTGCGACCTTTACTATACTTAAAACGGCCGTAGGAGTAATTCCGCTGATTTGACAGAGCTCAAATACGCTCTTTGGTTTTCTGGCAGTGTATTTTTCAACGACCTCACTAGACAAGGAGGGAAGGGCTGAAATGTCTACAGTTGAGTCAAGGGCCCAGTCTTGAATTCTCTGCAGCTCTCTTAGCTCTGTTTCGGCCCTAGAAAGATATCCGGAGTATTTCGCCTCAATTTCTATTTTCTCTAGGGAGGCATCGTACTTTGCATCGTAAGAAGCAGACAGCTCTTCCCAGCAAACATCAGGCCTTTTTAAATACTCGAAAAGGCTTATAACTCTGTCCTTAGATAAACGAAGCTTTTCGCATTCGAGTTCGCGCTTAAGAAGTGCGCTTTCCTCTAGGTGTTCATGATATCGTCTCTTTTGATCGTCCGAGAGCAGCCCCAAAGAATCGGCAACGTCAAACATTCGCTCATGCGCATTATCTTCTCTTAAGTGCATTCTATACTCGGAGCGTGAGGTAAAAAGTCTATAGGGTTCTTCTGTTCCTTTCGTAACGAGATCGTCTACGAGAGTTTCCATATAACTTCTGTTTCTATAAGGAGAGAGGGCTTCTTTCTCTGAAAGATAAAGAGCTGCATTTATTCCAGCCCACAAACCCTGAGCGGCAGCCTCTTCGTAACCAGAGGTTCTATTAACCTGACCCGCAAGGAATAAACCGTCAGCAATGTTTGACATAAAGGAGGGTAAAAGTTCGGTAGGATCTATAGAATCATACTCCACCGCGTATCCCGGACGAAGTAGTTCTACTTTTTCCAAACCTGCGATCGTTCGCAGGAAATCTATCTGAACATCTGCGGGCAAAGAAGTACTGAGTCCGTTGGGATAAATCGAATTTGTATTTAACCCCTCGGGCTCTAAAAAGATTTGATGTCTATCTCTATCTGCAAATCTTTTAACTTTATCTTCTATACTAGGGCAATATCTTGGCCCAATGCCTACAATTTCCCCAGAAAACAGAGGGCTCTTGTGAAAATTGCTTCGGATCACTTCATGCGTTTGTTCGCTCGTGTGAGTTATGTAACAACAAAGCTGAGGCAATCGCGGAGTTGGTGGTTGCCAAGAAAAACGACGAATCTCAGGGTCTCCCCACTGTTTATCTAAAATTGAAAAATTAATTGTTCGCGCATCAAGACGAGCGGGAGTTCCTGTTTTTAATCTCTTAAAAGTATGACCCAGCTCCTTTATAGAATCGGAAAGGGTGGCCGAAGCCTGATCTCCAAAGCGCCCGCCAACACTTCTCTCTTCTCCACAAAACATTATTCCCTTCATAAAGGTTCCTGCAGTTATAACTGCGGCCCTAGTTTCAATTTCTATACCGCCCTTAAGCTGGACCCCATTTACAAAGCTTTTTCCATTTTGATTCTCAAAAAATATTTTTGAAACTTCCGACTCAATAATAGTAAGGCCTGCTAGCGTGCGAATCTTTTGGCCCATTCGCTCAGAATAAACTGCCTTATCACATTGAACTCTGGTGGAGCGAACGGAAGGGCCCTTTCGCATGTTTAAACGACGCGCCTGAATACACGATTGATCGGCAATGGCGCCCATAAAACCGCCCATCGCGTCAATTTCATAAACTAAATGTCCCTTTGCAACGCCCCCAATGGCTGGATTGCAGGACATAGCCCCAATTTTAGAAGCATCAAGGGTTACAAGTAGAACTTTCTTCCCCATTGAAGAAAGCGCGCGAACAGCTTCAACACCAGCATGCCCGGCACCAATAACTACAGCATCAAAACGCATGCCCCCCTAATTATCAGAAGGAAGCATCATTTTCGACACCCCAAGCCAAAAATGCTCAAAAGATCTTTAGCTTATAAAAACTTAGCCTCTCGTTTTTAGTAATTTGCCGGTTTACGAAAGTTTGGGGTTTGAATTGGTCTATAATTATTTGCGTAACGCTTTGTAAACATTGCCAATTGCGAAGAAGAAATGCTTATGGGTGTATTTAATACATTCCAATTAACCCCTTCCGAACAAGGAGGAGTGGTTAACGATCCCATATAATGATAATGCGTATGCACTTTTGGAATAAGTTCTAATAATACGATCTGTTCATTTGCCTCTTTTTCTTCATTTTTCTTTTCAGGAATAGACGCCCATATTTTGTTTAATTCAGGGTTTTCCTTCCCTTCCTCAAAAAGAACTCCTACTACAGCTAATTTTCCATCGGCATTTTTATGAACCAAGTGCATTTCTAAGGGAAAGTACTTTTTAGACAAAGAATGTTCACTGTGGGCATGAAAATGCAATTGAACTAGCTCAAACTTTTGTCCGTCAATTTGAACAAAGTTTCCAGAAGGAAAGTTTGCTTGAATAGTATGTCCGTTATCTAAGGTTTTAAAGTTAAGCTTTGATTGGTATTGAAAGTTCACTTTTCTTTTCGAGGCGGGTTTTTTCCATTTTAAATCTACAGGTGACTGCTCTTTTCCTTCTTCACACAAAGTGGCACCATCAAACTTTCCCCAATGTGTCGGGCCATGCTCTCCTTCATAAGACCAGTGTGCCTTTTCGCTTGCAAACGAAACAACACAAAAAATAGAAAGAGTCTTAAATAAGAATTTAGATTTCAACATTTTTCCCCCAAAAATCTTGTCGTATTCTATTTTCGAGTTAAACCGCTCTGTTTTGAAGAGCGGATTAATCACATATTATTTGACGCTTTTAAAAAAGCTTTTCTGGACTGTTTTCGATTTGAGTTTGAAGTTTTAAACTTTCATTCGAAAACTCTGTTTTTTCTTCGGCGCTAATGTCATTTTCATTTTGAATATCTAATTGAAGTTTTCTTATTCGTTTTAAATAATCACTACGAAGTTTTTTATAAAATCTTTCGCGAAGAGATGTTCCGTCAAAATTTTGACTTGCTGGATGACGTCCGCCCCCGAGACTCATGTTGTTAAGTGTGTTTATCGCGGCCCTAACCACAACAAGTTTATGTCTATATTGCTGATCTTTTTCTTTAATTTCTTTGGATTCTTTAAGTGAAACTACAAAAAAATTAAAATGAAGCATAATTGAAGCAATCGTGGAGTCTCCCTCTAAACGTAGGTCTTGTTTATTCATAAACTCAATAAAGCATTCGGAGCGAGAGAAGCCCGAGTAAGAAGGACAGTTTTTTTTAGCATTTTGAAGGTCTTGAAAGCGTTTATGGGTTTTAAAAAACTTAATAATTGTCTTGGCCTGCGGATATAAATAAAAAAAGGAATAGGCCGTCGAAGCGATCAACCACAAAAACAAAAGAAGCAAAAGCTTTTTAAACACATGACTTTATCGGTGTTTGACTAAAAAAATTTAATTTTAGATTAGTTTAAAATTAGCAGCGTTTTTAAAAGCAAAAAGAGTGGTGTTATCCTAAGACTTTCTGAAGCGACCACTTTAATTCACCTGGATCAACACAATATAAAGTACAATTTTCAATTTGAATTTTATCTGTACCTAAAACGGTAAAAAGCGCATGTGCAGCCGCTCCATGAGAAACAAATAATGGAATACCTGAAAAATTAGAAAGAACCTCCGCAACCGCCCGCTCAATCCGCTGCTCAAAGAAAACTCTCGTCTCGCCTAAAGGCGGATCTATCGTTGTGTTAAAGGGGTTGGGAACCTCTCCCCATGGTTTTGTCTCCCAATCACCAACACACCATTCGCGTAATTCTTCAATTGTATAAATAGGTGCCTTTAAATGTAAATTAATTAACTGGGCCGTTTCTTGAGCTCTTTTCATCGGCGAACAAAAAATAGCGTTAATTTTGAACTCTAGCTGAGGCAATAAGGCAGAAAGTTTTTCAGCCTGAGAAACTCCTTCTGCATTAAGAGAAATATCCCACTCTCCTCCGCAGGTCAGCCCTCGTTCATTCGCATCAGCTTTTCCATGTCTAAGAAAATAAAACCGCTTAGAGGGAATCATCTTTTTTGTTCCTTTATTTTCCTAAACAAAACTGAGAAAAAATTTCGCCAATATAGCTTTCGTCCATGTCTTGACCAACACATTGTTTAATAAGTCTCTCACACTCTTGAAGGTTTTCTGCAACAAGATCCAAAGACCTGCCTTCCTTTAATAAAAACAACGTTTCTTTTGCCTTCTTATGTGAAAGCTCTAAAATTTTAGCTTGTCTATCTGAAAGCCATAATCCTGTTTCAATGGATGCTTCCTGTTTTTCGAGTTTTTTATTTATCTCAAGAAATATATTTTCTCGAAGTTCTGCGCTGTCCTTTATAAAATCAAAAACATTCGATCCAGTTTTCTTGCTTAAATCTTTATGCGAAAAAATAGTAATGTGATTTTTTTCTTTCAATAGATTTATAAACGCTTCTCCGGAAGAGATGCTTGCATTTTGAACCCAAACCACCAACTGAGCTTTGTTTATCAATTCATGACTTAATTCAATGCCTTCTTTTTCAATTTCATCGTGTTGATTGTTCATTTTTAATGAACGCAATCCGGCCGTATCAACAATTCGTATCCAGCGAAGTCCTGTATGAATTCTTGCCTCAACATAATCTCGAGTTGTTCCAGCCACACTTGAGACTATGCTTCTTTTCGCTCCGCAAAGAATATTAAAGAGAGTGCTTTTCCCTGCGTTTGTTTCGCCAACGAGTGCAAGCAAAGGCTCGCTTGCTTTAGATCTAAACAATTCATAGGCACTCATCATTTCGGTGGTTTTGGAATAAAACTTTTCTAAAACTAGCGTCGCGCTTTTTACGTCTTGTGCTTGCTCTTCTTCTGCTTCTGGAAAATCAACGGCAGACTCTACTCTTCCTCTTGCGCTATGAAGTGTTTTTAAAAGCTCTTGAAACATCATGTATAATTTTTCTTGGCTTTGGCTTTTATCTAAACCTAAAAGTTGGCTCGCTGTTTCTGAATTAATGGTTTCGCTTTTTATAACGGTATGAAGCTTCTCTGCTTCTTCGAGAGTCATTTTTTTATTAAGCACGGCTCTAAAAGAAAATTCTCCGGGCAGAGCTCTTAAGGCTCCAAGAGACTCAAATTTTTCAATAATTTTTTCAACAAGAGAAGGGACCCCGTGAGACTGAATTTCAATAACATCTTCCCCAGTATAAGAGTAAGGCGCTTTAAAATTTAAAACGACAGCATTATCTATTCCTGAAATATTAAGATATGAAAATTCTTTTGGACCAGGTAATGGCGCCGAAAAAAGCGAAGAAAATTTATCAAGGCCCTTTCCAGAGAGTCTTAAAATACAAATCGGGCCACCCTCACCGCTAGCTTTAGCGATAATGGGTAGCCCGACTCTTTTAAAATAAGATAAAGCTTCGCGGGCTATCTTTTAGTTCCCCCGTTACCAAAATCATCATCACCAGGACGGGCACGATTTCCAATATTATCGTCAACGTAGGCAGGCGCTTCATCAGGGCGCGCAACATTTCCATTAACTTCATCATCAAAACCGTATTGTTCGTCTCGAGCTTGTCCGTAGGCTGCAGGAGCTTGATTCATATTATCTCCCCACTGTGGACGTCCGCGACCAGGACCACGAGGACCACCGCGACTGCCACCATTTCGACCGCCGCCACGAGGACCACCACGACCGCCACCAAAACCGCGTGGACCATTTCTTCTTTGTTGGCCATCAGCTTCGCCTTGTGGTCTTTCTTTTCTGTGTGGAGAATTTGGAACTAGTTTTACACGAATTCTTTTAAACGTTCCTGTTCCAATGCTTTCGCTAGTAACCTCACCCAATTCCGCTAAATGAGTATGAATAACTTTTCTTTCAGAGGGACTTAAAGCAGGAAGATAAAAAGCTCTTCCGCCACTTTCAATAACTCTTGCTCGAGCTTTATCCGCCATTTCTTTTAATTGTTGATTTTTCATTTCTCTAAAACCGCGAGAGTCAAAAGTTACGCGGAATTTAGAAGCATCGGCTTCTTCTCCTAGAGGTTGGTTTGAAAAACCAGCTTGTTTTCTGAGAATTCTCATTGAAACATGAGACAAGGCCTCAATCATATTCGAGCTATCACCAAGAAATTCTTTGGCCTCAGCGCCTTCAATTTCATAATGAACCGCAGAACCATCTTTAGCTTCTTTAGAAAATTTTATATCGTAGCCAATTTTCTTAACGAGCTCCCCTAAAAATTCTTCGAGAGAGGCAGTTTGAGCCACATCACTTTCTGTCTTGATTCCGAATAAATTGAGAGCAGATTTTACGAATCCAGTCATTTTTATACTCCTTCTTGTACTGTCTGTACTTTTATCTGACCTTTTTTAAAGACAAGTTGTTGGGTTACTCCAACAAGATTGCTTACAAACAAATATAGAGTGAGTCCCGATGGCCAATCTTTAGATAGAAATCCAAAGACAATGTACATCACGAACATCACTTTTTTCATGTCCGGCATTCCGGGCTGAGAGGACGTTTGTTGTGGTGTTATTTGAGTAGTGACAATTAACGAAATTGTCCACAAAGCGGGCAAAACAAAATACGGGTCTCTATAAGATAAATCATGAATCCAAAAAATGAAGGGCGATTGATAAAGATCGACCGCATGATTTAGAGCTCCATAAAGACCAAGAAAAATTGGGAGCTGCAACAACATAGGCAAGCATGATCCCATTGGATTCACTTTCTCTTCTTTGTAGAGAGCCATAATCTCACGATTCATTTGATCCATTCGACTCTTGTCTTCGCCGTATTTCTTTTTAATGGCTTCCATTTTTGGTTGAAGATCTTTCATCTTTTGACCAGACTCAAAAACCTTTTTATTAAGCGGCCAAAAGGCTAAACGAACTAAAAGAGTTAGCGCAATAATTGAAAATCCAAAATTTTTAAATAAAAGATTAAGTTGTTTTAAACACCAAAGAAGAAAGCGCCCCACTGGTGCAGAAATTCCCATATCAACAGCATCAACTAAGTCCTCACGCACTTCTTTAAGTGCAGAAACTTCCTTTGTTCCAAAATAATAGTCGAAAGAATATTCTTGAAAGCCACCAGAATCTGGAGAGAGCAGGGGGTAGGCTAATTCAAGATAAGCCGAATTTTCTCCTTGTTGTTTGTGGGAAAGGTCTGGTTGAAATTTTCCCGTAGGTAAAAATCCCACGGCAAAATATTTATCGCCCCAAACAATCCAATCTTTAGATCCAACATGTTTAGTTGTAACAAAAAGATCTTTTCTTTGAATGTGCTTAACCTTGCCATCAAGTTTAAAATCTAGTGTTTTCTTTTCAAGGTCGTTTCCTTGCCCGAGGTCATCAAGAAAACTTACGAAAATTTGCCCCTGCCAATCTTTCAGTCCAGACACGCTAAGTTTTGTGCTTAAAAGTCTTTTGCTTTTATCGTTAGGTGCGTATTCCAAAGAACAGCTCACGTTTTGATTTTTTGAAACAAAACGAAGACCTGTTCCTTCTGCAGGAGAAAGTCCTTCTAAACATTTATTTAAAATCTCATTAGAAGAGGACCACTGAATTCCGTTTTCAATGATTTGAACGGGTCGCTTTTCTTTGTCGCCACGAACAAAATATTTTTTAAATAAAAGATTAGATAAACGCCCGTCTTTATGAACATCAACATTAAGATCATCGCCAAGATCAACCTTTAAAAAGGTTTCTGACGTTACTTTTTCTGTATTGTTTGGCTTTTGAATATCCGCACTACTATTATTTGTATTTGTATTTGCACTATTTGATGTTGCGGCATTTTTAGGTGCCGTAAGCGCATTTAGCTTTTCTTGTAATTCTGCTTGTTTTTGCTCGGCCTCTCTAAGTTTCATATTATAAGGACGAAGAACAAAAACTTCATATCCCAAAATTAAAACTAAAATTCCTAGCAATATTGGCCAGTTTTTTTTCATTATTTACTTTTCCTTTGTTTATTCACATCAGGTGCAAAATCAAAATAGTCTTGTCCTTTATATAAAGGACTACATTTTAAGAGGCGTTTTGAAATATAAAAACTCGCTTTATACAGTGGAAGAGATTCTAAACAATCACGAGCGTAGCACGAACATGTCGGATAAAACCTACAACTCTGCCTACCTGGAGCCAGGGCAGTTAAAAACGGATAAATTACAATTTTGTAGAAAACCAAAAGCGCATTAACAATTAAAGCGCGCGAAGGATTTCTCGAAATTGTGGCAGCAGCTCTTTCCTCGTGATTTTTTTGGAAAGACGGCGGCGCCTGTCTAGCGATAACCATAAAGAGTCATTCTCCAGGAGTTTAGGATCTAAAAAAGGGAGAGCAGTGCGAGCAATTCTTCTAAAGCGATTTCTTTGCACTGCGTTGCCTACAGTTCTTGGCAGCGTTATGTGAATTTTTGCGGGCTCGCCATCTTGCGTAATAATTTTGGCAAAGCCAAGCCCGTCCTTAAAGGTACGTTTACCTATAATTTGAAAATTCTTCCGCTTTTTCATTTACGGCTGCGGGTTTTAGAAGGAACGCTTACAGTCAATTTTTTACGTCCCTTTCTTCGACGACTGCTAAGCACTTTCTTACCCCCGGCAGAAGACATTCTCTTCAGGAATCCATGATCTTTTTTTCTTTTTCTACGACTGGGTTGATATGTGCGTTTCATATAGGCTAGCTGTTATTCCATAACTATGTCCTTTTTATCAACCTAGAAATTGGAGTCTTATGTCGGAAATGTTTTTAGACCCCGAAACGCAAAACTCCTTATCCTCCCTGAAACACAAGCTGGAGAGCCCTGCCAGCTCAACCGTACGCACGTTTACTGGTGAAACCCTCTCTCCAAAATACTCATTTGAGACGTTTGTTGTAGGTAAAAGCAATCAGTTTGCTCATGCTTCTGCCTTAGCGGTCGGGACTAAGCCTGGAGTTTATAACCCTCTATTTATTGTTGGAAATACGGGTCTTGGGAAAACTCATCTTTTAAAAGCCATAGGATATCGACTACTTAGCACTCGACCAGGAATTCGAGTTCACTATTGTTCAACTCAAAAATTCATTGAAGAGGTCATTGCAGGCGTTAGAGAAGCTCGACTTCATGAGCTTAAACAAAATTATGAAAATAACTGTGATGTCCTTTTAATGGATGATATTCAGTTTCTATCTCGATCAGCATCAACCCAAGATGAGTTTTTTCATGTTTTTAACGCCCTTTTTGATGCCGGTAAGCAGATTGTCATTGCATCTGACCGATATCCTAAAGAAATTTCAGATGTTCATGACCGTATAATTTCTCGCTTTGAGTGGGGAATGGTGGCCGACATTGAAAGTCCTGAACTGGAAACTCGAGTCGCTATTTTGAAATCACGAGCTGAAACAGACAATATTCGTTTATCGGATGAAGTGGCTTATCTTATTGCGAATTATGTGAAAGCGAATGTTCGCGAATTAGAGGGCTGTTTAACAAAATTAGCCGCACACGCTGCCATCTATAATATAGAGATCACCACTGAATTAGTAAAAAAAGTTCTCAAAAGTTATGTCACCGAAAATAAAAGAGTGCTTTCAATCGACGATATCATTGCTCTAGTTGCGCAGTTTTACTCTTTAAAAGGAAGCGACATCCGTGGTGCCTCTCGAAAGGCGCCCATTGCAAAAGCTCGACAGGTGGTCATGTACCTTTCGAGAGAACATAGCAACTTAAGTTGTACAGCTATAGGAGAAGCTTTAGGAAATAGACATCACACAACAATTTTACATGGACATGAATATGTGGAGACTTTGATTACTAGAGATCCTGTTTTTAAGAATCAACTTAATCAAATTTCTTCTCAACTTTTGGATAATCTCTAGGAAAAGATGAAGAACCTGTGGATAACCAATGACGAATTATGTGGACAAGTTGGGGAAAAAAAATGAATTGCCCAAATGACCATACTATTCACGTCGACTATCCACAAAGTTGTCCACATGGTTTTTCTTTTATTATCAACAACTTAGCTGCGCAATTCAATACAATTCAAATATACAAGTATAGTTTACAACAACTTATAAAATTGTTTATATTAGGCAAAAGACTAAGCAACATGTTTGTAAGTCTTGGATAAGTAAAATTTGGACGGGCAAATGGAAATTAATTTATCAAAAAAGGATCTATTAAACGGCCTTGAAAAAACACTCAGTGTTGTTGAGAGAAGAAATACAATGCCTTCTCTTAATCATGCTCTTCTTGATGTAAAGGACGAAACACTTCAAATCTCGGCAACGGATTTAGAAATTTTTGTAAGTTCGTCAATTCCTTGTCGGACATTGTTGGAAGGTCGAATTGCAGTACCAGCAAGAAATCTTTACGACATCGTTAAAGAGAGTGATGATAAAAAAGAAATTTTTATTAAAGTCACTGAGTCTAATAGAGTTGAAATAAGATCTGGGAAAAGTTTTTTTAAATTAATGGGATTATCTGCGGATAACTTTCCACATTTCAAAACAAGTCCTAAGGGTCAACTTTCTGCCGGTAAACTTAAAACAAAAGAATTTCTTCGACTTCTTCAACAAACAGAACATTGTATTTGTAATGAAGAATATCGTTACGCTTTAACGGGAATATATTTTGAAAGTCTTTTGAGCGAAGAAGGAAATGGACAAGTTTTAAAAACAACTGCGACAGATGGACATCGTTTAGCGCTCATGGAAAGTCCTGTGGATAAGATTGGGAATCTTGATCTTAAAAAGGGACTCATCATTCCTAAAAAAGGTGCTGTTGAATTAAGAAAACTTTTAGAAAGCACTGAAGAAGACACTTTTGAACTCACTTGTGATGAAAATCTTTTAAGAGCACACGTGGGTGTGAATAAGTTATGGATAAGACCAATTGATAGTGAATATCCTGATTGCAAACGAGTGATACCCAAAGGACTTCCATCAAAACTTACGGTTGATAAAAAAGAATTATTAACAGGTCTAAGAAGAATGTCTTTATTGGTTTCTGATAGATCGATGGTTGTTACTTTTGATTTCAAAAAAGATCATGTGACTTTATCCACGAATAATCCAGATCTTGGTGAAGCCATTGATGAAATACCTGCAAAGTTTGAAGGGCAAGAAGTTAAAACAGGGTTTAACGTTAGATTTTTTATTGAAGCGTTAAATAATTTTCATGGTGATAAAATGGAAATTTGCTTAGGTGAAAAACTTCAACCAGCTTTATTAAAAAGTGTTGATGATCCAGGTTTTCAAATTGTTATTATGCCGATGAGGCTTTGATAGTTTTTGAGGATAACTCATTTACAAGTTGAAAACTTTCGAAATTTAAAATCCTTAGATATTGTTTTAAGTCCAATTCTAAATGGTTTTTGGGGAGCCAATGGACAAGGGAAAACAAATATTCTGGAAAGTGTTTTTGCAGCGACACGATTAAAAAGTTTTCGTCCCTATTGTTCAAAAAAAGATTGGTATCCCAAAGTTATCCACAATTCTGATTCTAGAGGAGTCACAAAGGTCGAAGTCAATTTTTTAGACAGAAGCGGTTATTCTCATAAATTATTACTTAAGTGCGAAGATCAACAACGTTGGCAAAGCTTTTGGAACGAAAAGAAAATTTCAGCTTCAACTCTTGTTGAAAAAATTGCAATACTTTCGTTTTCACCAGATGATCATTCTTTAGTTAGAGGAACTCCAGAGGAAAGACGACATTTTGTTGACTCCTTATTGAGTGATATAGCACCAGGCTATTACGAAATTTTACTTCGATATCAAAGAGCGCTTAAGCAACGAAATGAAATTTTAAAACAATACCAAGATGTCAGAGAAAAAGTTTTCCCGGAGTTATCCACATGGACAAATCTCTTAGCTCAGGAAGCGGCTGACTTATCGATGATTAGAAGGGAATATTGGCCCTCATTTAAAAGTAAATTTTTAGAAACAAGCCACCAACTTTTTGGTGATGAATTTCCAAAATTGGAAATTAAATTTTTACATGATTTATCCACAGTGGATAACACATGGACAAAAGAAAGATATCTAGAACATATCCGAGCAGATTGGGAAAAGGATCTTGCTACGGGCTGGACTCACAGAGGGCCTCATCGAGATGATCTCTATTTGGAGTTAGAAGAGGGTTTAGCGGCCAAAACACATGCCTCTCAATCTCAAGCACGGCTCTTAGCTTTAGCACTTAAATGGACACACGCTTTGTGTGTAAAAGATCAAAGATCAGAGACTCCAATTTTTCTTATTGATGATCTTTCGTCTGAGCTTGACGCGTCACACCGGAAATTGCTTCTTGAACTCATTCGAAGTTGTGATGGACAGGTCATTATAAGCGGCACAGAGGAGTCTTTAGTGGATTCGAATCACTTCGAAAAATACACCTATTGGAGAGTAGAAAAAGGGTTGCTTCTAGAGCGAAAAACATATTAAAAGATTCTTAATAAAGTATGGAAAAAACTGAAGGAAACCCCCCAAGTTCCGGCAATTATGATGCTTCGCAAATTAAGGTTCTAGAAGGTCTTGATGCTGTTCGTAAAAGACCTGGAATGTATATTGGAGATACCGGCACACGCGGTCTCCATCATTTGGTTCAAGAAGTTGTTGATAACTCAGTCGATGAAGCCCTAGCAGGTCATTGTAACGAAGTTAGCATAACTATTCACGTTGATAATTCTATTACTGTTGAAGACAACGGTCGCGGAATCCCAGTTGATATTCATCCAGAAACTGGAATGCCAGGAGCCGAGCTTGTTTTAACTAAACTTCACGCCGGCGGTAAATTTGATGGAAAAGCTTATAAAGTTTCTGGCGGATTACATGGCGTAGGTGTGAGTTGCGTAAACGCACTTTCGGAATGGATGAAAGTTAAAATTAAGCGAGATGGAAAAATTCATCAAATTCATTTCGCGCGTGGAGTAACGTCGTTGCCATTAGAAGTTACAGGAAATTCTGATGAAAGAGGAACGACCGTAACTTTTAAGCCAGACGCTGAAATTTTTGAAACCACGGAATATAGTTATGAAACTTTAGTTTCACGTTTTAGAGAACTTGCGTTTTTAAATCCAAAATTAAAAATCAATGTTATCGACGAAAGAAACGATAAAAAACAAGAATTTTATTATGCCGAAGGAATTCGGTCTTTTGTTCAGTATTTGAATAAAACAAAAACAGCGGTTCATGATGATGTTATTTACTATCAAGGAAACAAAGAGACTTCCGAAGTAGAAATCGCTTTACAATGGAATGATGGATATAAAGAAAATGTTTTTTCTTTTGCCAATAATATAAATACGATTGAAGGCGGAACTCACTTGATGGGTTTTAAAACCGCACTGACTCGAGCCATAAATAAATATGGTGAACATTATAATTTATTAAAAAACGTTGAAGGAACTATTGAGGGCGATGATTGCCGTGAAGGTCTTTCATGCGTTATCAGTGTGAAACTTCAAGATCCTCAATTTGAAGGACAAACAAAAACTAAGCTCGGCAATTCTAATATTAGGACTCTTGTAGAAACAGTAACGTTTGAAAGGTTGTCCTCATACTTTGATACGAACCCAGCCATGGCAAAAAGGATTATCCTAAAAGCCATTGAAGGCGCGCGAGCTCGAATTGCTGCTAAAAAAGCAAGGGAGTTAACTCGTAGAAAATCTGCTTTAGAGTTTTCTGGACTTCCTGGAAAAATGGCCGATTGCCAAGAAAAAGATCCCGCACTTTGTGAATTGTATATCGTAGAAGGGGATTCGGCGGGTGGTTCGGCTAAACAAGGAAGAAATAGAAAATATCAGGCTATACTTCCTCTTAAAGGTAAAATATTAAACGTTGAAAAAGCACGTATTGATAAAATGCTTAATCATGAGGAAATTCGAACTTTAATTACGGCTCTTGGAACAGGTTTATCTGAGAGTGGTGGTGGTTTTGATATTTCTAAGCTCCGTTATCATAAAGTTGTTTTAATGACAGATGCTGACGTGGACGGTGCTCACATTAGAACGCTACTTCTCACTTTCTTTTATAGAAAAATGCCTGAGATTTTAGAACGAGGACATCTCTATATTGCGCAACCTCCGCTTTATAAGGTCAAAAAGGGTAAGGCTGAGTTTTACGTAAAAGACGATAAAGCTTTGCAATCCTATTTGATTGAAGAATCTTTAGAAAACGCGAAACTATTAACAGCTTCAAAAACAGAGCTCTCAAAAAGCGATTCAAAAAGACTTCTTTTCCAGATGCAAAAATTTGAAAAAGTTTTTGATGTTTTATCAAGAAGAGGCGATCCGCGCGTTTTGAAGTATGTTGTTTTAGAAAATCTTTTAAATAAAGAAGATTTAAAGAGTGAAGCGGCTCTCAAGACTTTGGCAGAAAAAATTCAATCAAAAATTCCTGAACTCACTTACGAAATAAAGCCCGAAACAGAAGAAACAGGCTATTTCAGATTAATTATGCTTTCTAGAATTCAAGGAGCTCGTTATCAAACCGACTTAAGAAAAGCTCTTTTAGAAAATCCCGACATGGAAGAGTCTTTAAAATTATCAAGCTTTGTTAAAGAACTTGGCGGGCAGCCTTTTAACCTAAAGACTGATGATAAATTAGAAACTTTTGATGATCCTTCAGAGCTTTTAGTTGCAGTTCTTAGTAGAGGAAAAGAAAAAACAGGAATTCAACGATATAAAGGTCTAGGTGAAATGAACCCTGAGCAGCTTTGGGAAACCACAATGGACCCTACTAAAA
Organism: Pseudomonadota bacterium; assembly: GCA_018001635.1. Classification (GTDB taxonomy): domain Bacteria; phylum Bdellovibrionota; class UBA2428; order UBA2428; family UBA2428; genus JAGNHS01. The sequence continues at coordinate 3,190 of JAGNHS010000047.1, read as the reverse complement.
GAACTTTTTTACAAGTTAACGTAGAAGACGCTGCTGCCGCCGATGAAATTTTTTCAATTCTTATGGGCGAAGATGTCGAATCAAGAAGAGCCTTCATTGAAAACAATGCCCTTAAAGTCAGAAATCTCGATATATAGGTTTATAAAATAATTTTATGGATGATACATCAACACCACCAGTACCAGAGCAAATTAAAGGTATAAAAATTGAAGAAGAAATGCAGGGTGCATACCTCGAGTATGCCATGTCGGTTATTGCCGGCAGAGCACTTCCTGATGTTCGTGACGGATTAAAGCCAGTTCATAGAAGAATTCTTTTTGCGATGCACGACTTGGGGAATACCTATGACAAGCGTTATTTAAAATCGGCGCGTGTAGTGGGTGATGTGATTGGTAAATATCACCCTCATGGAGACAGTGCCGTTTATAACGCCATGGTTAGAATGGCGCAGGACTTTTCGCAGCGATATACGCTCGTTGATGGACAAGGAAACTTTGGTTCAATTGACGGTGATAATGCTGCGGCCATGAGATACACAGAATCAAGAATGTCGAGACTGGGCGGAGCGCTCCTGACAGACATTGAGAAAAATACAGTTGATTTTGGGCCTAACTACGATGGAAGTTTAGAAGAACCGAAAGTTCTTCCTACAAGAGTACCTAATCTTTTAATTAATGGTTCGAGCGGAATTGCTGTGGGAATGTCTACAAACATTCCACCACATAATATTAATGAAATCATTCAAGGTTGTATTGCCATTATTGAAAACCCTGACGTTACGCTTGATGATTTAATGAAAATTATTCCTGGTCCGGACTTGCCTACAGCAGGTATTATTTCCAACGTAAAAGGAATTAAAAATGCCTATCGTTATGGTAGAGGCACTTTTTACATCAAGGGTCGGGCCGAAATTGAAACGTGGGGAAAAGATCGAGAAGCGATTGTTGTTACTGAGCTTCCCTATCAAGTTAATAAATCTACTTGGATTGAATCTATTGCTCATCATGTTCGTGAAAAAGAAATTGAAGGAATTTCAGATCTCAGAGACGAATCTAACCGAGAGGGGATCCGCGTTGTTATTGAATTAAAAAAAGGAGAAAGTTCAAATGTTGTTTTGAATGCCCTTTACGCTAAAACGCAATTACAAACATCCTTTGGTGTAATTTTATTGGCCATCGACAATGGTAGACCCAAGCTTTTCAATCTCAAAGAATGTTTACAGGCTTTCATTGATCACCGTGCTGACGTTGTTACAAGACGCTGTGTTTATGAATTAGGTAAAGCTAAAGATCGTGAACATATTTTGCTGGGTTTAAAAACTGCCCTTGATAACATTGATGAAGTTGTTGAGCTTATTAAAAAGGCTGGGAACGCAGCAGAGGCTAGAACTAATTTACAGTCGCGCTTTGCAATGAGCGAAAAACAAGCACAGGCCGTTTTGGACATGCGACTGCAAAAGCTTACAGCTCTTGAAGTTAAAGAATTAGTGGCTGAGCTTGAAGAAATTAAAAAAGCTATTGCGCGACTTATGGAAATTTTAAATAGCAATGAAGAATTGTTTAAGGTTATTCGTGGTGAACTAGAAGAAACTTTAAAAATATTTGGGGATAAGAGAAAAACAGAAATTTCATACAGCGAAGAAAAAGATTATGAAGTCGAAGATTTTATTCGTGATGAACAAGTTGTCGTGACCGTAACTCAAGCAGGCTATGTTAAGAGAAGTTCAAGTGAAGAATATACGGCACAAGCTCGAGGTGGAAAAGGTATTCGCGGAGCTTCCATCGGTGCGGATAATGATTTTGTCTCTGATCTCTTTGTCGCAAGCACCTTGTCTTATTTGCTGTGCTTTACAAATAAAGGAAGATTGCATTGGTTAAAGGTCCATCAAATTCCTGAAATGAGTAGAACGGCTCGGGGCCGCCCTATTGTGCAGTTCCTTCAACTAGAGAAAGAGGAAAAAGTTCTCTCAATTCTTCCTGTTTCTAAGTTTGAAGAAAACAAATACGTTGTTATGGCAACGAAAAAGGGTGTTGTTAAAAAAACCGATTTGATGGCGTTTAAAAACGTCAGAACGAATGGAATTATTGCGCTTTCAATTGATGAGGGCGATTCTTTAATAAACGCAGCGATTACAGAGGGAAATGACGATGTCTTTATTGCTACAAAAGAAGGACAAAGCATAAGATTTTCTGAGGCTGACGTTAGAGACATGGGTCGTACCGCTAGAGGTGTAAAAGGAATTGAAATTGCAGACAATGACCAGGTTGTTGATATGGCCATCATTCCTGCAAAAAACACAGACTCCTATTCAATATTAAGTGTGAGTTCTAATGGTTACGGAAAAAGAACACCTATAGCCGAGTATCGACGACAAGGAAGAGGCGGCTCAGGAATTATTAACATTAAAGCTAATGAAAGAATTGGCGCTCTTGTAGGCGTAAAACGAGTTCGTGCCGTTGATGATGTGCTTATTATAAGTAACGTAGGTCAAATTATAAGAACAAGCGTTTCCGATATTTCTGAAATTGGTCGTAATACTCAAGGAGTTAGAGTTATTCGATTGAGTGAAGGAGAAATGGTTAACGCCATTGCCGTGGTTCAAGAAGTGGAAGAGCTCAAGTCGAATGAGACTGTACATTAAAAAATGTTCAGTCATTTTTTTTGTTGTAGGACTTTTAGTGTCCTGCTCCATGTCTTTGCCAGAAAAGCATTTTCAATTAGCTGAAGAGTATTCTGCTCAAGGACAACCCAATCGTGCCATTGAAGAGTTTAAAAAGGTCATTGCTGTGGATGAAAAAAATGCATTGGCACCTAAAGCTTTGATTAAAGTTGGCTTAGTTTATAGAGAAAAACTTAAAGATTATAAAGAAGCCATAAGTTCTTTTAGAAAAGCCTACAAAAGAAGCGTAGATTCATCGGATAAAATACTTTCATTAAAAACAATTGCTCAAATATATAGAGATGATTTGGATGATTCTAAGGCGGCGGCTGAAGAGCTCGCTACACTTTATAAAGAGTTCGGTGTTTCATTTAAAGGAGGCGACGAAGTTCTTTTGGAATATTCAAGAGTCTTAAGAGATGCGAGTAACTATGAAGAAGCCAACAAAAAATACGAAGAGTTTTTAGAAAAATTTCCAGGCCATAAAGAAGGACCTAGGGTTATGCTCGAAAATGCGAATGCGCTTTTATC
>JAGNHS010000046.1 GCA_018001635.1 Pseudomonadota bacterium | reverse complement strand
GGTGTCCTTCACGAGCACTGAAACTCAGACAAAAAAATGTGTCGCGATTTCGAGTTTCTGTCATCGCGCTAACCATGGAATATCAACGTGTCTTCCGTAGATCCCGTTGAAGATATGATGTAAATAAATATTATAATAAAACAAAAGCTCAGTATTAAATAACTTCTATAGCGGAGAGGATTGGCTTCGCTAAATAAAAGTTTTAAAACGAAATTCATAAATAGAATAACAAACCAAAGAATAAAAGAACCGATGATTTCTGGAGAGTAAAGCCATTTGAAACTCATCATGCTCGCAACGGATTCAGGTGTGTGTGCTTCCCGGAGTTGTAACCATTCACTTATGATCGCAAAGAAAAGTCCAAAGCCCCAACAGAGCATTGCGAAATTTAAAGAATAGCTTGAGGCTCTTGTTAAACCCTCTAGTGATGGAAGTGATTTTTTAAAAAAACGAGAATTTTGATTTCTCAGATTATATTCTTTTAATGTCCAGAGAAGGCTTAGAATCGAAAGTGTAAGAATGCTTCCAAAACCACTAGCTAAAAGTGAACCGTGCAAAACTTTAAGCCAATAAAGACCGCGAGAATTCCAGGCAAAATCAAAGTGTTGGTAGATGGAAGTCGAAATCAATGAAAACCAAGCACCCGCAAGAAAAACTAAAAAGTAGTGCAGACTTTTTCGAAGCTTTTCGTCGCGAATCCGAAACAAAAGAAAAGAAATTAATAAAGCCGTGCCCCAAATAATGTTGCCCAGCAGCGAAGCCATTAAGGATTTGTTGAACAGTATATCTGTCAACCAAGGCAAAAGAGCTATGAGGAGCAGTGTCGTTCGCGTCATTGGCGTTGTAAAATTAGCATTTCCTTACTAAAGTAACCAGAACTTATGGCAAACATTTCTAGCGTAACTGACACTTCTTTTGAACAAGACGTTCTTCAAGCTAACGTTCCGGTTTTGGTAGATTTTTGGGCAACTTGGTGTGGTCCTTGCCGTGCAATGGCACCAAAACTTGAAGAAATTTCAACTCAATTTAATGGAAAAGTTAAGGTTGTTAAGCTCGATGTTGATGCTAATCCCCAGGTTCCTTCACAATTTGGGATTCGTGGTATTCCGACTTTAATTCTTTTTAAAGGCGGTCAAATGGTTGATCAAATCGTGGGCAACCAACCTCGCGAAGTTATCGAAGGCTTAATTAACAAAGCTATTTAATCCTTGGCTGATAATATTAGGCGCAGCCTCACTGCAAATCATGATTGTTTGATTGTCACTGTTGATGCTCAAGAAGTTTTGCAAAATTTAATGTCACAGTTATCGGTGATGCCTTCACCTATGTTGCATCTAGCTCAAGCCTGCTTGGGATCCCTTTTAGTTCAAGCTATTAATGATCCTCAGGAAGAAGAGAAAATTGAGTTGCAATGGATGACCGATGGTCCATTTGGAACCCTTCACGCTAGGTCCGAGGGTTTGGGTAAGGTTCGCGGAAACATTCAAAAACCCGAGCTTATTCTGCCGCAGTTAGAAAACTCTTTAGGTCAGGGAATTTTTCAATGTCGTAAAACTAAAGATTCTCTAACGTCTCAGGGAAATGTGGCCTCACAGGGTTATGTGAATTTAGATTTGCAAGAATACTTTCAATCTTCAGAGCAAAAAGTCTGCGGAGTGGGTTTGAGTGTGCATTTTTCTCTCGACGAAAGTTCTCCCAATAAAAACAATCCTGTAAAAATTGATAGAGCTTTAGGTTATTTGCTTCATTTGTTACCCAATGACAAAGGTGTCGATCCAAGGCGAATAGAAGCTTTTGATAGACATCTAAAAAATTTGGGACCTATTTCGGAATGGTTGCTAGAAGGAAACTCTGAAAAAAGAACTCAAGTCATGGCTCATTATCTTTCTGGTGAACCGAATATCAGGACATTGCATTCTGAGCCTGTAGTTTTGCATTGTTCATGTTCAAAAGAAAAAGTGCTTCGAGCCATTTCTTTATTAACGGCTCGTGAAAGAAATCATTTTCTTAAAAAAGACGATGAAAAAGAGCCTGACTATGAAGTTCGATGCGAGTTTTGTTCAAAACTTTATAAAGTGTCTCCAGCAGAAGTTCGTAATCTGTTTAGTTAGTTTTAATGTTAATTAAAACTAATTGTTGGGCAGGGATGCCACTTTGTGTTCTTGTGCCATTTTCTTTTCGTACCATTTTTCAATAACGGCTTTGACCATAGGGCCCGCTTGAACACTTCCTCCGCATTCGTGCATGCCAAGAGCCGCCACAACAATTTCAGGGTTTTCAGAGGGAGCATAACCAACGAACCAAGCATGGTGTCGTTTGTTGAAGGGTAATTGAATGCACGGTTTAAATAATTCTTCTCGCGTAAAAGACATCACTTGAGCTGTGCCGCTTTTTCCACTGATGTGAAGTTTTTCGCTACGAACTTTGTTGTAGGCGGTTCCATGAGGATCGTTCACAACATCAGCTAGTCCTAACTGCACAACTTCACGGTGTTCAGGCGGAATCTCGTGAACATGGAGAAGTTCAGGTCCGTATCTTTTAATAACTTCTCCGCTTGGAGAAACCACTTTTGATACTAAATAGGGTCGGTAGTTTTTACCCCCATTGGCAAAGGTGGCATAGGCACTGGCGATTTGTAGAGGAGTGACTAAGTTAAATCCTTGTCCAATAGCTGAAGAAAGGGTTTCACCTTGGACCCAGGGTTTTCCGAATGTGTTTTGCTTCCATTCTTCAGTAGGAAGCAATCCTCGTGTTTCACCGTCGATTTCAATTTTTGTAGATTGTCCTAAACCAAAAAGTCGAGCTTCTTCAGAAATTTGGTTAATTCCTAATTTGGTAGCTAGGTAGTAAAAATAGACGTCGCAACTTTGTCGAATAGCAGTTCGCATATTGACGGAGCCGTGTCCTTCCTTTTTATGGCAAGAATAAACACGATTTCCCAGTCGGAAGTGTCCCGGGCAAAAGACGGTGGTTTGTGGTGTGACAACTTTTTCTTTAAGCGCAGCCAAGGCTGTAAAAATTTTAAATGTTGATCCTGGGGGAAAGTGATCTTGAATAGATTTATTTCTCAAGGGGCCATAGGGATTCTTCAAATAACTAGTCCAAAGATCGGCCGCTCTCATGCTGAGCTCTCCGGGATCAAAGCCAGGCATTGAATGCATGGCGAGCACTTCTCCGGTGCGAGGATCCATAGCAACTACGGCCCCCATTTTTCCGTCGAGGGCTTGTGCAGCCGTTTTTTGCAAATCGAGATCGATAGTTAATACTAAATTATTTCCAGGTAAGGGTTGTTCAACAGCATTTAGAATTCCGGCTAAAGATTTTTGAGTTTCGGAATCTCCCAATCGTCTACCGCGAGCATTCACTACAACATATCGATATCCGTCTATACCTCGAAGATACTTTTCCCATTTTCTTTCTAGTCCAGACCGCCCTACCCAATCTCCGAGTTCATAAGAGAGATTTTTTCTCTGAAAAACTTCGAGATCGTCTTTATCGACTTCGGCCAAATAGCCCAGCATATGGGCGCCAACTTTGTTGTCTATATATAGACGTCTGTTGTTGGGGAGAATTTCAACACCTGGCAATTCTGAACGTTTGTTTTCTATTCGAGCCACCGTATCCCACGATAAATTTTTGGCTAATACCAGAACTGAAAACTCCGCTTGAATTCTTCGTTGTTTGTGAAAGTTTCTAATCAAATCTTCAAAAGGGATTTTAGAGACTAACGAAAGTTTTTTTAGAATTTCAATATTGTCGCGATTTCGACTGGGTAAAAGGGCTAGATTTAATTGCAGTCTATTGTCGACTAGAAGGTTCATGTTTCTATCGAAGACGAGTCCTCGGGTGCCGGGTATTTTTTCTTTTCTCAATGAGTTTTGTTGAGAAAAGAGTTTATAGGTGGGGCCTAAGTAAACTTGAAGATAAAGTAAGCGCAACGAAAAAACTAAAAAAACTCCCACAAGACAATAAACAAACCAAGGAAGTTTTTTTTTGTATTGGTCGACAGTTTCTTTTTGTCCCAACATCATAAATTAAATTTCCTTAACCCTTGTAAATTGGGTTGAGATCATTGCTATTACGATTTTCATGTTCGAAGTAATCATCCCACTTTAAAAGTGCAGGGTAAAGGGCCCAAGCCGACACTCCAATGAGAGGGATCCCAAGAATGGTATCGGCAAGAAAATGGCCGAAGCTAAGAGAATGTTTCTCGGAACTTAGTAATAACCAGGTTAGGGTTTTTGAAAAAGTGTGTGCGGCAATATTCAAGCCAATAAAAGCTGGACGCTCTTCCATGGCAAAAGTTTCAACGAAGAATTTAATGGTGAGTGCAGTCCATACAGACACACATACAAATAATGTGGGATCGTAACCAATGTGCGAACTTCCTAAATAAGCTAAGACGGCGCTATGAAGGGCTACTTTGGGCCAATCTCGAGTGTAAGCAATGTAAATAATAAAAATGGGAAGAAGTTGAAATGCGAAAAATCGATTGATAAAGGCTATTTCTAAACTTTGTTCTAACCACAAAAATATAAGGAGTATGGGCCATTCAAAAATTCGTTTTTGATAGGTGTTCAAAGGGCCTCTCCCAGTTCGTCATTTTGCTGAAAGAGGAGAACGTTGACATCTTCGAGTTTTCCTAAATCCACAGACAGTCTGAGTGAAGCTTCTTGGACGACTCCATATTGAGGTCGTTTGATTTCAATAATTTGACCGACCATGAGTCCTTTAGGAAATATTCCATCGAGACCGCTGGTGATTACACTATCACCCACTTGCACGTCTTCAGACCTGTCGAGATATTTCAGTCGAGCTTTGAGTTCTTCGCCTTGGCCTTCAATGATCATTCTGGCTCTTGAACGTTCGATGAGTCCATCCAACGTGTGTTGAGGGTCTATAGCTGTAAGCACCGCAGCGGTTTTTTTGAATAATTTGTGAATGTGTCCAATCACTCCGTGTGGAGTGACGACAGGCATGTTTTCTTTAAGTCCTTGATCGCGACCTGCATTGATGTAGAAAATAAAAGCTTCAGGGCTGGAATCATAGCCAATAATACGAGCGGCTTGAGATTTGATAGGACTGTCTTTATTTATTTTTAAAATTTCCGTAAGACGTTCGTTTTCTTTGGAAAGCTCGGAGAGCTCAAGAATTTTCTTTTTGAGATCTTGGTTTTCTAGATTTAATTCGCGGTTGCGTTTTTCGGTGTTAACAAGAGCTAAGTAATCATCCCACAAGTGAACGACTCCGCCTGAAAGATTTTTATTCAAAGAAGCCACAGGATGGATGATGTATGTGGATAGGAGTTCGTCGAAATGGATGCGTGGCAAGGTGAACTTTTGCGAAAGAAATGGAATGAACGGAATGAGAAATAAAAACAGGATAAAACCCTGCTTTTTGTAACGACGCCAAAACTTGTTGTAAAACATCACCCTGAATCTATTCTAAGGGTTTCTTTTTAAAAAGAAAAGTTGAGTTGACAAGAACTATAGATGAACGATTATAGGGGGATGCTCGAGATCATACGTCGTCACCGAAGTATTTTTTCATCAATTTTCGTTATTGCCGCAGTTGGAATGGTGATTTCACTGTTTGGGACTGGTAATGGCGGTGGCAATGGCAGCGTACTTAATCCTGGCGTTGTTGGAAGGGTTTTAGACGAGAAAATCTCGTATATGGAATTTACGAGAACTCTTTCGTATCGATATGAGCAGTCTCAAGCCTATTTAAAGCAACAATTGGGCGATAAAGCCAATGATCCTAATATGCGTCAGCTCTATGAGAAGATCCTCATGGCACAACTTAACCCTGCTTATTTGCTCGAACAGAGTTTAAAGGAGCGTTTTGGGCAAGCACAAGCACGAAAGTTGGGCTTTAAAGTGCCTGATTCAGCGGTCAGATACTCGCTTGAAAAGGAAAAATTTTTCCAAAAAGATGGTCGTTTTGACCCTTTAACATATAAAGAAAAAGTGGCTCGCCCTGGAGAGTTTGAAGACTCTATAAGAAAGAAGCTTCTCGAAGACTCCATGCGTTACGGATTGAGTCTGCCCTTCTCCATTCTTTCTCAAGAGGAAATTAAGGAATTAAGCGCAGCTAAGCAATCTAGAGTTTTCGAAATCCTTACAGTGGATTTAGAAAGAATGAATTACAAACCCAATCTTCCTGAAAGTGCGAAAAAGGAAGCGGCGGCCAATCCCCAGGTGAACACTGAATTAATGGCTTACTTCCAAAAACACAAAGCTCAGTATGAGCGAGATGCTCAAGTGCATGCCAAACATATTTTAATCACTGAAAAGGAAGGCGGCCAAAAGAAGCTTGAGTCTATTCGTGAAGAGATCGCGGCTAAAAAAATTACTTTTGAAGAAGCGGCTAAAAAATATTCTATTGATAAATCCAATGCACCAAAGGGTGGAGATTTAGGATTTTTTGATTCTAAGCAAATGGATCCTAGCTTTTCTACTGCGGCCTTTGCATTGAAAAATCCTGGAGATGTTTCGGCAGTTGTTAAGTCGGCTTTTGGCTTTCACTTGATACAACTTGTGGCTCGAAACGAAGCTGTAAATAAAACTTTTGAACAAGTTAAAGATGAAATTTTAGAAAATTATTTAAAAGATAAACTCAAAAGAGATTATGCGACTCAATTATTACAAGGAGCTTTAAATTCTAAAAAAGCTCTTAGTTCAGCTGAAGAGAAAAACCTTGGAACTTCATGGAAAGCCCTTGGCCCTTGGACGGCAATGGATGAGCGACTTGGAAATATCTCAGTGACTCAATTGGACGTTAAAGAGCTTTTGGCTACAAAAGCTAAAGGAGATATGTATCCTCGTGTGATTCCTGAGGCCGAGACTATCTCACTTTTGAGGTTATCAGAGATAAAAGAAGTTCAAGTTAAACCCGATGAATTGAGAGCTGAAAAGGCCACTCAAGCTTTAGATTATTACTTAGATTCTAGCTACCAAGAGCTTGAAAAGAAAAAGAAAATCTATAGAGCTGAGAAAGTCCTATCGCAATTGCAAGCTCAGCTTCAAAATGGATTACCTCAAGAATAAACTGAGCTCGCTCAGTTTAAATTAGCTCAGAATTTTGACGCCTCGCCTTAGGAATTGTTCTATATAATAAGGCTATGTCGTCTTTCCTGGGGATTGCTATTTTTATATTGAGTCTGCCAAGTGCCATGGCTTTCGGAAATATTAACAAACTTCAACAAGACTCAAGTGGATCGCGTGATATTGGAGAGTCAGAAGTTCAATATCAATTTAAAGTTGTTGAAAATAGTCCTGCTTTACTTAAAGTGAATCGCAATGATTCCACTCAAATTAAAGCCGAAGATATTCAAGTTTTTGTAGAAAAAAGTAAGTTGCCTGGTTACGAACATCAAGAAGGCAAAACGGTCCCTCTTACTGAAACTCCTTATTACAAAAAATCTAAATAGCCCGTTTCTTAGCGCACAATTATTGATTGTCATTTTTACTCGCTCGTGCAACCTAAGATTTTCCTAATCTCAGCCGGAGATAATTTCATAATTTCTTCAGGTGTAAGAGTGTAGAGGTTTTTATTTTTACGTTTTAAATCAATTATGGCAATATCGCTTAGAGAATTTGCCCCTAGTATATGTAGTTGAGGTCTTAGTGAAGCGGCCGCTACTCTAGATTGATCAATTACGGTAACGTTGCCACCTGATGTAATTAAAGCGTGTGATTTAGCAACAATCTGCTGAGTTCTTTGAGACCAATCTTTTGAAACATAGGCAATGGATTTAATTTTTGGATTAAGCTCATCTAATTTCATTGATTCGGATGTGACGGCAATGAAATTGACTCTATCATTGCCATCTAAATTGTGGACCATAGTTTCAAATGCAGGAATTTCGTTTTGATGAACTGGATCGTTTCCTGCCGTTGAGTAAAATAAATTATTTTTAGATGCCAAAAGAGATTCATTTATATGCTTTAAAGCTTCTTCTGTTTTCGCTTTTATTTCTTGACCTTTTTTTAAGAGGTCTACTGAGGTTTTTGAAAATTGGCTCCATCCCGAAAACGCGATGACTCGAGGGTTTTCTCCCAAAGAATTAATGTCAAAATCAGGACTAAAAATGTTCATGTTTTTATGACCGTGTTCGGAAAGTTTTTGAAGTTGTTCTCCAACGTTATTGTTTAATTTGAAGGTTTTGTTAATTTCAACGGCAGCTTCGCTTCCTGATTTTACAATTTTAATTCTGTCAGGGTAATTTTGTACTAAAATTTTAAAATGTTCATCGTCTTTTAAGGCTTGAGCAGTGCCGCCCACCTTATCGTCGTCGATGACTACTAAAAGTCCTTTAGGGTTGTAGTTCAAATATTGCTTGGCTTCAGTCATGGCCTGTCCTCCGCCGCCAAGAAGAACCATTCCATCACTGTGACGTAACATCACTTGAGTTTCGGAGCCGAATTTTCCAGTGGAAGCAAAAACGTAATTGGCTGGAGCTGCTTTATACTTGTACCCCCCAGCAGAGGTGAATGAAAGCACTTCAAATCCCATTTTCATAGCCATTGGATGTGCCATTCCAACTCCACCGCCGTAGCTAGAATCGATTCCTCTTTCTCCCATTGTGCCACCGGATGCAATCATGGCCTTACCTGATGGGATCGTAGAAAAAAGACCATTGAGATGTGTGGCTACTTGTACGTTTTCTGTAGGATTGAGTTCGCGGGAATATGTCACTAAGGAAATAACGGGACCATGAGATTGTTTGAGATGCTCGATGACATCAGGATCGAATATTACACTAACCCCTTTTCCTGTAATTTTTTCGTGCTTTTTTAATTCTTTAATAAATTTTCTTTGATCATCTAGAGTTTTTGAATAATCATCTACGCTGGTTACCATTCCAAGAGCTTGCAAAGTCTCTGCACAATTTGAAAGCACTGCTTTATTTGCAGCGATCGTCTTTAATGGAAAAAAAGAAACTAAGATGAGAATAAGAATCATAGCTCTCTAATTGTATCAGAGGGTACTCCAATAGCTTAATAGAACTTAAACACCCAAAATAACAATAAATTGGCGTAGGATTAAATAATAGCTTGGCGGATTTTTTGAAACTCGGAGAGGGCGCGTTTCATTTCACTCAAGCGAAGAGCATTGGGCCCATCGCAGAGTGCTTTTTCGGGTTCTGGATGAGTTTCTAAAAATAATCCATCCACTCCCACGGCCATAGCGGCACGAGCTAAGACTTCAATCATTTCTGGGCGGCCACCACTTGAGTTCCCCTGTCCGCCTGGGAGTTGCACGGAATGTGTAGCGTCCATGATAACTGGATAACCCATTTTTCTCATCTCAACTAAACCGGTCATGTCGTTAACCAGACGATTGTATCCGAAAGAATTTCCGCGCTCGCAAAGTAAAAGATTTTTATTACCAACTTCTAGAGCTTTTTCGCAGATGCTCTTCATGTCCCAAGGAGCCATAAATTGGCCTTTTTTAATATTAAGAACTTTTCCAGTTTTTGCAGCCGTTTGAAGTAAATCTGTTTGTCGACATAAAAATGCAGGAATTTGAATCACGTCGGCCACTTGAGCAATGCGCTCAATTTGTGTGCTTTCATGAATGTCGGTGATGAGATCACATCCTACTTCTCCCTTAATTTTTTCTAATCCTTTAAGAGCTTCTTCCATTCCTGGGCCGCGAAAGCTTTTAGAGCTTTGACGATTGGCTTTGTCGAATGAGCATTTAAAAATCCATGGGATCTTTAATTCATTTGTTATTTTTTTAAGCTCCAGAGCCGTGTCACGCACTAAGGAGTAAGATTCAAAAATATCTGGACCTGCAAAGAGAACCCAAGAGTTTTTTTCACCCCAGCTAAAATTGCCATTAGATGTTTTTAAATTAACAATATTTTTTAAAGATTCAAAACTCATGATTATTTTCTTTCCTTATGAAAGTTTTGGGCCCAATCGTAATCACTTTGAACATCGATGCCTCTAAAGCTATAACCTGAACGAGTCGCACACGGGTATACATATATTGGAGTTCCGTTGTGGAGGGCTCGGAGTTGTTCGAGGCCCTCAAGCTTTTCCATCTCACAGGGTTTTTGCGAACAAAAATTCTTCAGCGCTTGCAGAGTGTAGGCGTAAACACCTACGTGTAGCGATAGAGCCTCGTGTGAGAAATTTCGTGAGCAAGGTATGGGATGACGAGAAAAATACAAGGCTCGATCGTCTTTATCGCAAACGACTTTCACAAATTGCATATCAAAAGGATTTTGCTCAAAGGGCCATTTTTCAGCTAGGGTCCACATCGCTAGTCGGGAATTTTTTTGCTTCAATAATTTTTTAATCATTAAAGTGATGGGTTCCGGATCAAAGAAAGGCATGTCCCCTTGTATGTTGACCATGTATTTCAAACCGCGAATCATAGAGGGGTGTTTTTTTCGCATCTGTTGATAGGCCGCAAAGACTCTATCGGTTCCAGAAGCCAGTTCAGGAGATGTTAAAAGTATGAGGAGTTCTTTCTCAGAAAAGTTTTTTCGCAAATGCTCAAAAGTTTCTTTGTCGTCTATAGCTGCTACCACTCTGACGCCTTGAATTTTGGACTGAACTTGCAAAGCCATTTTTAGCGAACGAACGGCTAAAGAAAATTCCCCAATAGGCCGTAATATTTTTTTTGAGAGTCTTTGTGAATTTAAACGAAGGGGGACAACAACAAGAACTTTAGTATTAGATGAGGTCATGGAGTCTTACTATACCTAGCAATCTACCGGTGGAGTCGGTGACCGGCGCACATTGAATTTTTTTATCGGGTTGTTCCATCACGGCAAGGGCTTCATCAAGCAGTAAATCAGTGCTTAAACATACAGGTTTGGCATTCATGACATCAACTGCTTTAAGTGAATTTGCCGAACTTTTAGCAAAAGCTCTGCGAATATCACCATCAGTTACAATACCGATGAGGGTTGTTTTGGAATCAAGGACACAAAAAGCGCCAACGGGTTTGTCGCTCATCATTTGTGCCACTTGAGTTAAGGGTGTTTCGGAGGGGCCAAAAGGAACTTTTTGAATATTTATAATAACATCTTCAACTTTTTGGTTGAGTCGCTTTCCTAGCGAACCTCCAGGGTGAAATCCCGCGAAAGTTTTTTTATCAAATCCGCGATCTTCAGCTATGACTGAAACAAGCGCATCTCCAAGTGCAAGAGCTGTGGTGGTACTCGCTGTAGGTAGCAAGTTTATAGGACAAGCTTCTTGCTCAACTGAAGCGTCTAAGACCACATCAGATTTTAAAGCGAGTGCAGATTTAAGATTTCCCGTTATAGAAATTACAGGGTTTCGATTTTTAAAAAATGGAAGTAGTCCCAGAATTTCTGCTGTACTTCCGCTTTTAGATATACAAATACACACATCACCAGAAGAGATGACTCCAAGGTCGCCATGAAAAGCTTCTGCAGGGTGAACAAAAACCGATGTGGCTCCAGTGCTCATAAGGGAGGCACTCAATTTAGCAGCCACATAATGGCTTTTTCCTACGCCCATAAAAACAATTTTGTTCCGATTCTCAATGCATTTTCGAAGAAGCTTAATGGCTTCAAGAAAATTATTGTCTAATCGCGCAGCACAACGCCTGACCGCGTCGGCTTCAATGTTTAATAGATTACGGGCCTTTTCAATCACTTCATCATTGGACATAGAAAGAGTTTCTGGTTTTGGCGAGCTTAACCAGTGAATCAGAAGCTTTCAATCGTGGACCGTGTTTTTCTGAGAGTTCATTTAACTTTTCTACTATTTTATCGAGTCCAACGGTGTCTGCGTAACGACAGAGGCCTCCTCGGAATGGGGGAAAACCAGTTCCAAAGATCATTCCCACGTCAACCTGCCAGGGCTGCTCTACGATGCCTGCTTCTAGTAATACGGCAGTTTCATTGATCATGGGATAAATCATTCGAGCGATTAAATCGTCGCTTTCTGGGGAAATCCGATTGGTGTTTGAATTAGGTGCAAAATTATAAATTTCGTCTTCATCGAGGTCTTGGCGGCGACCGTCTTTCCAGTGGTAAAAACCAAGTGAGGATTTTTTACCAAGACGTTGAGCGTCGGGAGCTCGTTTTTTATTGTCTTCTACAATTTTGTCGAGCACGTCGGCGGGCGCAAATCGCTCACCAAGGGATTTGTGCAAAATATGACCCACTTTGCAGGCCACATCTAATCCGATTTCATCGAGAAGCTCGAATGGACCCATGGGCATACCGAATTGTTTGAGAGTGTAATCCATTTCAAGAATGTCGTAGCCATCCACTAAGCAATGTCCAGCTTCATTCAACCATGGCAAGAGTAAGCGATTGACTAAAAATCCGGGACCGTCTTTTACGACCACTGGAGTTTTTCCAATGGATTTAACGTAGGCCACGGAGCGAGCTATAGTTTGAGCCGAAATTTGTGGGTGGGTGACAACTTCGACTAAGGGCATTTTGTGGACAGGATTGAAGAAATGCAATCCCACAAATCTTTCAGGTTTCTGAAATGCGGGAAGCATGTCTTCTAAACGAAGGCTCGAAGTGTTGGTGGCAATGATAGCGTCTTCGCGAACTTTAGTTTCGAGTTCGCTGAAAACTTTTTGTTTAATGTTGAGATCTTCTACAACCGCTTCAATCACCAAATCGAGTGAAGCAAAACCCGAGAAATCTGTTTGTCCTCGAAGAAGACTCATTTTTTGATCTTTTTGGAATTGTTTTATTTTCTTTTTCTTGAGCTCTTTATTGAAGAGATCACTGGCGTGAGCCAGACCTTTACCCACGGCTTCCATGCGAATGTCTTTCATGTTCACGCGAATTCCAGCATTGGCACTGGTGTAGGCAATGCCCCCACCCATCACTCCGGCTCCTAATACACCAAGGTGTTGAATGCCTTTGAGTTGCTTGAGTTCGCTTTCTGAAATTTCAGTGGTTCCAGGATTTCGTTTTACATCTTCAGTAAGAAAGAATAGCCGCACAAGATTTTTGGAGACATCTGTAGCCCAAAGCTCCGCAAATACTCTGGCTTCTTCTTTGAGATAAGCGTCTCTTGGAAGATGGCTGTGATCGCGAATGAGTTCTAATGATTTTAAGGGAGCGGGATAATGACCCTTTGTAGTTTTTAAAAGTTGCTCTTTAGCTTTCTTGAAAAAGACCCAACGCCCGACAGGATTTTTTGTGAGGAGTTTTTCTTGAAAGTTTTCTTTGCGAACAGATTTGAAAGGATCTTTTCCGTCGGCAAGTTCGTGTGCATATTCTAAAGATTTTTCTTCGAACATATCAGCAGGAATAACTTGATGAACGAGTCCAATTTTTCCAGCTTTCGAAGCGTATATAGATTTGCCCGCAAGAATCATGTCGAGAGCGCTCATGAGCCCAACTAGTTTAGGAAGTCTAAATGTTCCGCCCCAGCCTGGAAGAATTCCAAGTTTTACTTCGGGCAAGCCGATGGCAGTTTTTTCATAATCCGAACAAACTCTATAACGACAAGATAATGAAAGCTCGGTGCCTCCACCCATACAAGCACCATGAATGGCCGCTAATGTGGGAATAGGAAGGTCTTCTACTTTTGAGAAAACGAGTTGGCCAAGCGATGAAGCTTCATTGGCTTGGGATTCGTCTTTAAGACTTTGAATCACATTGATATCGGCGCCAACAATAAAAGAATTCTTTTTCGATGAGCGTATGAGGAGAGATTTTAGAGGATATTTACCTTGTTGGATGTTGAGGCAAATTTCTTCTAATTCTCGAAGAGGTTTTTCTCCGAGTTTGTTAACTTTCTCGCCTTCTAAATCAAAATTTAGAACGCCAACTTTTCCATCTTTTTCGAGCCTAAATGCTTTTCCTTGAAATAAGATTTCCATATAAAGATTCCTTTAAACACTTTCCAAAGAGAGCGAGCCGCCTTGGCCGCCTCCGATACAAAGACTGGCCAAAGCTTTTTTGCCGCCTCGGCGCTTAAGTTCTAGCGCTGCTGTAAGTACAATACGTGCACCAGTAGCTCCTACTGGGTGGCCGATGGCAATGGCGCCGCCGTTGGGATTTAAATTTTGCGGATTGATGGCCCCTAATCGAGATTCGCCAAAATGTTCTTGGCAAAATTTGTCTGAATCAAAGGCTTTTAAACAGGCAATCACTTGCGCCGCAAAAGCTTCGTTCAGTTCAATCACATCGAAGTCTTCTAAGCGATCGTGAGTTTTCTTAAGTAATTTCTGTGTGGCAAATACAGGTCCAAGTCCCATTCTACGAGGATCAAGACCCGCAAAAGCATAGCCACTGATTCGTGCTAAGGCTTGAGGCTGCCCTAATTTTCGAAGACCTTCTTCGGAAGCCACGCAGACCATAACGGCTCCATCGGTGATGGGGCATGAGTTACCGGCAGTAATGCTTCCAAACTTTTTATCAAAGAAAGGTTTGAGTTTGGCTAGAGCTTCAAGAGATTGTTCTTTTCTCGGACCTGAATCGTGATCAAGATTTTTTTCAAATTTAGGTGGAATGCTATAGGCGGCAATTTCGTCGCCTAAGCGTTTTTCGTCGATGGCTTTAATCGCTTTTCGATGACTCCAGAGTGCAAATTCATCTTGCTCTTTACGAGAAATATGAAATTCCTTAGCGAGTATTTCTGCGGTTTGGCCCATGTTGATTGAGTAAAAAGGATCGGTGAGTCCTTCCATGACGGCAATTCGAGGTTTTAAAAATTCAGGAATTGGAATGTCTTTGAAAACTTGAAGGCGTTCTCCCAAACTTCGAGCGCGTGAGAGTTTTTCAAAAAACTTAGTGGCCTTAGAATTATACATCAGGGGCATCTGTGACATGGATTCGGTTCCACCCGCAAAGACAATATCAGCTTCACCACTTTTCACTTTAAGAGTGGCTTGAGAAAGAGCTTCTAAAGCGGAAGCGCAATTTCTTTGAACTGTATAAGCTGAAATAGATTCCGGGAGTCCAGCTCGAAGAGCCACCACTCTTGAAACGTTGGCGGAGTCGGCGGGCGAACCTGTGTTTCCAATGATAACTTCATCAACGATGCGCCCGAGTTCTTGTGTAGGAACATTGAGCCTTGCGATGAGCTCAGAAAGGGCGTGTCGGCCCAATTCTGTAGCATGAACATCTTTGAGTTCGGTGCCTGCTTTTGCGAATGGGGTTCGCACCCCTGTAACTAAAAATGCCTCTTTCATAATAGGCTACAAATTAACACAAAAGGGGCGCGGCTTGGCGGTTAGGAACTTGTTATATCTTCGAAACTTGACGCGTTTGGTCCACTGGAAGCTGAATCTTTGCTGCTTTCCCCGATTGGCTAGCTTCAGTGTTGGCTTGTGTTGTTTCAGGCGAGGCGCGTTTTTTTCGTTCCGCTACAATTTGATCGGAAATGCTTTGAAGGCGGTCTTCGACAATCTTACGTGCGCTTTTCCAATCACGCTTGTAGAGGATGGGGTCGAAATAACATTGCGGACATCGACTCTCTTTTCGCATTTTCGACCAATGCAAAAATTCAGAGATAGCCCAAAGTGGAAGGTGAACAAAAAGTAGAACTTTAAAACCGAATAAAAAACCTCGGTAAAGATAGCCTAATGAAGCAAACATAAGAGAGGTCGACGCAATTTTAATATGAGCATTAAGAGAAATGTGGTCTCTTAAATCGAGCTCCCTAGGGGCTCGACATACTGGACATAGAAAGCGTGCCATGAATCTATTCTATGCGTTTAGCTCACAAGTCGTAGAAAGTTATTTTGACGCTTTTCAAACACTAGCTTCGAATATCAAAATCTATCCTATTATCGATTGTTGTTTAAAAGTGGATTCTTAACAAACAAGACCAAAGCTTCACCGTAACTATTAAAAAGAATGCCATTTTTTTGATCGCTTAAAGTGCTTTGTTCTCTAATCGAATCACGCTTAAGAGAGGCAATTAAAAGATCCATTCCACTCATAGAGGCATCTTTCTGAGGAATCTCTCCAGCCAAAAGAACAGAGGCCATAAATTGAGTCTCTCCTTTTGGAGAGAAATTCTTTTGAAGCTCCTTATTGCTTTGATTCATATAGTTCTCAGAGAAACTTAATGCACTCAGTGAGCTGGCGTCGTCTTGGCTGAGTCCCTTAATGCCACACATTTGAGCATTAGAACCAACAAGTGCAATTTGATTAATGTTGAGTTTTACAGAATTAGCCGAGTTGCTGAATTCTATAATAGAGCGGATTTCAGCCCAACGCTGAGCGAGAAGTTGGCTTCGGTCTTTATTGTAAATATTTAGAACTACAGGAGCATTAATATCGAGGCCCTGACGATAGGCTCCATTTTTTTGTCCTAAAACCCAAGGAGCTAAAAATTGCTTAGCTTTTTGCTCTTCGCAAGTCATACCGGCAAAACTAATGCTGAGTTCACCAGCAGAAGCACCAATCTCTTTAATGTCGTTGATATCTTTTGAAGTAGGTGCTTTTTTGAAGATTTCAATTTTATCGCCACTTCTTTGGAGGGGTTCAATTAATAGAGACAAGGTGTCTTTAAGCATGGGTCGGCTAAGCACGGCTTCTACAAGCATGCTCTGATTGTCGTTTAGCATTCGCGCTCTGTTTTTAGATAACAAGGCTTTAGCCATAGGGCTTAAAGTGCTTTCCATGTCGTTGGCGCCTGTGGGTTGGAGCACCCAAGAGTTGTTTTCATATTTAAGAGAAGTCGTTAAATTAAGATCGAGAGCTTGAGGGAGTATAACATTCTCTTTAGCTAAGGTGTTTTCGATAGCACGGTTCAAGTGAGGGATAAGGGTTTTAACTTCACGGCTAAAGCCTGAAGCATCAGCTTCGGGAAGTTTATTGAGGGCAGCTCTTAATTGAGCGGCCATAATTCCAAGGAGAGCGTCCTTATTACTGCCATCACTACCGGAGCAACGTGAAGCATCGATGCCTAGGTTCTTTTCTAGATTGGCCATTTCAAAATAGGGTCCGATAACTTTTCGGGTCCAAGCTTCAATATCAAAGTTAACTGTAGCGGCTAAGCTGCCGTTTTTAGCTCTAATAGTAGTTTGGATTTCTTCGGGTAGCTCAATACTTAAGGGATTCTCGAAGTTCATTCGGGCGATAAAATCATTACAATCGATTTGAACAGCTACAAATCGTCCGGCGCTTCCTTGGTATTTCCAATAATCAGCTCTGAATTCAGCAAATGCCCCGTAGATTTTTACGGTTTTGCCTTCGACTGTAACCTTTTGAGCTTGAATGCTTAATCTTGGCTTTTGAACATCGCCAGGGAATTTTTGTGTTGGAATCTCAATGATTTGCCCCGCATTGTTCGTTTTGCTGTCGTTATTAATTTGTTTCAGGGCATGATCGAGATTGACCCCATAAAGTCGAATGGCTCCGGGGCTGTTTTGGATTTCAGCGAGGGCCAACATGGGAATAGTGAGGGTCAAAGCGCTTAGAATTTTATTCATGGAGACGTATTATAACGCATAGCGCAATTTGTCTAGATCTAATTTGCTTCAAACACAATAAAAAAGTCTTTTACTTTGGAGTTTATTCGACTAAAGAATAAGTACTTAAATTTTAGGTAGAAACGGAATTTAAAAGCTATGGCAGCAAAAAAATCTAGCACTGGAAAAACTAAAACTAGTGCCGCAAAGAAAAGCTCTAAAGATGCGGTATCACAAGAATCTTCAGCAACTAATAAGAGAGAAAAAATTAAACCTGAAGGTGTTGCTGCAAAATCTTCGCGAATCACTGATCAGCGTGGTCCAATCAGATCTCTCGCTAGTCAGACCCCATTCGTTCCCACTGTGAATCATGAGCGTCAATGGTTATTGATCGACGCTAAGGGACTCACCGTAGGTCGTTTAGCAACTGAATGTGCCATGTTACTTCGTGGAAAACACAAAGCTAGTTTCACTCCTAATAATGATGCTGGTGATTTTGTTGTCATCTTAAATGCTGGCGAAATTAAATTCAGCAGCGGTAAAAAAGAAGAAGATTTAAGATACTACGATTACTCTGGTTGGGTTGGAGGACTAAAAGTTCGTTCAGCTCGTCAAATTCGTGAAAAACACCCTGAGAGACTTCTTGAAATTGCGGTAGCTGGGATGCTTCCTCGAGGAGTGCTCGGTAGAAATCAAATGAAGAAGCTAAAAGTTTATGCAAGCGATAAACATCCTCACGCAGCTCAAAACCCTCAAGTGTGGAATTTTCGTTATAGCCGTCAGGCAAAAAGGAAATAATAAAGTATGAGTCAGAATTTTGTTAATGCAACTGGAAGACGCAAGAAGTCAGTAGCCCGTATTCGTTTACGACCAGGACAAGGAAATATCGTTGTTAATGGTCGCAAGGTTGAAGAATACTTTGGGCGTCCAATCCTTCGACTCATTATTAACCAACCTCTTGAAGCATTAAACATGATCGGTCGTTTTGATGTCTTCGCTAATTGCGACGGTGGCGGTCATTCTGGACAAGCTGGCGCAATCCGACACGGAATTAGCCGAGCTTTAGAAAAATTTAATCCTGAACTTCGCCCCACCCTTAAGAGCGGTGGCTTTTTAACTCGAGATGCTCGCGGTAAAGAACGTAAAAAATACGGTAAGCGCGGCGCACGTAGAGGCACTCAGTTCAGCAAACGTTAATTGCTGCCCTGTTCTCTTAGTTCATATTTTGTATCCCCAACTACCTGATACAATGGTGGTTGGGGATATTTCATTTTGGCAGACCTTAAAGAATTATATTTTCAAAATCCTGCTTTTAAAAAAGTCTATGATTTGATGACCACAGGTCCTCGCTACATCAGTTCAGATGTAGAGGCGGAATTTCAAGCTTTATCTAAAGTTAAAGAAGAATTTTCAAAGTTAGTTTTACCTAAAGACGCTTGGATTCACTTTATTCGCATTGGCGGAACGGCCATGGGAAATTTAGCAACCTTGCTTAAAAGTCAGGGTTATCAAGTCACTGGAAGTGACGACAAGTTATACCCACCGATGAATTTCATTTTAAGGGAAGAAAAAATTCATTACGTGGAATCGCGAGATCCCAAAAATCTCTCAAAAACAAAATGGCCTCATTTGAAATTAGAGGCCTCAAGAGAGCATCCGCACGTGCTAATTTTAGGAAACGCAGTTGGGCAAGAGCACCCAGAGTTTTTTGAAGCGGTTAAATTGGTCCAAGAAAAAAAGTCGATTCTCTTAAGTTTGCCTGAGGCCATGAATAAATTCTTTATTCATGGAAGGCCTTCCTTTGTGGTCACGGGCACACATGGAAAAACAAGCACAACGTCATTGTTGGCTTATGCATTAAAATCTTTAGATAAAAACACGGGCTATTTGATTGGTGGAAAGCCAAAAGATTTTGAAACGGGTTCTGATTATGGAACGGCGAAGGGTCCGGTTGTGCTTGAAGGTGACGAATACAATACGGCCATCACTCATAGAAATCATTCAAAGTTTTTATATTACGACCCGCATTGGATAATCGTAAATGCTCTTGAAATGGATCACGCCGATATATTTAGAAACGAAGAAGACATTCTCAATCAGTTTCGACTTTTAGTCAGAATTACAACTCAAGGTGTTGTGTTGCTCGATGATGAATCTTCGCCTCGCCCAGCGATGATGAAAGTTTTGGCTCATGAAGCCAGTGCCCGAGGGCTTAGAGTGATCCGATTTGGTTTTAATGAAAACTCTGATTTTAGGATTAAGAAAAACTCGATTGCATGTGAATGGAAAACTCTCTTGGGTGAAAAGCGATTAGGTGTGGAATTGCATCTAAACGTAAAAATTAATGATCAACAACGAAAAGATTATATTTTAAAATCACCCATGATTGGAGAGCATCAGAAACTCAATGTTGTGGCTGTAATAGCCACTTTATATGCCTCGGGGTATCTCTCGGAAATTCAAGACAATCAGAAATGGCTCTGTGAATTTTCTGGTATTAGAAGGCGAATGGAAATTTTAGCCGTTAACGATAAGCATTTGCTCATTGAGGATTTTGCTCATCATCCCACAGCTTATGAATTCACTTTAAAAAGTGCCAAGGAAAGTTTTCCAGATCGTAAGCTTTGTGCTTTTATGGAGTTTCACTCTGCCACTGCAGCTTCGAATGCTTTTTATGATGATTTAATAAAACTACTTCCCATTGCAGATGCTGTTTTTTTAAAAAAAGTGAATCGTCAGCGAAGCTCAATAAGTTTAACCAGCGAAAATCTTGATGTTGATAAACTTGCAATGGAACTTAGTGATCGTTGCGAAGTCTACACCGCTTCCACTGCAGTAGAGCTTGTGGAATTGTATTTGCAATGGTTGTCGAAAAATCATAATCCCAAAGCTCTTGAGTTGGTGATGTCTAATGGTGCTTTTGAAGATATTTATTCGTTGTTAAAAGCTAAGTTATTTTGAAAAAGATGGGAGCCCTTCCTTGGGCTCGGGTGGGTCTATTAATGATAAGCTTCAAATACTGTGCAAGTGGCTTGGCAAGCTACAGATCCCGACGCCATGGGAGCCACGCCATACCATTGAGTGCCGCTTTTTCTCACTTCGCATTTAAAGCCACCGCTCACTAAAACTTTATTCGAAACATCGTCGCTATCCTGAAACATTGAAGTGTCGTCATCGGTCGCGCTTAAGGCGCAAGTCGTAACACCGCTTGGGAACGAAGCATCGTTGATGAGTGCTAATCCTGAAGTGGCAGAGAATCCAAAAGTCTGCTCGTAAATTTTTCTAAGTTTGGGTGTTGGAAGCGCAGTACAAATAACGTTGTGGTCACTATCTAAGCCACTCACGTATTCACCTGATAAACATTTGTTATCGGCTACAGTTTTCCAATAAGTTCCAATTTCTAGATATGTGTATCTTGGTTTCCATACCGTTCCTCGTTTATTAGCTAATGGGTTTTGAATGATGACATTTACCAAAGTGACTTCATCGGGATCGCTAGTATTTTTAATAATTGCAAAACCTTTAGATTCAAATCGGCAATCGCTGCCCGAACAGGGGCTACCCGTATCATCGAAATAGATTGGGCTACTTGTAGTACCAGCAATTGTTTTTCCATGAAGATCGACAAGATCGGCTTCGAATACATAACGTCCACTGGCTTTACTTTGTAATTCAGGATACGGAGCTACGTTAGCGCTACTTGGACAAGAATAAGTGCTTCCAGTATTTGGTAAACAAGAGTTAAACCAACTTGTACCGCTTCTCATGTTGCTTATGACGTCTGGCATTTTGTCACGGTTTCTAAGTGGCGCAAACATATCTTGAAGTGAAGCCAAAGTGGCCCCTTCCCTACCCCTAATAGCAACTACGTTAACTTGCTTTAGAAGTTCGGCAATGACTGAGAAAGCTCCAGCAGATAAAGCTAGAACAAGCATCGTCTGGACGATTGAGAATCCTTTTTTAAAGTTTTTCATATAACGTTCCCCCATCAGAATTTGGCATTATTAATAATGCCGCTTTCATAGTTCTATTTTTCCAAAGCACTGTTACAAGAATATGGCGATTGAAATTGGACTTATCTGTATGAGCTTTATGGAATTTCACCTTAACAAAAGCTTAATTGTTAAGATGAAATTTTAACCAAAAATTAAGAATTTTTGAGATAGAGCCAATTCAATTGTCTAAGGGCTTCAAAGGTGACAATGCCTACAGTAGTGGCCAAGTTTAAAGAGCGCACTCCTTGCTGAGGTAAGCTTAAGTGCTTTTCGGGGTGTGTTTTTAAAAGAGATTCAGGAATACCCTCTTGTTCATCTCCAAACATTAAAAAATCTTGAGGAGCGTATTTTACGTCTGTGTAGATTTTAGGACCTTTAACTTCGAGAAGCCACGGTATTCTATGAGGATGTTTATTCATCCAATCTTCTAGAGAATCGAAAATTTCAACATCGAGCAAATGCCAATAGTCGAGTCCTGCTCTTTTGAGTTTAGAATCGTCAATTTTAAAAAAGGGATTGATGAGTTCGAGTCGGGATCCTGTGGCTGCGCACATGCGAGCAATAGAGCCCGTGTTTTGAGGAATGCGAGGTTGAAATAAAACTATGGTGAGTGAGTCGGGGTGAGAGATTTTATTGTCTTTGGGTTTTCTGTCTTCTTCACCAACATTGAAATTTTGAATTCGACCCATTTAAGGGCTTATAGAATATATATTGAAAAATGAGAATGAAAAAAGGGAATCTAAGCCTAAGATAGCTTAGATTCCCGAAGGCAAAACTTAGTCTGGCAAAGTTTGCTCAGTTTAACTTTGTAAAATCTTAGTAGTAATATGCGGGCTGAACACAATAAACGCTGCTGTAGCTGTATCCGTTAAACATAAGCTGTTCAAAAGTGCATCCAGGGTTTGCTTGAGGAACTTGTCCTGTGCAACTAACTTCAACGTTGCGATCGTTAAAACATCGTACTTGGCCACGATAAATTTCAACTGTACTTGCTTGGTTAGTATTATAAGGTCCGTTGGGGGTGTTTGGGTAAGGATAAGGATTTGCAGTTGGAGCGGGTGCCACAGCTTGGTTGTTGTTTTTACTTTTTCCGCAGGCTGCAACAGCAATCACAATCATCAATACCGAAGTGAACTTTGCCAATCTATTTGTTTTCATACAACTCTCCTAAAAAGAGTAATGCAGTGAACGTGCCAATCGAATGAGTCGCTAATATCGCAGTAATTACAGCTCTTTACGGATGCTGCTGCTGAATAAAGTTTTTACACATGCGTAACAAAATTGAGCTCAAATGATTTTGTGAATCTCTTTATCTGATTTTTTAAGTAGGAGTGCTCCAGATTTATCTAAGCCAATAGCAATGCCTTTATATTTTTTTAGAACATAAATACGCTTACCCCAGAGTGGAGCCATAGCTTTAGACTCTAGCTTTAAGTGAAACTCATTCCAAGAATTAGCTTTAATGATTCGATTTAAGTTTGAGACAAATTCTTTTCTTAAGCTATTAGCCAGCGCTTTATCGTTAGGTGTTTTATCGCCAAAGTATTCGCTTAAAACTTTGGCTTTTTTAAGAGGTGCTTTGCCTTTAAGATTGATTCCCCAACCAATAGTAATTAGGTCTCTTCGAGCTTCGCTTAAAATTCCGCCAATTTTATAAATTGAATTATTTTCTAGACCAACGATGTCGTTGGGCCATTTTATACAAACGCGTGAATCTTTTTTAAAATGGCTCAGACTATTCCATAAACTGAGTCCTGCTATAAGTGTGAGGTGTGGAGAAAGTTTGATATTTTTAGGCCATAAAAAACTCGCTGAAATCAGAAGAGCTTCTGTTTTATTGTCGATCCACTTGTGTCCTTGGCGACCTCGCCCATGGCTTTGTTTTAAACTTTGAAACCAAAATATTTTATGTTCAGGATTTTTTAACTGAGTTAAGCCTCTTAGAGATTCATCTTGAGTGCTTTTGCAAGAATGCACTTTAACTATCGGAAGATTTTTGTACTTCATTAAAATCGAAGGATAGTTTTATTTGCTATGACGATCAATCATTTTAAGAACATCTTGAAGTCTATCATTGAGTTTATCTTTAAAATGTCCGTTCAAAGCTCTTTCGATTTCATCTCGTACAATTTGTCGAATGTCCTCAGCGCTCGCTTGTGTTTGTTGTGCTTCATCTCGAAAGCTTGAAAAATCATCTTGAGATTTTTCGTGGTGTGAAGTTCCTGTCTGAGGGATGATTTCAAAGGCTTCGTTGTGGATGTCGGTCACTTCCGGCAAAACAGTTTCTTCTATGCCTCGAGAAGAGGGCGGATTTGAAATTTGAGCGGTAAATTCATTGCCCCAGAGTTGACTTGCGGCCATAGTTTCTTCGGCGCTAGTGCTAGGTAGTGGCGATAGATCAGCCCAATTTGTGTTCTTTTGAGCAAAGGTCGCTGTGGCTTGTTGTGAAACTTGTGTATGTGACACTGAAGGCGGCGGCGGCGGTGGTGGTGGAGGAGTAGGCGGCGGTGGTGGTG